>NZ_JBIDDP010000042.1:0-466 GCF_043195475.1 Streptomyces sp. Y20
GTACAGCAGAATATCCGCTGCCATTAATGTAGGGTAGGTAAGCAGTCCGACGTTGATGCCGTCCTTTGAGCTCTGCTTCTGCGCCTTATCTTTATACTGTGTCATGCGTTCAAGCTCACCGATGTAGCTCAAACTCTGCAGCATCCAGCTCGCTTTTGCATGTGCCGGACTTCACTCTGGATGAATAAAGTGATCTTCTCCGGATCAAGTCCGGACGCGAGATAGATTGCCGCCAATGTTTTCGTGTTGTCCCGGAGTTTCAATCTGTCCTGGGGCACTGTGATTGCATGCTGGTCGACGATGCAGAAATAAGAGTCATACTGGTCCTGTAGTTCAGTAAATTGTTTATATGCGCCCAGGTAGTTTCCGATTGTCGGAATACCGCTTGGCTGTACACCTGAAAATAATGTCTTCATCATAGTTACCTTCCTTTTTGACTGTCGATTTTAGTCTTAATAATATAATG
>NZ_JBIDDP010000043.1:0-463 GCF_043195475.1 Streptomyces sp. Y20
TGGTAGGTGTAGGTGCCATCGTTGTTACGGCTGTAGGGCGGCGTGTCGGTCTTGGTCCCGGAAAACATGTAGTTGCCGCTGGAGTCCTTGGTGTTGAGCAGGCCCAACACCTGGTCTTCAAGCGCGCCTATCTGGCTCGCGATCGCCTTGCGGTCATCATCGCTGAGGTTGAGATTACCGGCCTGCAATGCCAGGCCCTGCGCGCTTTGCAGGGTGGTGTTGATGCTCGCCAGGACACTTTCTTCGTTGGTCAGCGAGTTTTGCAAGCTCGTGATATTGCCGTTGTACTGCCCCAGCATGTCTTTCTGTTGTTGCAGCAGTAACAATTGGGCGGCGGCTACCGGGTCATCCGAGGCGGTCTGCACACGCACACCGGAACTCGCCTGGTCCTGGGCCTTCACCACACCCGAATAGTTATCCTGATACTTACTGGAGCTGGTGTCGAAATACTGCTGTGTAGAGA
>NZ_JBIDDP010000044.1:0-456 GCF_043195475.1 Streptomyces sp. Y20
GCTGGTGGTCGAAGGCGTACGTGGGCAGGTCCACGTGGGTGGCGGTGGCACCCTCGGGCAGCACCGCCGCCCAATCCACCTTCGCCCCGCGCACGAACAACTCCGCGACGGACAGCAAAAGGGTCTGCTCCTCGTCGCGGTCATCGCGGAGGGCGGGAACACTCACCGCGTCGTCACCGGCCGATTCCGTGATCGCGCCGCTCAGAGCACCACCGGGACCCAGTTCCAGGAACACCGACCCACCCGAGGCGGCGATACCGTCGGCGAAGCGGACCGGGCGGCGGACGTGGTCGACCCAGTAGGCCGGGTCGGTCAACTGACCCCGCTCAGCCAGCCTTCCCGTCACGTTCGACACCACCGGGATGGCCGGCTCGTTCCACGTCAGCCCCGACAGCACCTCACCGAACCCGGCCAGCATCGGCTCCATCAACACCGAGTGGAAAGCATGGGAGACGG
>NZ_JBIDDP010000045.1:0-447 GCF_043195475.1 Streptomyces sp. Y20
GGCGGGCACGTTCGCGGCAATCGTCCCCGTGGTCTGCGTGGTCCGCTTCGACCAGAGGTCCTTGAGGAGGTACGAGGATCCGGCGGGCAGCCCGGCCTTGGCGGCCGTCGTCGTGATGGTGTGTGCCTCGTCGGACGAGTTGAACAGGGCCACGGCCCGGTCGCCGTTCGCGAGGGGCTTGGACAGGACGTCGTAGCCGTCGCCCTGCTGGACGATGCGTCCCTGGAGGCCCTTGGCGTCCTGGTCGACGGCGATGACGTCCTTGTTGCCGAGGACGTCGAGCGCCTCGGGCGAGGCCTTCGTCAGGTCGGTGCTGGAGATGAGAGGGGCGGCCATCACGGACCACAGCGACATCTGGCTGCGGATCTCGTCGCCGGTGAGCCGGGACTGCCCGGCGAGCAGGAAGTCGGGGTCGTTCCACCGGCCGGGGCTCTGCAGGTCGGCGAG
>NZ_JBIDDP010000006.1:0-479380 GCF_043195475.1 Streptomyces sp. Y20
CCCCCCGCCCCGCCACCGCCCACCGTCCCCGTCCCGCCCCCCTTGCCGGCACCACCCGCGGCGCCACCGGTCCTGCCCCTGCCACCCGGCGTCGTCTTCCCGCCACCCCCACCCCTGCCACCCCCCGGCGGGCTCGCACCCGTACCCGGCGTCCTCCCTCCGGTCGCGGCTCCGGGTACGGGCGTGGAGGCACCGGGGGCTGCAGCGGGCGTCGGGGCGGGGGCCGGGGCCGGGGCTCCCGGGGCGGCTGCGGGCGGAGGTGCGGGTGCGGGTACGGCAGCCGGGGCTGGGGCGGCTGCGGGCGCGGGCGCGGGTGCGGGCACGGCTGCGGGGGCCGGGGCAGGAGCGGGCGCCGCCGGGACGGGAACGGCCGCCGGGGCGGGAGGCGCCGCAGCAGGTGCGGGGGCCGGGGCAGGCACTGGGGCAGCTGGAGTCGGTGCCGGAGCAGGTGCCGGTGCGGGTGCGGGTGCGGGCGCGGGCGCTGGGGCAGGGGTTGCGGCAGCGGGAGGAGGTGCCGCGGCCGGTGCAGGCGCCGCGGCTGGAGCGGGTGCCGCGGCTGGAGCGGGTGCCGCAGCGGGAACTGGTGCCGGTGCGGGCGGTGCGGGCGGTGCGGGCGGTGCCGCGGCGGGCGCGGGGGCCGGAGGGGGTGGCGCTGCTGGCGCCGGTGCCGGTGTCGGTGGTGCGGCTGGCGCCGGAGCGGCTGGGGTCGCGGCGGGCGCGGCAGCCGCAGCGGGAGCGGCGACGGCCGGTGGCGGAGGCGCCACCGGAGGCGGGGCCGCCGGGGCGGGAACAGGTGCCGGGGCCGGAGCAGGTGCTGCCGCCGGGGCGGGAACGGGCGCCACGGCCGGCGAGGGCGGGGCCACCGGCGGCGAGGGTGCCGGCGGTGGGGCCACCGGAGGCGAAGCGATCGGAGGCGAAACAGCCGGAGGCCGGTCGACGGGCGGCCGGCAGACAGGAGGCCAGGCGGCCGGCGGTCAGGGCGCCACCGGTCGAACGACCTCAGGTGGGACGACCTCAGGTGGGACGATCACCGGCCGGACGACCACCGGTCAGGGAACCACCGGCGAGGCGGCCGTACCGGGCCGGCCGCCGGGGCGGAACTCCCGTACCCCTCCCAGGCAACCGCACAACCCGTCCATCATGTCCCGCTTCGTCCGGCCTGGCGGCGGTCCGACCGGACTCGGCCTGCTGGCCGTGCTGTTCCTGATGCTGATCCCCGCCGCCCTGGCCGCCGCCCTCCTCGGCTCCCGGCGCATCAGCCCTTGACCGGCGGCAGAGTGAGCCCCTGACCCCCGGCCCGCCAAGCCCCCGAATCCCCCCAACCCCCGACTCCCCCCCAATCCCTGACCCTCTCAAACCCCTCACTCCCTCCAACCCCTGACTCCCCCCCCGCGAAACACCGACAGGAGACCGAGTCGATGATCGAGATCTTCGCCGTCGTGCTGGGGATCGCCGTGGTCGCCGCAGGCATCGTGGTGATCCGGCATCACTACTGGCCCCCCGCCCCGGACGCGGAACCCCGCGAGGACGTCGCCGAGTACATCTCCATGATGGTCGGCGTGCTCTACGCGCTGGTGCTGGGGCTGTCGATGGTGTCCGTGTGGGAGTCCCGGTCGGGCGCCGAGGGCCATGTGCAGGCGGAGGCGAGCGCCGCTCACCAGATCCGCCTGCTGGCCGCCGGACTCCCGGCCCCGCAGGCCGAACAGACGCGCGATGCCGTCGACGTGTACGTGCACACCGTCGTGTCCGCCGAGTGGCCCGCCATGACGAGCGGGCAGCCGCCGGGCCGGCGCGGCTGGGACCTGCTGAACGACCTCCGGGCCGCGAGCCAGGTGCCGGTCGACGCCACCCCCGCCCAGCAGGCCACGCTCCAGGAGTCCCTGGCCCAGCTCAGCACCCTGGACGACGCGCGGCGCGGCCGGGAGGCCGATGTGGGCAACAGCCTGTCGCCGGTGCTGTGGTTCGGGCTGATCGTCGGCGGTGTGCTGACCGTCGCCTTCATGTTCATGTTCGGGGTGCGCAGGAGCCTGACCCATGTGGTGATGGTGATGGGGCTGACGGGTCTCATCACGTTCACCGTGCTGCTGGTCTACCAGCTCAACCACCCCTTCAACGGCATGTTCGCCGTCGACTCCACCCCCTTCTCCCGCTACTTCCCCGGCGCCTGACCACGAGCCCGGCCGTCAGCCGGCCCGCCGGCCCCGGCCGTGCCGGCGCGGTGCCCGCCGCCCCGCCGCCTCCGTGGTCAGCCGGCCGGCGATCCGCCGTCCGTCCGGCCAGCGCACGTCGTACGCCCAGCCCCACCGCTCGAACCGGGCGATGAGCCAGGCCGTGAGGTCCGGCTGGCCCGCCAGGGCGCCGTGCCGGGCGCTGCCGGGGTCGGCGTGGTGGAGGTTGTGCCAGCCCTCGCCGAAGGTCAGCAGCGCCACCCACGGCACGTCCCGGGACTGGTCGCGGGTGCGGTAGTGCCGGGCACCGAAGGCGTGCGCGACGGAGTTGACCGACCAGGTGACATGGTGGACGACGGCGTACCGGACGAGACTCGCCCAGAAGAACGTGACCAGCGCGCAGTGCCAGTCGTGGGAGACCGCGAGGACCGCAGCGGGCGGCAGGCCGAGGGAGACGGCGGCGGTCACCGGATAACAGCGGTCCAGGCGGCGCACGTCCGGATCGGCCAGCAGATCGGGTGCGTAGCGCGGGTAGTGGGAGCGCACGGGTGAGGAGGAGAACCAGCCGACCTGGGCGTGCCACAGCCCCCTGGCGAGCGCCCGCCGGGTGGTGCCGTACGCCCACGGCGAGTGCGGGTCGCCCTCCCGGTCGGCGTACTGGTGGTGGCGGCGGTGTTCGGCCACCCACATGGTCACCGGGCCCTCCAGGGCGAGGCCGCCCGCCACACCGAGGGCGACCCGCAGCGGCCGCTTCGCCCGGAACGACAGATGGGTGAAGTGCCGGTGGTAGCCGGCGGTGACGCCCATGATGGACAGCGCGTACATCCCGGCGCCGAGGACCACGTCGTACCAGCGCGGCCCCCACCCGGCGGCCAGGGCCGCCGGCAGCGCCAGCGCCAGGACGGCGAGGGGGCCCACCACGAGGGTCAGCAGGTAACCGGTGCGCAGCGGCCGGCCGACCGGGACGGTGTCGGGAAGCGGGGACCGCAGGTTCCCCGGGCGTTCGGCGGACGTGGTCACGACGTGCCCTCCGCCAGATGGGGGACCGGTGCCGTCGGGGGAGTGCAGGGGGTCATGTGCGGCGATTATGCGGCAGTCGTACGACCTCACGGCCCAGGCTCGGCGGGCCGCCCGCAACCGTGCGCGACCTCTACCTGGATGGATGAAGGTGCGGGCCCGCTCGCCCTGGCCGACGATGGGGGCGGGGCCGCGCCCGCGGACGCGGCCCCGCCCCTGTCCCCACGTCGTCGAGCCGAGGGAGCGTCGGATGCGAGCGGAGGGCACCGCACCCGGACGGCCCGTGCCGGACCGTCAGGACGTCCAGGAACTGCTGCGCCGGTGCGCGCGGGAGGTGGTGGACGTCGCCGAGGGCATCCGCGCGGTGTCCGCGCGCACCAGTACCACCCTGTTCTCCCCGGACCTGGCCGCCTCCGCGCGCCGGCGTCCCCGCACCGGCCTCCCCGCCCGCTGGGCGCTGCTGCGCGCCCTCACCAACAAGCAGGGCCTGGGCGGTGCGGCGATCACGGTCCCGAAGGGCGTGGGCCACGTGCTGGGCGCGGCCGGGGAGGTGCTGGGCCGGGAGAGCCTGGCGGCGCTGGTGGCCGTCGGCTCGCTGCGGCTGCGGATCGCCGCCGTACTCATCGACCACCCCGAGTTCGAGCGCGATCCGGGCATGCGCCGGCTGACGGAGGCCGTCACCGCCGACCGGGACCTGGAGTCGGTGCGGGCCCTGAGGGCGCTGTTCCGGGACCAGGGAGCCCAGCGGGCCCTGTCCGGACTGGCCCCGCTGATGGCCGAACTCCTCGCGATCCGCGCCCTGCTGGACGAGGACCCGCAGAACGACGAGACCGGCTGGGCGCTGGCCGCCGGCCGTGCGCTGTCGGCCGACCCGCTGCACGGCGTCAGCGCCGCCCGGCTCGCGCACCTGGACAAGGGTGAGGGCGCCGCCGAGGCCGTCGAACTGACCGACCAGGAGAGGCAGGTCATCGCGCCGGAGGGCTCCTTCCTCGGTTTCCTGCGCAACATCGAGATGCTCTCCACCGACGGGCGGATCCTCGTGCAGAACGTGCGCGGTCCGGACGGTGTCGTCCGTTACGTCGTCCAGGCGCCCGGCATGGCACCGGGCCGCCCCCGCAACGACTCCCCGCAGGACTTCGTCGGCGCCTGGCGCAACCTGTTCCTGACGGACTCGCCGTACACCCGTTCGATCCTCCTCGCCCTGGACGACTACGGCATCCCGCGCGGCGCCGACCTCGCCCTGATCGGGCACAGCGAGGGCGGGATCGCCCTGATGAACCTCGCCCAGGACGAGGAGTTCTGCCGCACCTACCGGGTCACCCACGTCGTCGCCGTCGGGTCCCCGGTCGACAGCAAGAGACCCGCCGACCCGCGCACCTGGGTCGCCAGCATCACCAACCAGCACGACATCGTGCCCGTCCTCGACGGCCGCGGCGCGGGCTCCCCGTTCGACCCGCACCCCGCTTGGTACGAGGTCGACTACATCGGGCCCGGTCACGAATTCCCGCTCTGCCACATGATCCACGAGTACATCGAGCACCTCAGGACCGTGATCCCCGAGGCCCGCGAGCGCGTCGACGAGGCGCTCGCCCCCTACCGGGGCCCCGTCGTGCGCACCCAGGCCTACCAGCTCAAGGACCGCGCCAATCCGCCCGAGGGCTACCCCTTCCTCACTGTGCCCACCGCCTCCGTGCCCACCGCGGCCGGCCCGGTCGACGTGCCCGTGCGCTACTACGACTCCTCCGCCGCCCACCTGTGCTTCCCCGTCGACGCCGATACGGCCCGGAGCCTGCTGCCCGACGTCACCTGGCTGGCACCGAGCCGGCTGGGCAGGCGCGCCATGGCGGTGCTGTCGGTGTACGAGCACCGCTGCACCACGATCGGCCCGTACACCGAGATCGTCCTCTCCGTGCTGGTGGACGACCTGTGGCGGCCCGGCCCCTACGACGTCGCTCTGGACCTGCTGCGCCGCGTCGACCTGCGCCGCACCGGTCGCTACGTCCTCTCCCTCGCCGTGACCAGCGAGGAGGCCCGGGTCGTCGCCCAGGAGATCTGGGGCCAGCCCGTGCTGCGGGTGACCGCCGAGGCCGACCTGATGGGCCGGGAGATCCGCGCCGGCTCCCCGGACCTGGGCATCACCGTCGCAGGCCGCCTCGGCCGGGGCGTGCCCTGCCCCGAGGCCGACTGGATCCTCTACGGCCGCCGGGGCGGGAGCACGGTGCGTACCCTGGTCCGGGCTCACGGCAGGCTCCGCCTGCACCGCGGCGGCGGAATCGGGCTGCGGCTGGACACCGCGGCGGCCGAGCCCTTCGCCGGGCAGCTGCGCCGGCTCGGGATCGACACCGCCCGGCCGCTCTTCGTCCTGACCTGCCCCCAGTTCATGCTGCACCGCAGCGCCGGTGCCCTTCTGCCGCGCTGACATCCCGCACAGCCCGCCGACCGGGAGTAACCATGGTGACCGAGTCCCCAGGAGTGACGTCGTACGACACCCGGCTCCTCGACCGCGCCGGTACGCTGCGGTCGGACGCCGGGCTGATGGAGGAGTACGCGCGACGGCTGCGCGCCACCGCCGCCACGCTCGGCGACTGCCCGGCGGCACCGGACTGGAGCCGCCCGACCCTGGAACAGCACGCCGCCGCCTGCACCACGGCGGCGGCACAACTGCGCGCCGCCGCCGAGGCGTTGCTCGCGCACGCCCGAGCCGGAGACTGAACCGGACCCGGCGGCCCCACCGGGCGGCCCCACCGGGCGGCCCCGGCCGGCTCAGCGGGCCGGGATATCGGCAGCGCTCCGGCCGAGCGACACGAGGTAACGCGTCCTGTCCTCCGGCAGGTTGCGGTGCACCAGGTCGGAGAGGCTGCGCGTCTCCCGGACGATCCGCAGGCCCTCGGGGGAGAAGGTGCCGGGAGTGAACAGGCGGGGCGCCAGTAGCGGGTTGTTCAGCGCCTCGGAGAACGCGTCGACGGAGATGACGCGTTCGAGCAGCCGGCCGAAGACGGCACCGGGCTCCGGCTCCTCGGCGAACAGCCCGACGTACAGGTCGATCGCGTCGAGGTCGCCGTACATGTCGAGCAGCGCCTCCTGGATCCGCGGGTCGCCGGAGATCTGCCGCGGGTCGGTGACCCGGGGGAAGCCGTAGTAGGCGCGGTAGTCGTTGTACGAGGCCAGGCGCAGGTCGCGGCCCACTGCGACGGCGTGCGCCTCCAGCGGCAGCAGCAGCGCGTCCGTGTTGAACAGGCCGACCCGGCCCGCGGGTTGCCGGGACAGGTCCTCGAACAGCGGGCCGAGACCCCGGTCCAGGACCAGCTGCCCGTTGGCGACGGTCCGCTCCAGCGGCACCTCACGGCCGCCGAGACCGTACGTGGACGGGACGAGGCTGTGCCAGCGGTAGACCAGGCTGAACTCGATCGTCGCCCAGTTCTCGCGGTGCCAGACCCCGCGGTCGGTGCGGACGGGATCGAGGACGAACGCGAAGTGGTACGGCGTGATGTGGTTGATGTACTCCTCCAGCATCACCCGGATCATCATCACGATCAGGGTGTTGCGGGTGGTCTGGAAGACGCGCTCGTCGTCCCAGTCCGGATGCGCGTCGGCGATGATGCCGGCGACCCGGTTGTGCTCGCGCAGGAAGAGGACGTTCATCGCCATCGGCCCGATGTGCGCGTGCGCGCGTTCCCCGCCCCACGCGAACAGCGTGTCCACGTACGTCTCGGGCACTTCCTCGAACCGGACCGGTCTGATCGCCCGGAACTCGTCCGTGATCCGGCCGCCCTCGCACAGGGCGGGCGGGAACTCGGCCCCGCCGATGATCCGGCTCTTCATCCGGCCGCCCTCGAAGGTGCGCAGGCAGGCGGTGACCTCCTCCCGGTCGCCGTACAGCTGGGACATGTCCAGGGTGTGCGGCGAGTCGGTGCGGCGCGGGTCGCCGGTGGCGGCGTGGCCGCGCAGGAAGCCGTCGGTGAACCACTGCGCGAACGCGGGCAGCAACGCGGTGGACCGGGTGCAGTAGCGGCCCTCGCCCTCCCGCCGGAACAGCTCGGCGACCTTCTCCGGCGCGGGCAGGCCCTTGCGCACGGCGGCCACGGGCGGCAGGTGCCGGCCGACCCAGGAGCGATCGGTCAGGGAATCCCAGGAGGTGTACGGGGCCTTGGTGCTCAGCGGGTTGGGACGCGGCGGCGCCTTGAGCACCGCCAGGTCGATGAGGGTGGAGTTGAGCCTGCGGTGCAGCCACCTGCTGCGCTGGGCGGCCCGCCAGACCGCGCCGAAACGGGTCAGCAGACGCGTCTCGAAGCGGTTGCGCAGGCCGTCCCGGGACCTGTCCCTGACCCAGGTCCACGGCACCTTCCTGGCCCGGGCTGAGCGAGACGTGACGGTCATGGGCAGTCCTCCGGTCGGTCGCGGGCCGCATCCCGTGTGCAGTTCCCGGTGTCGGTCCCGGTGTGCGGATCCTGTCTCGGTCCCGGTGTGCGGGCCGCGGGCCAGGTCCGTGTGCGGGCCCCGGTGTCGCGTCCCGGCGTCAGGCCGTGGGCACCGCGGTGCGCCCGGACCGCACCGGGTAGTGCTGCGGGAACGGGGTGCCCGCGTAGTCCAGGGCGCCTTCACCGCCGGGCAGTGGGCGGACGCCGGGGCGCAGCAGCACACGCCGCACCAGTTCCGGCACGATCACTTGCGCCGCGTAGCGGCCGACGCAGTCATGGGCGCCGTGACCGAGGACCAGGTTGTGCGCGGGCGGGCGCCCGGGCCGGAACTCGGCGGGCGCGTCCACGACCTCCTCGTCGAACATCGCCGAAGCGAAGCAGGCCAGCACCACGCTCTTGGCCGGGATCACCGTCCGCCGCGGCGTGCCCGCGGCCAGCACGTGCTCGCGTACGCACAGCCGGGGTGTGACCGGCACGAACGGGTGGAAGCGCAGCGCCTCCCAGACGTAGGCGTCGAAGCGCGCCGGGTCGCCCGCGCCCGCCGCCCGCTCCGCCTCGGCCAGCACCCCGGGACGCACGGCGAGTTCCTTCAGCGCGGTGGCCGTGCACTGGGTGGCGTTCTGCTGATAACCCGTCAGATAACCGACCAGGTTGGCGTTGATCCGCTCGTCGTCGAAACCGTACTCGGCGGGCAGCCGGGTGCGCAGCATCCGGCCGAGGACGTCGTCGGGGCCGTCCCCGGGGCCCCCGGCTCGGCGGCGCGCGATCAAGTCGGCCACAGCGCCGCGCAGTTCACGTCCGGCGGCCACACCGGCCGCGTGGACCTCCGGGTCGCGGCCGGGATTCACGGCGAACGCCCACTGCATCCGGAGGGTGCAGGAGTGCAGCGTCCCCTCCTCGATGCCGGCGAAGCCCAGATAGGCGGCGGCGACGCGGGCGGCGGCCACGCGGGCGTAGTCCTGTACGAGGTCGAAGGTGTCCGCGTCACCGGCGGTCGCCTCGTCCAGTACCTCCTCGGCGATCCGCGCGGTCAGCTCCCGCACCCGCGGCGCGTCCTCGGCGGCGAGCATCAGCTGCCCGTACCCACGCTCGCGCCAGTGCACGTCACCGCCGTCCCGGGCGAGGACGAACGGTGCCCCGAGCACATCCTCCAGCGCCGGCCCGAAGACCCCCACGGTGAACGTCCCCGGCGCCGACAGCACCTCCAGGACATCGGGGTGCCGGGTGACGAACACCCCGACGGGTGTGCCGAACACCGGCCGGTGCGCGCGCAGCTCGGCGAAGAGGGCCGCCCGGTCGGTCGCCATGGCCTCCCGCAGCAGGGCCACCCGCTGCGGGACGTCGTCCTCCGCGATCGCGTCGTACGTGGCGAGAAAGTCCATGACGGCCATTCAGCCACCGGCCGGCGGCCACCGCACCCCGGACCGGCATTCGGGGCAGCGCGGGCGTGCGCGCCGGCGCCACCCCCGTCGTGATCGCCCCAGGGACCGTACGGCGGAGAGGAGCGCACGATGCCGCCGGCGTGGGCCGGGGCCCTGGTGCCCGTCTTCAGCGACACGACCGTGAGCGGCACCGGCCACCTGGCGCAGCCGCCCGGCACCGGCTGCCTCCTCGCCGCCAACCCCCCGCCTTCTTCGACCCGGTGCTCCTCATCGGCACCCCGCGCCGGCTCGGCCTGCGCCCCGCCGTACCGGCCACCGCCGGACTGTGGCGGGTGCCCCTGCTGGGCCCGGCCCTCACCCGGGAGGGTTACGTGGCGGTGCACAGGGGCAGCCGCCGTGCCCCGGACGCCCTGCGGCACGCCGCCGACGCGCCCACCGCGGGTCACGGCGTGCTTGATCCACCCCGAGGGCGGCCTGCCGCGCCACCGCGCCTCCCACGACCGCCCGCCCGGACGGCTGAAGTCCGGTGTCGTCAGGCTCGCCCTGTCCACCGGCGCCCCCGTCATCCCCGTCGGGCACGCGGGCGCCCGCCGCGTCTCCTGCGGTGGCCGCGCCGAACAGCTCGCGGGCTGGGCGACCGCCCCGTGCGCCGTCCCCGTGTCCACGTGTACACCGGCTTTCCCGTCCGCCTGGACACCTCCGACCGCCCCCTGGACGACCTCAGGACCGCGCTCGCCCGCGCCTGGGCCGGCGCGGTCCGCACCCTGGACGGCGGCCCCGGCGCGGACGGCACGCCCGAGGGGGACCGCACACCCGACGGCGAGGACACACCCGGCGGGGACGGCCAGTTGCCCGCCCGGTGGCACTGACCGCCGGGCGGTACCGGCGTCCGGGCGGCACCGGTCTGCGGCGACCCGTACCGGCGTCCACCGGCTCGGCCCGATTCGCGCATCCGGGTGATAGCGGCCCCCGTCCTGGGCCGATCGAGTTGCCGCGGCCCGCAGCAGCCCCTCGCGGCACGGATAATCACGCCCCATGCAGCAGGTGAGAGCAGGCGTACGACGGGCCCCGGTCGCCGTCACCGGACTGGGTCTCGTCACCCCGGCGGGCATCGGCAAGGACGCGGCCTGGACGGGCCTGTGCGCCGGGCAGTCCACCGCCGCGGCCGACCCCGGACTGGACGGACTGCCCGTGGCCTTCTCCTGCCGGGTGCCCGGCCTGGACACGGCCGGCCTGCTCGGGCACCGGCTCGCCCGCCGGCTCGACCGGTTCACCGCGTTCGCGCTGCTCGCCGCCCGCGAGGCCGTCACCGACGCCCGGCTCACCCCCGCCGGCTGGGACGGGCCCCGCGTGGGCGTGGTGATGGGCGTCGGCACCGGGTCCATGCAGGGCTGGCAGGCCGAGTTCGACCGGCTCGCCGACCACACCCCCCAGCGCGTCTCCCCGCTCGCACTGCCCCGCAGCGTGCCCAACATGGCCGCCGCCGAGATCGCCCTGGACCTCGGCGCGCTCGGCCCCAACATGGTCGTCAGCACCGCCTGCGCGTCCGGCACCAGCGCGATCGGCCTTGCCCGGGACTGGCTGCTGTCCGGCCGGTGCGACCTCGTCCTCGCCGGTGGCAGCGAGTCCGCCCGGCTGCGGATGACCGCAGCCTGCTTCGCCCAGATGCGCGCCCTCTCGCGCCGTACCGCCGCCCCGCACGCCGCCTCCCGCCCCTTCGACCGCGACCGTGACGGCTTCGTCCTCGGCGAGGGCGCCGCCGTCCTCGTCCTGGAACGCACCGAGGACGCCCGCACCCGGGGCGTACGGCCCACGGCGCTGCTCGCCGGGTTCGGAGCCTCCTGCGACGCCCACCACTTCACCGCCCCGCACCCCGAGGGCGACGGCGCCGCCCGCGCCGTGAGCGGCGCCCTCGCCGACGCCGGGCTGGCCCCCGAGGACATCGACCACGTCAACGCGCACGGCACCGCCACCCCGCAGGGCGACGCCGCCGAGCACAACGCGCTGCACCGGGTCTTCCACCGGCCTCCGCCCGTCACCGCCCTGAAGGGCACCATCGGGCACGCCATCGGCGGGGCCGGGGCCATCGAGGCGGCCTGCACCGTCCTCACCCTGCGCCACCAGTTGATCCCGCCCACCGCCAACCTGGACACCCTCGACCCGTCGATGGACCTGGACGTCGTCACCAAGGTGCCCCGGCCGCACCGCATACGAGCCGCCGTCAGCAACTCCTTCGGCTTCGGCGGCCAGAACGCCGTCCTCGCCTTCACCGCCGTCGACTAGGCGCCCCCGGCCGGGGAGAGGCAGCCATGGCCTCGGAGATCTCCGGCTCCCCCCTGCCGGCGGCCGGCGGCCGGTCCGGCCCACCGGCGGACAGCCGATGATCGGCGTCTGCCCGCTTCCGTGTCGGCGCCGGGGCCGTCCGTCCCGACCGCTCCCACGACTCCCGCGCCAGCCCGTGCCGGTCGGCGGAGCCGCCCGCTTCCGTACCGGCGCCGGGAGCCGTCCGTCCGTTCCGGCCGCTCCGGTGCCGGGCCGTGCCGTCCGGCGGGGCGGACTGCCCGTAGCGGCAACGTGCAGCCGCTCCCCGTCCCGGCCGCACCCCCGTCCCTGCCGGTTAGGGGGCCCACTCGTGGCGACCGCTTCTCGTGGCCCCCGAGTCGGTCCGCGGTCAGTGGCAGCGGGAGGCCGTCGGGGTGTCGTGGCGGTGCCAGACGCTGGTGATCACGCGGCCGTCCGGGAGGGTGTGCCGGGGCGGCCCCTCGTCCGGGACGAAACCGGCGCGGGCCAGGGCGCGGCGGCTCGCGGTGTTGCCGGTCTCCGCGCCGGCCCGGACCGTGGCCAGACCGACATGGCGGTGGGCCAGTTCGGCGCCCGCGCGGAACAGCTCCGCACCCAGGCCCTGGCCGCGGCAGCCCGGCGCCAGCCAGCCGCCCATCTCGCCCGCCCGGTGCTCCAGTTCGAGGCCACCGGCGTAACTGAGGTCGGACCTGCGCACGCACACCAGCAGAAGGGGGTCGTCCGGGCCGGATGCGTACGGCTCGGCCAGGACGCGGGGGATCCGGCGGCCGTCGTCCCCGGCAGGCCGCCATGCCAGCAGGTTCCGGCGGGTGCCGGGGCCGGGCACCACCTCGTCCGCCTGGGTGCCGAGCCACCGCTGTGCCTCGGCGTCCGCGCTCGCGGCGAGTGCCGCCACGACGTCCAGCCGGGTCCGGGGCGTGAACAGCAGCAGCCGCTCGGTGGCCAGGACGTGGCGGCCGGGCGCGCACCGCCCCGGCACGGGCAGTGCGCGGGTGGCGGGGCCCCGGCGGAACAGCGACCAGACCATGGAACCCCCGGCGCGACGGCACACACGGCGGACCCGGACCCCGTACGGGACACGTGCCGCCGCCGGTGCGGACGATCCGCACCGGCCGTGAATCTAGCGGGTCGGGGGACGGATGCCGTGCCGGCGCCGGTGTGGAGCGGGGCGTGGTTCAGCCGGACTGTTCCTTTGAGCCGGGCCTCGGGCCGGTGCGGGTCCAGGACGGGTCGGCGGCCGGGGCGGGGGTGGAGGTGGGTGCGGTGTGGCGCATGGGGGGCTCCTTCGGACGAGTGGGGGACGGTCCGGGGGCGTGTCCGCGGGGTGTGGGGGTCAGGCGCGGCCGGACGGCAGTTCCGCCCAGACGACGCGGGCGCGCCGGCCGGGGACGGCCGTCACTCCCCAGTCGTGGCTCAGCGTGCCGACCAGGAGCAGGCCGCGCCCGTGCGGGTCGTCGGGACCGGGACGGCGGACCGCCGGCAGGGCCGGGCCGCCGTTGGCCTGGTCCTCGACCTCGATCCGCACCCGGTCCGCCGCGGCGGCCAGCCGGCAGCCGATCCAGTCACCCGCCGCGTGCACGAGGGCGTTCGTGACGAGCTCGGAGACCACCAGGACCACGTCGTCCCGGGCGGCCTCCGGCACGCTCCAGGCGGTGAGCAGGTCCCGTACGACATGGCGGGCGGTGCCCACGGACGCCGGCAGGGCGGGCAGATCGAAGGCGGCGGTGCCGCGGCGGACCGCTGCCGGCGGATCGCAGGCGGCGGTGGCGGCGAGGGGTGCCCCGGAGGCGAGCCGGTCGGGGCCGTCGGGCCCGGGGAGTCGACCGGGGCGCTCGCCTCCGGGGCCGGGGAGGCCGGCCGGGGCGGGCAGCCGGCACAGGGACTGCTCGCCGTCCGGTGGCCGGCGCAGGGGTGCCTCGGTGTCCGCCGCACGGTGTTCGGGCGGCGGCCCGGACAGGAGCAACGGCGCCTGCTGCCAGGGAGGTCGGGCCGGTCCCCGGTCGTCGGGCGGTCGGGGGAGGGTGGGCGGAGCCATCGCCGTGCGCCTTTCGTGGCCTCGCTTGTCGGGGGTTGTCACCGTCGGCCCGGCCACGGAGCTGCGAGCGGCACACCGACTCCGTGGAGACCGTGGTGCGGCCCGTCTCCCCCAAGCCGGCCGCGCCGCCCGCTCCTTGGTCGACCGGAGCGGTGGGCCCACTCTGGCACCTGCCAACAACACCCCGCAACCAGCAAGTTGAAATTTGCAAGTAGCCACGTGCATGCTGCATCCGCCAGAACGTGATCGAATGGGCTGGGAAACCGATCGCGTACGAACGTGACCCGGGCACCGGACGAGGGGGTGGGCGTGACCGCGGAGACCGACTGGGGCGGCGCCCCTTCCGTGTTGCGCATGATCCTCGGCAGACAGCTGGAGGAACTGCGCACCCGGGCCGGACTCGGCTACGCCGAGGCGGGAGCGGCGATCGGGGTCAGCCACTCCACGATCCGCCGCATGGAGGCCGCGAAGGTCGCCCGGCTGCGGCTGGCGGACGCCGAGAAACTCCTCCAGGTCTACGGCGTCACCGACCAGGAGGAGATCGACACCTTCCTCCAGTCCGTGCGCGAGGCCAACAAGCGCGGCTGGTGGCACACCTACCGCGACGTCATGCCCGACTGGTTCGCCGCCTACCTCAGCCTGGAACAGGCGGCCCTGCAGATCCGCGTGTACGAGAACCAGTTCGTGCACGGCCTGCTCCAGACCGAGGACTACGCGCGCGCCCTGCTCACCGCGGCCACCCCGCACGCGTCCGCCGAGGCCACCGAACGCCGGGTCGCGCTGCGCATGCGCCGCCAGGAGCTGCTGGCCCGGCCGGCACCGCCGCGGCTGTGGGTGGTGATGGACGAGACCGTGCTGCGCTGGCCGGTCGGCGGCCCCGAGGTGATGCGCGCGCAGATCGACCACCTCATCGAGGTCAGCCGGCTGCCCCAGGTCACCGTGCAGCTCATGCCGTTCCGCAACGGCCCCCATCCCGCCCTGCGGGCCGGCGCCTTCCACCTGTTCCGCTTCCGGGCCCGCGAACTGCCCGACATCGCCTACCTCAGCGGACTCGTCGGGGCGGTCTACCTCGACAAGTCCGAGGACGTCGTGGTGTACCGGGAGGCCCTGGACCGGCTGAGCGCGCAGGCCGCGCCCGCGCGGAAGACCGAGGCCCTGCTCGGCGCGTTGCGTGAGGAGCTGTGATCCGGCCCGTGACGCGATTCCCCGCCCCTCGCAGACCCACCGATCGAATGGGAGACACGGCGTTGCCCGACAACGGATGGCCGGCCGACCGCATCGACACCGAGAACGCCCACTCCGCCCGGATCTACGACTACATACTCGGCGGCAAGGACTACTACCCCGCCGACCGGGAGGCCGGTGACGCGATGTCCCGGGAGTGGCCCGCGCTCCCGGTGCACATGCGCGCCAACCGCGACTTCATGACCCGTGCCGTGCGCTGGCTCGCCGAGGAGGCGGGCGTGCGCCAGTTCCTGGACATCGGCACCGGCATCCCCACCTCGCCCAACCTGCACGAGATCGCCCAGGCCGTGGCCCCCGCGTCCCGGGTCGTGTACGCCGACAACGACCCGATCGTCCTCACCCTCTCCCAGGGCCTGCTCGCGAGCGCCCCGGAGGGCCGGACCTCGTACATCGAGGGCGACTTCCGTGACCCGTCCGCCATCCTGGACGCTCCCGAGCTGCGCGGGACCCTGGATCTGGGCCGGCCCGTCGCGCTCACGGTCATCGCGATCGTCCACTTCATGCTGGACGAGGACGACGCGGTCGGTGTCGTCCGCCGGCTGCTGGAACCGCTGCCGTCCGGCAGCTATCTGGCGATGTCCATCGGCACCGCCGACTTCGCGCCCGAGGAGGTGGGCCGCGTCGCCCGCGAGTACGCGGCCCGCAACATGCCGATGCGGCTGCGCACCCTGGACGAGGCCCACGCGTTCTTCGAGGGCCTGGAACTGGTCGAGCCGGGCATCGTCCAGGTGCACAAGTGGCACCCCGACGGCACCGGTGAGAAGGGCATCCGGGACGAGGACATCGCGATGTACGGCGCGGTCGCCCGCAAGCCGTGACAGACCCGGGGCCGGGGTCCGACCCACCTCCCGGACCCCGGCCCCGACCCGCCCGTACGACGGGCCGGGCGGGCGCCCGGGCGACACCGTGAGCCCCCCCCGCACGCCACCCGTGACACCCAGCGCGCGCAGGCACCGCCGCCGCGCCGGCACCGCGGCGCCGGCCGACCGCGGCGCGGTCGTGGCCCGGCGCGCCGGTGACCCGCGGGAGACGGCCGGAACCGATTCGCCGGGCGGTGGAACCGGACCGCGGAAAACGAGGTCTTACGTTCCGTCGACGGCCGGGATCGGGCCGGTCGCGAAGAAACCGGGGGAAAGAGACACATGTCCATCCGCAGCCGTAAGACCCTGCTCACCGCCGCGGCGCTCACCGCGGGCCTCACCCTGGCCGCGGTGACGCCCGCCCTCGCGGGGGCGGGCGCGAGCCACACCACCCGTGCCGCCGCCGTGTCCTCCGCCCAGGGCGACCCGCGCAACGCCACCCAGCACGTGGCCGACTTCTACGGCGCCTACATCGACGCCGTCTGGGCCACCGACGACCCCACCGCCGCCGCGAGCGCCAAGGCCCTGC
Organism: Streptomyces sp. Y20; assembly: GCF_043195475.1. Classification (NCBI taxonomy): domain Bacteria; kingdom Bacillati; phylum Actinomycetota; class Actinomycetes; order Kitasatosporales; family Streptomycetaceae; genus Streptomyces; species Streptomyces sp. Y20. Next base: position 15,956 of record NZ_JBIDDP010000006.1, read on the forward strand.
GCGGGTTCCACCTCTCCGCCGCCGCCAAGAAGGCGGTCGCCGCCTACGAGAAGAAGGAACACGCCGACGGCATCCTCTTCGCGCAGAACGTGCCCGTGAAGTGGAAGGTGGCCTACACCGGTTCCGGCGCGGGCCACGCCACCAGCCGGGTCACGCTCACGTGGAGCGACGGGGCGCACCCCACGGTCAGCCGGATCGACGTCCAGTCGGACCTGAAGACCCTGAAGATCACCCGTCTGAAGCCGGTCGGCTGACCGGCGGCACCGGGCGTGCGGCCCCGCCCCGCCCCCTTCGGGGCGGGCCCCACGCCCGCCGCACCGGTCAGCCGCGACCGTGCGGGAAGAAGGACCGCGGCAGCGGCATGCCGCGAGCGGCCATGATCTGCCGGACCCGGTCCGGGTAGTCGGTGATGATCCCGTCGGCCCCCAGGTCCATCAGCGCCTCCACCGTCGCCGGGTCGTCGCAGGTCCACGGAACCACCTTCAGCCCGCGGGCGTGCGCCTCCGTGACCATCGCCGCGTCGGAGTAGAACCGGAATCGGGGGTCCCCGACCTTCCCGGTCTGCGGGAAGCCGTAGTCGGGGGAGAGGGGCGTGACGCCGGGAAGCGTCGCCGCCGCCCGGACGAAGTCCCCGCCGTAGTCGTCCGCGTCGATCCCGCCCAGCCACGGGGACGCGCCCGGCTTGCCGACCTCCAGGAAATCGTGATCGGTCAGCGCCTCCGACGGCCACTTCGGCGCCAGCCGGTGCATCACCCTCAGCGCGCCCCAGTCGAATGACTGGATGGCGACCTGCCGCCCGAGGCCCGAGCGGTGGATCTCCTCGTACACGCGGCGGACGAACACCCCGCGCGGCGCGGTCTGTTCGGGCGCACCCGCCTTCACCTTGGTCTCGATCCACGACCCTCAGGTCCCGGCTCACCTGGGTGTCCAGCTCCAGCGTGGACACCCCGAGCCGCATCGCCTTGCCGAAGCCCTCCAGGGACTCCTCGGTCGTCAGGCCGAGGCCACCGCGGTGGCCTGGAGGTCGAAGCGCGCCGCCGGCGGGCCGCCCGGCACGGTGCGCGCGGCCACCGGTGACAGCAGCGCCGGCACCAGGGCCAGACCGGCGAGCAGATGCCGTACCGGCAGGCGCCGTACGGGCGGGAGTCGTAAGGGCATCGGGAACCTCGCTGCGGTCGGGACGCGTACACGGTGTCGCCGTCGGGCACGGGGGCCGGAGCGCGCGCCGCAGATTCTCGCGACACCGTGGCGGGGCGGGCCACCCGCCGGGAGGGACATCGGCGCAAGGGGAGCCGGACGCGGGCCCTCAGCCCTGCCGGGCCGGGCCGCCGCCGTGGCCGTGGTGCTGGTGGCGTTCGGCGCGGGTGCGGTGCAGGGCGATGAGCGCGGCGTCGTCACCGAGGCGCCCCCCGGCGTGGGCGAGCAGATCGCGCCGCAGATGATGCATCAGTGCCTCGGGGCTGTCGTCGGTCCAGCGCGCGACCCGGTCGGCGAGAGGATAGAACCGGCCGCGTTCGTCCCGCGCCTCCACCACCCCGTCGGTGTACAGCAGCAGGGTGTCGCCCGGCTCGAAGGAGAAGACGTCCAGCGTGTGCTCGTCACCGGCGTGCACTCCGAGCGGCGGCGACGGGTGCAGGCTCGGGACCGTGACGACGTGACCGGGGCTCAGCAGCAGCGGCGGCGGGTGGCCGCAGCTGGTCATCCGGGTCACCGGGTCCCGGTCCGGGATCTCCACGAGCAGCGCGGTGGCGAACCGTTCGCCGGCCTCCTCCGGGGGGTCCAGCTCGGCCGCGTAGCGGGTGACGCTCTGGTCCAGGGCGCCGGCCAGCTCGGCCAGCGGGAGGTGCCGGTGGGCGCTCTCCCGGAAGGCGCCGAGCAGCAGGGCCGCCTCCCCGATGGCGGACAGTCCCTTGCCACGGACGTCACCGATCAGGACGCGGACCGCACCGCCGGACCGGGTCGCCGCGTACAGGTCTCCGCCGATCTGTGCCTCGTCCTCCGCGGCCAGGTACAGCGACGCGATCCGCAGCGGGCCGATCTGCTCGGGCAGCGGCCACATCAGGACGTGCTGCGCGGCCTCGGCGACCGTACGGACCTGGGCCAGCTGGGCCTGGCGGCGCTCGCGCAGGGCGCTGTACAGAACGGTCAGCACCACGAGGACCGTGAGGGTGATGATCTGCACGACGTGGTTCGTGGTGCCGAGCCCGCCGTGGGTGACACCGATGACGATCTGGGCGGCCACCGCGAGCGCCCCGACGCCGGCGGTGGTCCGGGGCCCGGCGAAGGAAGGGGTGAGCGCGGGCGCGATCACCAGCGCCGGCCCGAGGTGGACGTCGTCGGGGGCCCGCATGTCCACCACCATGATCACCACGATGAGCACGACCGGAAGCAGCAGCAGCGCGTGGGCCGACTGCCACGGTCGCCGCGGACCCGCGCGCCCGAGCCGGGATGCCATGCCTACCAGCGTGCTCCCGGGCCGGTCGGGCGGCCACTCGCCGCGGGTCGAGCGGGCCGGGCGGACACCGGCCGCCCCTTGCCGGGGCAGCCCTCGCCGCCGTGACCCCGGCGCTCGTGGCGGAGGGCTGAACCTTCCGGTGCCGCCGTGTCGGTGGCGGTACGCCGGGTACCCGTACGAGCCCTGGAGCCGATCAGGCCGGCCCGGGGCGAGAGGCGCCGAATGGAGAGGTCATGACGCACAACGGGGAGGAAGCCGTGCCCGCCCGGCGACCGGAGGCCTCCGGGCTCCGCCTGGCCACGGACGGACCGGATCAGCAGGGCGGGCCCGCCCCCGAGCCGGCGGACCTGCCGCACGACCGCAGCCAGGCGATCCTGGAGGCCGCCAAACAGATCGGCGCCCTCTTCAAACGGGCGGGCCACCCCTTCGCGCTGGCCGGGAGCGTGGCCGTCTACGCCCACGGCGGCAGCCGCTATCTCCAGCACGACGCCGACTTCTGCGTGCTGCCCGACGACGCCGACGCGGTGGCCGCCACCATCCGCGAGGCCGGCCTCGCCGTGCTCACCCCGCCCGAGGACTGGCTGCTGAAGACGACCTGTCACGGGCAGAACGTCGACATCATCTTCTCGCTGGCCCACCGGCCCGTCACCCGGGAGATGCTCGACCGGGCCCATGTGCTGCCGGTCGACTCGGTGCTCATGCCCGTGCTGTCCCCGACCGACCTGATCCGCAGTCTGATCAGCGCCTTCTCGGAGCACTACTGCGACTTCGGGTCGGTCCTGCCGGTGGCCCGCGCCGTCCGCGAGAAGGTCGACTGGGACGACGTCCGCGCGGCCTGCGGCGACCAGCCCATGGCCGCCGCGTTCCTCTTCCTCCTCGAACGGCTGAACGTGATCGACGCCCAGGAGGGGCAGTCATGACCGAGACCAGCCCGCCCCCGCCGACGGCCGGGAACCTGGACTACCGTGTCGCCCACCTCGCCGAACACCTGGCCTCCGGAAACCTCGGGGAACTCGGCGTCCGGCTCGAGATGCGCGGCGACGCCGTCCTGCTGACCGGCACCGTGCCGTCCACCCAGTGCCGGGACGAGATCCTCCGGCTGGCCCGCGAGGAACTGGCGGGGCACCCGGTCCACTGCGACCTGCTCGTCGCGGGTACCACCTCACCCGACCACGGAGAGGACCTGACATGATCCGCGTCGCGGCCGTCGGGGACATCCACATGGGTCCCGAGAGCCAGGGCACCCTGCGCCCCTCCTTCGAGACGCTGCCCGAGTGCGCCGACGTCCTGCTGCTCGCCGGCGACCTCACCCGGCACGGCACACCGGAGGAGGCCGCCGTCGTCGCACGGGAGATCAAGGACCTCGGGGTGCCGGTCGTCGCCGTACTCGGCAACCACGACCACCACGACGAGCGCCCCGAAGAGGTCACCGCGATCCTGCGGGACGCGGGCGCGCACGTCCTGGAGGGGCAGGCCGCCGTCGTCGAGGCCGACGGCGCGCGGATCGGGATCGCCGGGACCAAGGGCTTCGGCGGCGGCTTCGTCGGACGCTGCGCCGGGGAGTTCGGCGAACCCCTCATGAAGGAGTTCGTGCGCTACACCCGCCGGTGCGCCGACGGTCTGCACGGCGCCCTGAAGGACCTGGAGCAGCGGGACTGCGACGTGCGCATCGCGCTGACCCACTTCTCGCCCGTACCGGACACCCTCGCCGGGGAACCGCTGGAGATCTATCCGTTCCTCGGCAGTTACCTGCTCGCGGAGGCCATCGACACCGGCGGCGCCGACCTCGCCGTGCACGGCCACGCCCACGCCGGCACCGAACACGGGATGACCAGCGGCGGCGTCCGCGTGCGCAATGTGGCCCAGCCGGTCATCGGGCAGGCCTTCCACGTGTACCACCTGCCCGGGCGGCAGGAATGAGGCGGGCCCCGCACCCGGACGGCCGGCCGGTGTGACGCGGGCCGGCCGCTCGGGCCGCGGTGCCCGGAAACTCCCGGCCGGTCACGGCGCAGTCCCGAGCCGTCGGCGCCACCGGCACCGGTTCGCCGCGGCGGCGCGCCAGCAGGTTCGCGCCGACCGAACCAGCGCCGCTGACGGACGGGACGGACGGCTCCTCGTCACCGCCGCCGGCCTTTACCCGGTCCGCACCTCGATCAGCCCACTGGCGGTGTCACTCCCGCTCCCGCGTGGGCTTCCTCGCAGAGCCGCAGGGCGCCCGGCACCCCGCAGCGTCCGGCGGCCGACGGCGCCCCACGCCCGTCGTGTCAGCGGTTGACCGTCCGCATCCCCGCCTCGTCGTACCGCTCGCCCGCCGCCCGCGGCAGCTCGGCGTCGATGCGGGACAGGTCCTCCTTCGTCAGTTCGATGCCGGCCGCGGCGGCGTTCTGCTCCAGGTAGGTGCGCCGCTTGGTGCCCGGGATCGGCACCAGGTTCTCGCCCTGGGCCAGCACCCAGGCGATGGCCAGCTGCGCCGGGGTCACGTCCTTCTCCGCGGCGATCTCCTTCACCTTCGCCGCCAGCCGCAGGTTCGCCTCCAGATTGGCGTCCGTGAAGCGCGGGTTGGTGCGGCGGAAGTCGTTCTCGTCCAGCTCCTCCGGCGAGGAGAAGCGGCCCGCGAGGAAGCCGCGGCCCAGCGGCGAGTACGGCACGAAGCCGATGCCCAGCTCCCGGCAGACCGGCAGCACCTCGGCCTCCACGTCCCGCGACCACAGGGAGTACTCGCTCTGCACCGCGGTCACCGGATGCACGGCGTGGGCGCGCCGAATGGTCTCCGCGCTCGCCTCGCTCAGCCCGATGTAGCGCACCTTGCCCTCGGCGACCAGCTCGCCCAGTGCGCCGACCGTCTCCTCGATGGGGACGTTCGGGTCGACCCGGTGCTGGTAGTACAGGTCGATGTGATCGGTGCCGAGCCGCTGGAGCGAGCCGTGGACCGAGCTGCGGACGTGCTCGGCCGAGCCGTCCTGCCGGCCGACCGTGCTCATGTCGCCGGGGACGGCGTCGTCCATCCGGTAATTGAACTTCGTGGCGATCACGTATTCGTCGCGACGCCCCCTGACCGCCTCGCCGACGAGTGACTCGTTGGTGAGCGGACCGTACACCTGCGCGGTGTCGAGGAAGTCGACACCGAGGTCGAGGGCGCGCCGGATGGTCGCGATCCCCTCCTCCCGGTCGGCGGAGCCGTAGAAGGCGGACATCCCCATGCACCCGAGCCCGATGGCCGATACCTGGAGGTTTCCTAGCCTGCGCTGCTGCATGGGAGATCCCTTCCTGCACACTCGATCGTCATTTCCGCACCGCACGTGGGCCTTCCTCCATCTAGCGACGGATTCCGGCACCTGGCATCCCGTGCGGGACACCGGGGCCGGACGGCCTCTTGCGCGCCTGCTGTCCGCGACGCTACGAGCTGGAGCGCGCTCGAAGTCAAGCCCGCTCCGTGCCGCACCACGGAGCGAGCCGCACAGGTCGTTCCGCGTGACCATCGGCAGGTCCCGCGGGCAAGGACGGTGCGGACGGCCGGGACGGTCAGACCCGTCCCGTCCGCCACACCCGCCGGCCACCCCCGGACGGCCCCGACGCCCAGCAGTCGCTCGTGTGTCCGTGCCGGACTACGGATCAAGCCGCACGGGCAGCTCGAACAGGTCGTTCTGCGTGACCACCGGCTTGTGGCGCAGTTGTGTGGCGGGCACCGCCAGTTCCAGGCCGGGGAAGCGGGCGTACAGGGCCGGCAGGGCGACCCCCGCCTCCAGGCGGGACAGCGCGGCGCCCGGGCACACGTGCGGGCCGTGCCCGAAGGAGAGGTGACGGGCCGACGGCTCACGGGTGATGTCGAACTCCCCGGCGGTCGGGCCGTGCGCCCGCTCGTCGCGGCCGATCGCGCCGTACGACACGATGAGCGCGTCCCCGGCCGGGATCACCCGGTCACCGACCGGCACGTCCTCGGTCGCGAACCGGATCAGGACGTGGGAGGTGGGGGTCGCGTAGCGCAGGGTCTCCTCGATCACCGCCGGCCAGTCGGCCCCGCCGGACAGCACCAGGGCGCGCTGCTCCGGGTGGGTGGACAGGCCGACGACGGCGTTGACGATCAGCGAGATCGTCGTCTCGTGGCCCGCCGCGACCATCAGCTGGAGCGTGGAGACGATCTCCTCGTCGGTGAGGCGGTCGCCGTCCTGAGAGGCCAGGATCAGTGCGCTGGTCAGGTCGTCGCCCGGCTCGGCCCGCTTCGCCGCCACCGTCTCCGCCATGATCCCCGCCAGCTCGGTGAGGGTCGCCACGACCTCCTGGGGCGGGGTCTGGGTGGAGAAGAACTTCTCGAACAGCACCTTCAGCCGGGGCAGCCGCGCCTCGTCGATGCCCATGAGGTCGGCGATGACGTACATGGGCAGCGGGTAGGCGAACGCCGCCTTGAGGTCGACGGTCGAGCCGTCCGTGGGCAGCGCGTCCAGCAGGTCCTGGGTCAGCTTCTCGATCCGCCCGCGCATCCGCTCCACCCGGCGCGGGGTGAGCGCCTGCGCGACCAGGGTGCGCAGCCGGCGGTGGTCGGCGCCGTCCACCGTGAGCATGGAACGCCCCGGGTTGGCCAGCCCGATCAGCGGCCAGTCCGCGGGGATCTCACCCCGCTGCCAGGCACCCCACACGTTGATGTCCTTCACCAGCCGCGGGTCGGTGAGCAGTGCCTTCGCCTCGGCGTGGCGGGTGACGGCCCACACCGGGACGCCGCCGGGCAGTTCGACGGCGGCGAGGGGGCCGGCCGCGCGCAGCGCCGCGCTCTCGGCGTCCAGGTCGGTGACGAAGGGGTCCAGGGCGATACGGGGTGCTTCGGTACCGGTCGTCATCGTGACGTGCCTTCCAGGGCGGGGTCGGGGTACTGCGCCTGTCCCGGGGGCCGCCCCCGGGTCCCCGCCGCGAGAAGCGGGCCGGCCGAGGCGGCCCGGGATCACAGGGCGGGTACGGGGGTGAACCGGACGGGCAGCCGGGTCAGACCCCCGAGCCAGGGCGAGGGCCGACGGGTGAGGGAGTCGGCGGGAACCGCGAGATCGATGTCCGGCAGCCGGTCGAGGACCACCTCGATCCCGGTCCGCGCGATCACCTCGGCGATCTCCTGCGCGGGGAACGGACACCGGTGCTCGCCGTGACCGAAGGAGAAGTGCGCGTTGTTGCCGCCGGTCAGCGCGGAGGCGTCGGTGCGCACCTGCGGATCGGAGTTGGCGCCCTGGAGGCCGAGCAGCAGCAGGTCGCCGGCCCGGATCCGCCGGCCGCCGAGGTGTGTGTCCCGGGCGGCCCAGCGGCCCGCCACGTTCTGTGTGGGCGTGTCCTCCCACAGCACCTCGTTCATCGCCTCGGCGACGCTGTGCCGACCGCCGAACAGCGAGGCGGCGAACCGGTCGTCGGTGAGCATCAGCCGCAGCGAGTTGCCGATCCAGTCGGCGGTCGGCTGGTGGCCGGCGGCGAGCATCACCATCAGGTCCTGCACGATCTCCTCGTCGCTGAACCCGCTGTCGTCGGCGAGCATCCGGGAGACCACGTCGTCGGCGGGCTCCTTCGTCCGCTCCGCGAGCAACCGGCTCATCGAGGAGGCCAGATGGGACTGCCCGGCGAGGGCTCGCTCCCGTCCGTCGATCATGTCGTTCAGGGCGGTGACCAGCCCCGGGCCGTCCTCGTCGGGGAAGCCGTAGAGCCGGGCCAGGACCCGTACCGGCAGCAGCATCGCGTACTGCGCGATCAGGTCGGCCTCGCCCTCGCCGCACAGCGCGTCGATCAGCTCGTCCGCGAACCGCTCGGCGTGCCGCCGCAGTTCGGACGGGTCGACCGCCTCCAGCGCGTTGCCGACCATCGCCGCGCGCTGCCGGTGCCGTTCGCCGACGGTGTAGAGGATCGACGGCTGTCCGCGGCCGATCATCGGCAGCAGCGGCCAGTCCGCGGGGATGTTCTCCCACTGGTTCCACAGGCCCGAGTCCCGGCTGAACAGCGCCGGATCCCCGGTGACCTGGTGCAGTTCCCGGTAGCCGAGGACCAGCCAGGCCGGTATGTCACCGTCGAGCAGCACCGGTACGACCGAGCCGTGGTCGCGCCGCATCTCCCGGTGGAGACGGGCGGGTTCGGTCTGGAACCGGGATCCGCTGAGCGGGACGGCGTCGGGGGTGGTCACACGAACTCCTGTCGGGGCAGGCCCGCCCGCGCGGACGGGTCGGCGTACCGGTTCTTCACGTGCTGCACCAGCGTGATCAGCACCTGCTTGCCCGACTCCCGGGAACGGGCGTCGCAGTCGAGCAGCGGCACCCGCGGATCCAGGTCGAGGGCCTCGCGGACGTCCGCACCGGCGCGGACGGGGCCGCCGAAGTCGTTGCAGGCCACGATGAACGGCGTGCCGTGGTGCTCCAGCCGGTCGATCGCGTACCAGGAGTCGTCGATGCGGCGGGTGTCCACCAGTACGACCGCGCCGAGCGTGCCGGCGAACAACTGGTCCCACAGGAACCAGAACCGCTCCTGGCCGGGTGCGCCGAACAGGTACAGCACGTTGCGCGCGTCCAGGGTGATCCGGCCGAAGTCGAAGGCGACCGTGGTGGCGGACTTGCCGCGCACCTGGCGGATGTCGTCCACCGACTCACCGGCCCGGGTCATGGTCTCCTCCGTGGTGAGGGGACGGATCTCGCTGACCGAACGGACCAGCGTGGTCTTGCCGACGCCGAAACCGCCCACGACCACGATCTTGAAACCCTGGTCGGCGGAGGCACCCAACGGGGTGCGGGCGTCAGAGGTTGCGGAGTCCAACGAGCACCTGCTCCAGTATGTCGGGGTCGGTTATGGCCGGCCGGTGCGGATGACGGGCGCTGACGCGGCCCGCCGCGAGCAGGTCGCACAGCAGCACCCGGGTGATGCTCACGGGCAGCCGCAGCTCGGCGGCGATCTCCACCACCGAGGTGGGGGACCGGGTCAGCTTCAGGATCGCCACGTGCTCCGACTGCATGCCGGCCACCGGCTCCGACTCGGCGACCACGAGGGTGACCAGGTCGAAGGGGGTGTCGGGGCCGGTGCCGCTGCGCCCCTGGGTGAGGGTGTACAGCCGGTCGGGGGCGTCGTCCCGGCCCGGCCGGTTCATGCCCGGACGGCTCATGAGGTGCGGGGCGGAGCGGTCAGGTAGGCGCCGAGCTGCTCGACCAGTTCACTCATGTTGTGGCCGACGACCCCGGCGTCCGCGTCCTCCGCGGCGATCACCGCCAGATGGGCACCCGCGCCCGCCTCCACGATGAAGAGCACACCGCCGTAGAACTCCGCCATCGCGGAGCGCACGCCGCCGCTCCCGTCGCCGAACTCCACGGACGCGCCGTGCGACAGCGACTGGATGCCGGCCGCGATCGCGGCGAGCTGGTCGGCCTGGTCGACGCTCAGCTCCGGCGTCCGGCACAGCTTCAGCCCGTCCCGGGACAGCACGAGCGCGTGCCGGGCACCCGGGGTCTTCTCCAGCAGGCCTTCCAGGAGCCAGGTGAGCTTGTCGTCGGCGGTGGTCGGGCCGGTCATGAGGTGGAGTCGCCTTCCGGGTGCTGGTGCTGGTGTTCGTGCTCGTGCTGGTGCGGATGAGAGGAAGCGGCCGGGGCGCCGGGGCCGGCGGTGTCCTGCGGGGAGTCCCCCGCCGGAGCGCTGCCGGGCGCGGGCCTCTCAGGGGGTACGGCGGTCAGGTCGTCCGGCGCCACGGAGTGCGCGGAGCCGGAGGCGTGGTCGTCCTGGAGTGGCTTCCCGTTGCCTTCGTCCCGTGCCGGACCCTGGTGTGCGGGTGCGGGTGCGGGTGCGGGTGCGGGACCGGGCCGGCGGGTGCCGGGTGCGGACGGCCGTACCGCCTGGCGGAAGCTGCTGAAGCGGGCGGCGCGGGTCCTGCCCTCGTCGGTGCCCGGCGCGGTGCGGGCTCCGGCGGCTCCCTGCGCGGACCGGGCGCGTTCCGCCTCGGCGAGCGTACGGCCGCGGCGGCGCCTGGGCAGCCCGGCCGGGCCCTCCTGGGGCGGCGCGGCGGACTCGTGGACCGGGGCGGCGTCCACGGCGGCCGGCGCCTGCGCCCGTACCGGGGTGCCGGTCTCCTGGCGCGGAGCCGTGGTGGCAACCGGAGCGGCCGTGGCAGCCGGAGCGGCCGTGGCAGCCGGAGCGGCCGTGGCAGCCGGAGCGGCCGGCGTGGCCGGACCGGCCGGGGAGGGGCCGGTGAGGATGTCCTGCGGGATGAGCAGCAGCACGCCCGTGCCACCCCGCGCCGACGGCCGGAACGACACCTTCAGGCCGTGTTTGCGGGCCAGCCGGCCGACCACGGCCAGCCCCAGCCGGGTGCCGGTCAGACCGCCGAGCTCCGAGACGTCACCGGAGACCGCCCGCTCGGCGCGGCGCAGCTGGACCTCGCCCATCACCAGCCCGCTGTCCTCCACGGAGACGATGGCACCGGCCGGCACCTCTTCGACGTAGACGTGGACCTCGGCGTTGGGCGGCGAGAAGTTCGCGGCGTTGTCGAGGAGTTCGGCGAGGGCGTGCATCACCCCCTCGGCGGCGTGCCCGGCGACGGCGGCCTCGCTGACGGAGTGCACCCGCACCCGCCGGTACCCGGCGATCCGGCCCATCGCGCCGCGCAGGATGGACTCCATCCCGATCGGCCGCGCCCATCGGCGCCCCGACCGGGCCCCGGTGAGGACGGCGATGGAGTCGGCGAGCCGGCCGGCCTGCGCGGTGCGGTGGTCGAGCTGGAGCAGGTCGGCGAGCACGTCCTCGTCGGTGTGCCGTTCCTCCATCGCCCGCAGGTCGGCGAGCGTCGCCGTGGCGAGGGCCTGCATCCGGGCGGCGGCGTTGGAGGTCGCGGAGACCGCGGCGGCCCGCTCGCGGCGGGCGAGGTCCAACTCCCGGGACAGCCGGATGTTGTCCTGTCCGAGCCGGTCGAGCTCCCGTGCGGCCTCCTCCTCCCGGCGTGCGCGTTCGGCCGCGAACGACTCGGTGAACTCGGTCCGCTGCCGGGCCAGTTCGTCGATGAGGCGCTGCTGTTCCTGGCGCGCCTCCTCGGTCACGCGGGCCTGCTGCTGGAGCAGTCGCCCGATGTCCTGGGTGGCGCCCTCCAGCCTGCGCCGGGTGTCCCTGGCGCTCTGCAGGGCGTGCGCGGCCGTGGCCACCGCCGCGCTGAGTACGACCGCCGCCGCGCCGGCGCCCCAGGCGAGCGGGGAGCGCACCGAGCCGGGAGCCATCGCCACGGCCGTACAGACCACGAGCGCCGACAGCACCGCCGTCACGGCGAGGGCGGACACGAACGTGCGGAGGGAAGGTCGTTCGCCGGGATGCGTGGGCGCGGTCATCGGTCCGGTCTGGTCCTCGCGGCAGATGCGGGCAGTGGGGCTGGGAGACGTGCGGTCGGGAGGCGTACGGCTGGTGAGTGGTGACACCGGTGGTGAACTGGCGGTCACTATACGAGAATTCGTGATCGAAACAGAAAGGTTCCCTGTCCGTTCCAGGAACTGGACGGTCACAGACGTGGGTTCACCGTGAACTCGGGTGCGTTCGGGGGTAGACGGGCAGGGGTGGGTCGGCCGGGGGAGATCCGCACATCTATACGATGGCGCCTGAAACGGACGCAGGACGGACAAACGCCTCGCCCCGCCGGACCACCGGGAGCGAGGTGAAAGGGGCGATGGAGATGACGGGGGAAGCGAAGGCGATGGGCTGCCGTGCCTCATGACCACTGAACCGCACGCCGGGCCGTTCCGCTCACTGTTCGTACGGTTCGCCCGGTTCACCGGGCGCACACTGCGGGGCGAGTGGCAGGCCATCGTCGTCGATCCCGTGCGGCAGTTCGCGCGGCGCGGACTGTCCGGGCTGCTGCTGGCGTTCGTCGCCGCGGCCGGAGTCGTCTTCTTCCACGACATCGCCCAGCACCCCATCGGAGCGGTGTGGGTGCGGCGGCTCGGCGGCGTCCAGGCCGACCTGCCGCTGTGGCTGTCCCTGCTGCGCACCCCCGTGTCGCTGTACGTCCCCGCCCTCGATCTTCCGGTGTGGGCGGGCATCACCCAGCTGTTCCTCGCCTTCGCCTGGGCCGAACTGACCCTCGGCCGGGCCCGGACCCTGGCGGTCGCCTACGCCACGACCCTGGCCGGCACCCTCACCGCCCGTCTGATGATCGCGCTGGGACCCGGCTGGTGGGGGTTCGGTCTGCCACCCGAGGCCGGGCAAGTCCTCGACACCGGGCCCTCCGCGGCCGTCGTGGGCCTGTTCACCTACCTCGCGGTGATCCGGCGCGCGCCCGTGGTGTTCACGATGACCGGCGGCTCGATGGTGTGGGAGTCCATCGCCGTGCCCAACCTGGCCGGCCGCGAGCACCTGGTCGCGGTGGGCGGGGCGATCGTCCTCGGGCTCCTGCACGGCCGCGGCGAGCGGCTGCGCGCCGTCGTACGGTCCCTGGCCGCCCACGCGGTGGACCGCTCACCCGCCCCCCGGACCCTGACGACCCCCGCTTCCACGGAGACCCTGACAAAACCCGCTCCCACCCGGACCCCGACGGCCCCCGCTCCCACCCTGGTCCTCGCCCCCGAGCCCGGCCCCGGCCCCGAGCCCAGCCTCGCCCCCGAGCCGATCCACACCGTGCCGGCTCCCGCGTCCCCGTCCGCCCCCGCCGAACAGCCCGCAAGGACCCTGTCGAAGGTTCCGGCGCCGTGCGCCGACCGCTAGGGTCTTCCGTTCGGATCAGGCCGGATCAAGCCGGATCAGGGCGCGGTGCCAGGACCCGCGCGCCCGGCATGATCCGGACGGCAGGCCCCAGGGCCACCGGCTGCTGCGCCGGGCCGCAGCCTGCTGTACTGGTGAGGTGGTGACCACCCCCGGCGGGACCGGGCCGGCGCGGACGTGTGGCGGCGGCCACCCCGTCGATGTGATGGTTTTCGCACCTCGACCCGCGCGGACACCCCCTAGGGTGGCCGCGAGATACGGCAGGCGTGGCCGACACCAGGGTGTTCGTCGCCGGCAGGCAGCTGAAGGGAATCCAGGATGTTCCGCAAGGTGCTGGTCGCCAACCGTGGAGAGATCGCGATCCGCGCGTTCCGGGCGGGCTACGAACTGGGCGCGCGCACCGTCGCCGTCTTCCCGCACGAGGACCGCAACTCACTGCACCGGCTGAAGGCCGATGAGGCGTACGAGATCGGGGAGCCGGGGCATCCCGTACGGGCCTACCTCTCCGTGGAGGAGATCGTGGCCGCCGCCCGCCGGGCCGGCGCCGACGCCGTCTACCCCGGATACGGCTTCCTGTCCGAGAACCCCGAACTGGCCCGCGCCTGCGAGGAGGCGGGCATCACGTTCGTCGGCCCGGACGCGGCCACGCTGGAGCTGACCGGCAACAAGGCCCGCGCGGTCGCCGCCGCCCGCGCCGCCGGAGTGCCCGTGCTGGGCTCCTCCGCACCCTCCAACGACGTGGACGAACTGGTGCGCGCCGCCGACGAGATCGGCTTCCCCGTCTTCGTCAAGGCGGTCGCCGGCGGCGGCGGGCGCGGCATGCGCCGCGTCGCGGAGCCGGCCCAGCTGCGCGAGTCCATCGAGGCCGCCTCCCGCGAGGCCGCCTCCGCGTTCGGCGACCCGACCGTCTTCCTGGAGAAGGCCGTCGTCGACCCGCGCCACATCGAGGTGCAGATCCTCGCCGACGGCGAGGGCAACGTGATCCACCTGTACGAGCGGGACTGCTCGGTGCAGCGCCGCCACCAGAAGGTCATCGAGCTGGCCCCCGCCCCCAACCTGGACCCGGGCCTGCGCGACCGGATCTGCGCCGACGCCGTCCGCTTCGCCCGCGAGATCGGCTACCGCAACGCCGGCACCGTGGAGTTCCTCCTCGACCGCGACGGCAACCACGTCTTCATCGAGATGAACCCGCGCATCCAGGTCGAGCACACCGTGACCGAGGAGGTCACCGACGTCGACCTGGTCCAGGCCCAGCTCCGGATCGCCGCTGGTGAGACCCTCGCCGGCCTCGGCCTGTCCCAGGACACCGTCACCCTGCGCGGCGCGGCCCTGCAGTGCCGTATCACCACCGAGGACCCCGCCAACGGCTTCCGCCCGGACACCGGCCGGATCAGCGCCTACCGCTCGCCGGGCGGCTCCGGCATCCGGCTCGACGGCGGCACCACCCACGCCGGCACGGAGATCAGCGCGCACTTCGACTCGATGCTGGTCAAGCTCACCTGCCGGGGGAGGGACTTCCAGGCCGCGATCGGCCGGGCCCGGCGCGCGGTCGCCGAGTTCCGCATCCGGGGCGTGGCCACCAACATCCCCTTCCTCCAGGCCGTCCTGGACGACCCCGACTTCCGGGCGGGCCGGGTCACCACCTCCTTCATCGAGGAGCGCCCGCACCTCCTGACGTCCCGCTCCTCCGCCGACCGCGGCACCAAGCTGCTCACCTACCTCGCCGACGTCACCGTCAACAAGCCGCACGGCGCCCGCCCCGACGTGCTCGACCCGCTGACCAAGCTGCCGCCGCTGCCCGCGGGCGAGCCGCCCGCCGGATCGCGGCAGCGACTGGTGGAACTCGGCCCCGAGGGCTTCGCCCGCCACCTGCGCCGGTCGCCGACGATCGGCGTCACCGACACCACCTTCCGCGACGCCCACCAGTCCCTGCTCGCCACCCGGGTGCGCACCAAGGACCTCCTCGCCGTCGCCCCGGTCGTCGCCCGCACCCTGCCCGAGCTGCTCTCCCTGGAGTGCTGGGGCGGCGCCACCTACGACGTCGCGCTGCGCTTCCTTGCCGAGGATCCCTGGGAGCGGCTGGCCGCCCTGCGCGAGGCCGTCCCCAACATCTGCCTCCAGATGCTGCTGCGCGGCCGCAACACCGTCGGCTACACCCCGTACCCGACCGAGGTCACCGACGCCTTCGTGCAGGAGGCCGCCGCCACCGGCATCGACATCTTCCGCATCTTCGACGCTCTCAACGACGTCGGCCAGATGAGGCCCGCCATCGACGCCGTACGGGAGACGGGCACCGCGATCGCCGAGGTCGCGCTCTGCTACACCGCCGACCTCAACGACCCGGCCGAGCGGCTCTACACCCTCGACTACTACCTGCGCCTCGCCGAGCAGATCGTGGGCGCCGGCGCCCATGTCCTGGCGATCAAGGACATGGCCGGCCTGCTGCGCGCCCCGGCCGCCGCCAAGCTGGTCTCGGCGCTGCGCCGCGAGTTCGACCTGCCGGTGCACCTGCACACCCACGACACCGCCGGCGGCCAGCTCGCCACCTACCTGGCCGCGATCCAGGCGGGCGCCGACGCGGTGGACGGGGCGGTGGCCTCCATGGCGGGTACGACCTCGCAGCCGTCGCTGTCCGCGATCGTCGCCGCCACCGACCACTCCGAGCGGCCCACCGGCCTGGACCTCCAGGCGGTCGGCGACCTGGAGCCGTACTGGGAGGGCGTCCGGAAGATCTACGCCCCGTTCGAGGCGGGCCTCGCCTCGCCGACCGGCCGCGTCTACCACCACGAGATCCCCGGCGGCCAGCTGTCCAACCTGCGCACCCAGGCCGTCGCCCTCGGTCTCGGCGACCGCTTCGAGGACATCGAGGCGATGTACGCCGCCGCCGACCGCATCCTCGGCCGGCTGGTCAAGGTCACCCCGTCCTCCAAGGTGGTCGGCGACCTGGCCCTGCACCTGGTCGGCGCCGGCGTCTCCCCGGACGCCTTCGAGGCGACCCCCGACCGGTTCGACATCCCCGACTCGGTGATCGGGTTCCTCCGCGGCGAGCTGGGCACCCCGCCCGGTGGCTGGCCGGAGCCGTTCCGTACCAAGGCGCTCCAGGGCCGGGCCGCGGCCAAGCCCGTCCCCGAGCTGTCCGCCGAGGACCGCGACGGGCTGGCCAAGGACCGCCGGGCCACCCTCAACCGGCTGCTGTTCCCCGGCCCGGCCCGGGAGTTCGACACGCACCGGCAGACCTTCGGCGACACCGGCGTGCTGGACAGCAAGGCGTTCTTCTACGGCCTGCGCCCGGGCAAGGAGTACGCCGTCGACCTGGAGCCCGGCGTCCGGCTGCTGATCGAGCTCCAGGCGGTCGGCGAGGCCGACGAGCGCGGTCTGCGGACCGTGATGTCCACGCTCAACGGCCAGCTGCGGCCCATCCAGGTCCGCGACCGGGCCGCGGCCTCCGACCTTCCCGTGACGGAGAAGGCCGACCGCAGTGATCCCGGCCATGTCGCGGCACCCTTCGCCGGTGTGGTGACCCTCGCGGTCACCGAGGGCGACGAGGTGGCGGCCGGTGCCACGATCGCCACCATCGAGGCGATGAAGATGGAGGCCACGATCACCGCCCCCAAGGCGGGCCGGGTGTCCCGCCTGGCCATCAACCGCATCCAGCAGGTCGAGGGCGGCGACCTCCTCGCCGAACTGACCTGACCCGACCCGCCCCGACCCGCCCCGCGCAGCCCGGCACCGGGGCGGCGCGGGGCGGGTGCCGTTCGCCGGTTACCGGTGGTCGACGAGGTGGCGCAGGCGGGCGAGGAGCAGATTGGGGTCGCGCCGGGTGACGTACGCGCCGCTCGGCACGTACACGGTCCGGCCGCGCACCGCGACGGCGGTCGGGTTGGACAGCCCGTCCTGTGCGGTGAGCACGGTCGTGACGGTGCCGTCCGGGCTGACCAGGACGACCCTGCTGCCGTCGTTCAGCGCGGCCAGCACGCTCCTGCCCTGGCCGGGGAAGGCGAAGTCGTCGACGCCGTCGAGCCCGGTGGTGCGTGTCTCGACCGGCCCGGCGGAGCCGTCCGGGCCGACGGGGAAGCGCAGCAGCGTGCCCCGGTCGGTGTTGGACACCCACACGGCGCCGCGGTGCACCTTGATGCCGTTGGCGCCCGAGCCCGAGCCCGAGCCCGAGGCCGGTGCCGCGGAGAGCGGGGTGAGTGCCGTGTCCGACGCCCAGTCCGTGGGGGTGCCGCCGGCCCGCGGGACGCTCCAGACGGTGCCGTGCACCGAGTCGGCCGCGTACAGCACGCCCCGGCGCTCGTCGAGGGCCAGCCCGTTGGGCAGCCCGTCGGCGGGCAGCGCCGCGATCCGCTGCGGCGCGCCACCGGCGGGGGAGAGGCGCCAGATGCCGGTGGCGCTGGTGCCGGTGGCGTAGTTGACGTACAGCGTGCCGTCGTGGGCGCGGGCGATGCCGGTGACGACGGCGCCGCGCACGACCGGCGTGGCCGGGTTCGCCACGGCGGGCAGGGTCGCGAGGATCCGGGTCCGCCCGTCGGGGGTGACGCGGGCGATCTGCCGGGCGAGGGCGAGGGTCAGGTCGGCGGAGCCGTCGGGCTCCAGGGCGATGTTCTCGGGCGTCTGCCGGGCGGCCGGGTCGAAGTGGGCGACGACGCGCGCGGCGGTGACGACCGGGTCGGTGCCGGGGGCGGGCGCCGCGCCGACCAGGCCGAGCGCGAGCACGGCCGTGGCGGTACCGGCCAGGCGGGGGAGCGGGGGCATGTGACCTCTTTTCGGTCGGCGCGCGGGGCGCCGGCGTGCGGGGTCACACCACCATGAGGGGGTGCGGACGGCCGGTGACGGGAGCCGGGGCCGGGACGTCGCCCACGCGGCCCACCTCCCGGTACCGGACGCGGTGCGCCCGGGTGACGGCCGGCCGGGTCAGTCCCAGAGCGGGTAGGTCACGACCCGCTTGAAGCCCTCCGGGAGGGCGCCGGTGTAGGTCAGGCTCATCCGGGTGTAGTGCCGGACGCCGGGGTCCTTCTTCCAGGGCTGGGCGCCGTCCAGCCGCACGGTCACCGGGTAGCGGTGGAACGTGCCGGCCGCGCAGTACGGCTTGCAGTCGTTGAGCAGGTTCACGCCCGCCGCGGTCGCGGCCCGGCCGCTCCACCGCGTCCAGTGCAGTGCGGTGAGCCGGCTGTTGCCGTCACCGCAGGCCAGGATGAAGTCGGTGGGGCGGACGGTGCGGTGCCACAGGCAGTCGACGAGGACCGGCCGCGGGTGCGCGGCCGGCCGGTGGACCGCGGACGGCGGACTCGCCGAGGCCGTCGTCATGGCCGCTGTCAGCAGAACGCCTGCCGTGAGGGTGACCGTCGTGCCCACCAGTGATCCGCGCATGGCCGCTCCCACCCGTCGTGCTGTGTCCGACCGCGTTCCCTCGACGCTACGACCGTCCCGCCGTTTGCACCAGTCCCGCAGGTGGGGGCGGGTGCCGGTGGTGTTCCGGCGCCCGCCCCCATGAGCGGGACGCATCAAGCGACGATGTGTCGCGTGCGCCCGCCGGCCCGCGTCAGGCGCGTCCGGGAGGACAGGCACGTCAGGCCCTCAGCAGGCGCCCTCGTCCTGCCAAGCGCCCCACTCCGAGGCGCCGGGCACCTCGTTCTGGGTCCACCACTTGGCCTTCCAGTTGTGCTTGTTGTACGAGACCTCGTTCCCGGCCGTGTAGGTGGCCGTCGCGCTCCAGGCGGTCCTGCAGGAGGTCGGGGTGGGCGTGGGAGTGGGCGTCGGGGTGGGGGTCGTGCTCGGCGGGGTGGCGCCGGCGAACCTCACCGAGTATTTGGCGAAGTCCCAGGGGTTCTGGGCCACGCTGGAGCAGGTCCCGGACGTACGGCCGCCGTTGTCGGCCGGGGAGCACTGCCGGTCGCGGTTCAGCGACCAGAAGGTGAACCGGTCCATGTTGTGGCTCGTCGCGTAGTCCAGCACGGTCTGGAAGTCGGCCTGACCGAAGTACTCGCCGGTGTCGCTGCGGCCGTTCATGCCCGAGAAGCCCTCGTGGGCGTAGGCGGTCGCCTGGTTCCAGCCGAAGGTGGACTGGAGAATGGAGTTGAAGTTGGTGAGCGCGCTGGTCTGGCTCGCCGCCCCGTTGAAGCCGCCGTCGAACGGCATGATGGAGAAGTTGTTCGGGGTGAAGCCCTGCGACTTGGCCTCCAGCAGCATCTGCTTGCCGAACCAGCCGGTGCCGTCCGCGGTGCCGGCGGTGGTCACGGAGACGTACAGCCCCGGGTTGTTCTGCTGGAGGATCTTGGCGGCGCCGATCTCGTTCTTGATCGCCGCGGTGTTCTCGTACTCCGGCTCCTCCAGGTCGAAGTCGATGGCGTGCAGCCCGTACTTGGTGATGACCTGCTGGTAGGCCGCCGCCGTGGAGGCCGCGTCGGCGCAGGCCTGGCCGAGCTTGGTGCCGCCGTAACCGCCGATGGAGACGGAGACGTCCCCGCCCTTGGCGCGGATGGTGTTGATCACCGACTGTACGGCCGTGTCCGAGGAGACGGACGACGTGCCGCCCCACGTGGGTGTGCAGCCGCCACCGTTGGGGGCGAGGACGAAGGCCAGCTGGAAGGCCTTCAGACCGGTGGCGTCCATGATGGCGGCCGGGTCCGGCGGCTCGTTGTCCGTCGGCATCAGATAGGGGGCGGCGGCGTACCAGCGGTTGCTGAGCGCGGTCGTCGCGCCCGAGGCGCTGCCCGCGACCAGTGCGGTGCTGCCGGCGGCGGCGAGCGTGACGGCTGCCGCCGCGCCCAGACATGCCCGAAGACGTCTCATGCGTGCCTCCAGAGGGTGGGGACCCGGGAACGGGGAGCCCCACCCTCTGGGAGCAGTCGCGGCCACGTCAATAAGTTGGACTAGACCAACTTGCTCTTTGGACTAGACCATACCTTTTCTTTACCTTCCGTCGACCAGTCGCACCGTGAACCCGCGGTCGAGCGGCAGTCTCGCCGTGGTGACGGTCGTGACCTGCCCAGCGGCGTCGTACGACCAGGTATCGCGCGGAAGTTGACGCCCGTCGAGCAGGATCCGCGCGGGTGCGCCGGCGCCGTGCACGGTGAACCGGTAGGACCGGACGGCCGCCTTGCCCGCGTAGTCGCCCCTGCTCGCCCCTACCGCCACGGTGGTGCCCCGGGTGCCCTCACGCACCGACACCCGCTGGGTGGCCGCGGCGCCCTTGGCGAAGGCACGGGTCACGCCGTCGTCCTCGTACAGCGTGTAGTGGCTGGTGCCGTGCGCGGCCGGGTAGAGGTCCCAGTCCAGCTCGTGCCGGTCGCGGGTCTGCCAACTCGTCGTCCCCTTCGGCCACATGGGCACGATCGCGCCTTCGCGCACGAACAACGGGAGGGTGTCCAGGGGCGCGTGGTAGCCGTCGAGCGTGGTCGGGCCCCGGTAGGTGCGGCCGGTCCAGTAGTCGGTCCAGGTGCCCTTCGGCAGGTAGATCCCGTCGCGGGTGTCGGAGTTCTCGTAGACCGGCGCGACGAGGAAGTCCGGGCCGGACAGGAACTCGTACGCCGCCTGCGCGCCGAGCGTGCCGGGGTCGTCCGGATACTCCAGCCACAGCGGGCGCACCGCGCCCACACCCGTCCGCGCCGCCTGGGCGGACAGGGTGTACATGTACGGCAGCAGCCGCTCCTTCAGCTGGAGATAGGCGCGGTTGACGGAGGTGTACGGCTCACCGTCGCGCCAGGGCTGCTGGTCGGCGGGCTTGCCGGTGGTGATGTCGGTGGCCCAGCCGTCCATCGTCATGACGGCCGGCAGGAACGCCTTCCACTGGAGGTCGCGGGTGTACATGGTGGGGTCGTGGCGGTAGATGCTGCCCACGTCGCCGGTGTTGTAGGCGATGCCGGACAGGGTCGCCCCGGCGTACGTCGGGATCTGCCAGCGGATGTAGTCCCAGGACAGCTTCTGGTCGCCGCTCCACAGCACCCCGCAGCGCTGGGCGCCCGCCCAGGACACCGGCAGCCACACGAAGCCGCGGGCGTCGCTGTTGTCCTCGATCCCCCGCTTGGCCGCGTCGCAGGCGTCCAGCGCGAACCGGTAGCCGTTGCCCACCCAGGCCACGTCCAGCTTGGCCACCCGCTGGCCGGCCCGGACCTGGTCGGCGAGTTTCCCGATGCCGTCCTGGGTCCACAGGCCGAGCTGGGCGTGGTGGTCCTGCAGGCCCTTCCCCGTCTGCTCCAGGTCCTCGTACCCGCAGCCGTACCCGTCGTTGACCAGCATCCAGCCGAGCGGCATCCCGTTCGCGGTGTAGCCGTCGGCGGTCTTCAGCGCGTCCAGGGTGTGCCGCTCGCCCCGGTTGGCGTTGTGCAGGTAGCAGTCCGAGTCGCCCGGCTCCAGGCCGTACACCGGTGGCATGAAGGGCTTGCCCACCAGCGACGTGTACTGGCCGATGACCTGGCGGGCGTCGCCGAGGAAGTAGTAGGCGTCCAGGCGCCGTTCCTGGTGGCCGGTGGTGACCGGCGAGCCGAAGCCGTACACGCCCGGTGCGAAGGTGTTGCGGAAGACGCCGTAGCCCGCGCTGGAGAGGTAGAAGGGCTGGGAGTTGTTGTAGCCGCCCTCGTTCCAGTCGAAGCTGTTCGCCACGTGGATGGTCCGCCCGCGGTGCGAGAAACGGCCGTTCTGCTCGCCGCCGCCGAAGAACTGCTCGTCCGCGCCCCGGACCAGGCTCTGCCGCATCCCGCCGGTCGACCAGCGCAACGGCTTGTCCTCCTGCCAGATCCGGGTGCGGTTGTCGGGCCGGTACAGCCCGAACCGCAGCGGCTTCTTGTACACGCGCAGCACCGCCTGCGGGGACCGGATGCCGTAGTAGCCGCCCGCGTCGAAGGACGAGGTGTGCCGCTGCCGGGCCGGCTGCCCGCGCACGATGGCGGTGCCGGCCGGGTCGCTGAGCGAGCCCGACGGATCCGCCTGGAGACGCAGCCGGCCGCCCGTCAGGAAATCGGCGCGGGCCGTGAGCCGCCCGGCCCCGATGGTGTAGCGCCCCTCGCCGCCCGAGAAGGAGGTGAGGGCACCGGCGTCCGCCGTGGCCGGCAGATAGGCGGTGCCCGTGAAGGAGTTGTCGTGCACGTCGTACGGCACCACCACGACGTGGTACGTCCCCGACGCCCGCGGGATCACCGTGGCCTCGGGGTCGGCGGTGCCCGCACCGGACGCCACCTGCCTGCCCTGGTCGTCGTAGACGTACAGGTCGAAGTCGTCCGAGGGGTGCTCCCAGCCGACCGACAGCGGGACACCGCCCTCGGGGTTGTCGTCCCAGTAACCGTCCGGCACCGAGACGGTCAGGTCGAAGCGGTCGCACACCTTGCTCTCGGGGTCTTCGGCGGCACCGGGGCAGTGCTCGGGCCCGGCGCCGGTGCCCTTGGCGTAGACCGGGCTCCGCCAGGTGACGCTGCTGTGGCCCGGGTCCAGCACCGCGCCGGACGCGGTGGCGGTGGCGTGAGCGGGGGCCGGAACGGCCAGCGCGGTCCCGGCCAGGACGGCCGACAGCCCCAGCGGTATCCAGGCCGGCCATGGCACACGGTGTCGGAGTCTTCGCACGGCGGAACAGCTCCCCTCGCACCTTCGCGGACTGACTGTTCTTACGCGGCGTTGCTCGGAAACGCTCGGAACGAGCATCATTCGAGCAACTTCACGCACGCAGCGTCGGTGTAGCTACAGGTTCATGTCAATACCGCGGTGGGTCATGCCGCGCTCCGCGGCCCCCATCGGCCGCGCTGGGCACCCTTGACAGACCGCGGGCTTTCTCGTCAGGTTTGAGCCAGCTCCCACGGTTCGGTTTCCCGGCCGGGGAACGGGCGACCTGACGTGGGGATCGACGTGGGGATCAACGACGTGGAGATCACCGTCCACAGACCCGGTGACCTGACGCCCGGCCTGCGCAGGGCCTGGCACCTGGCGATGGACGAGTCACCCGAGTACGCCAACCCGTTCCTGGCCCCCGAATTCGCCGCCGGTGTCGGGCGGTTCCGGTCCGGTGTGCGCGTGGCGGTGCTGCGGGAGAGCGGGGAACCGGTCGGCTTCCTCCCCTATGAGCGGGGGCCGCTGGGCACCGGCCGGGCCGTCGGACTCGGTCTGTCCGACTGCCAGGCTCTCGTGCACCGGCCCGGAGTCACCTGGAACGTGCGGCAACTGCTGCGGGCCTGCGGGCTCAGCATCTTCGAGTTCGACCATCTCGTCCGGGAACAGACCCCGTTCGAGCCCCACGTCACCGGTACCTTCGCCTCCCCGGTGATCGATGTGAAACCCGGCGACGGCACCTACGCGCAGTGGCTGCGCGAGGCGTACCCCGGTTTGGCCAGGACGACGCTGAAGAAGGAACGCCGGCTCGGCCGGGACGTCGGCGAGGTCCGGTTCGTCTTCGACGAACGCGACCCGGAGGCACTGCGCACCCTCATGCGGTGGAAGTCCGCGCAGTACAGGAGGACCGGCCGCATGGACCGGTTCTCCCGGCCGTGGATCGTCGGCCTGGTGAACCACCTGTTCCGCGTCCGCGAGGAGCACTTCACGGGAGTGCTGTCCGTGCTCTACGCGGGCGACCGGCCGGTCGCCGCCCACTTCGGACCCCGGTCGGGCACCGTCCTGGCCGCCTGGTTCACCGCCTACGATCCCCGGCTCCCCGCCTACTCGCCCGGGTTGATGATGCACCTGCGGACCGCCGAGGCCGCCGCCCGGCACGGGGTGAGCCTGGTGGACCTGGGGCGGGGTGACAAGGAGTACAAGAACTGGCTCAAGACCCGCGAACTCCGGGTCGGCGAGGGCTTCGCGGCCCGTCCGCACCCCGTCGCACTGGCCCGGCGCCTCTGGCGACGCCCGGTACGCGGCCTGCGCAACACGGTGCTGGCCCACCCGGGCCTGCGCGAACCGGCCGACCGCCTGCTGAGAACGGCCGGCACGCTGCGGACGCACGCGCGCTGACCCGCCGCTACGGCCACCGGACAGGGTCCGGGCCCGGGTGAGGGGACCATGGGCCGGCCCGAGCCGCGGGCCACGGAACGGGCGCGCCCGCTCGCCACCGGCCGATCCACGAGACCGGCCGCGCCGGGACCGGCCGTCGGCACCTCGTCGCGAGGGCGGAGCCGCGGGGCGCGGGCCACGCCGTCATGCGGCCGGGTTCCCCCGCGCGGATGTCCGCCACCCGCCGCGCGGAAGCGCCCGTCACGCCGTCACGCCGTCACGCCGACGGTGCCGCGATGCGCAGGGTCGGGGTCGGGGTCGGCGTCGGGGTCGTGGTGTCCGTGGTGCCGGTGATGTCCGTCCACCAGTCGGCGCCGTCCTCGACATAGCGCAGCAGGACACCCTCGCGGATCGCCCAGGGGCAGACGACGGCCCGGGGCAGGCCCATCAACTTCAGCGCCGTGTGCCCGACGACCGCCCCGGCCAGGCTCTGCGCGGCGCGCGGCGCGGAGATGCCCGGCAGCTGTGCCCGCTCGGCGGTGGGCAGGGCGGCGAGTGCGTGCACCGCCTCGCGCAGATCCCGGCAGGCCAGCTGACGCTCGACGAACGGGCCGTACCGCCCGGGCGCGGCCCCGCACAACCGCGCCAGCTGCTGGAACGTACGGGAGGCGACGACAGCGGTGCGTGGCCGCTCCCAGCGGATCCGCGAGGCGACGTCCCGCAGCTCGTGGCGGATCCGGCGGCGCAGTTCCTTCAGCTCACCCGGCCCCGGCGGGTCCTGTACGCCCAGATGCTCTCGGGTCAGCCGGCTCGCGCCGAGCGGCAGGGACGCGGCGAAGTCGGGCAGCCGTCCCCTGCCGAACGCCACCTCCAGCGAGCCGCCGCCGATGTCGAGCAGCGCGAGCGGGCCCGCCTTCCAGCCGAGCCAGCGGCGGGCCGCCAGGAAGGTCAGCTCGGCCTCGGTCTCACCCGGCATCGTGCACATGCGGATCCCGGTGCCCGAGGCCACCCGTTGCAGGACGTCCGCCCGGTTCGGAGCGTTGCGTACCACGGTGGTCGCGAAGGCCAGCGGTCCCGCGGCACGCCACCTGCGAGCCGTTGCGCCCGCCGCGGCCACCGCCCTCACCAGTTGTTCCACGGCCTCGTCGGCGATGGTGCCGTCCGCGCCGGCATGCTCGCACAGCCGCAGTTTCCACTTGACGGTGTGCACCGGCAGCGGAACACCGCCTTCCACGTCTGCGATCACCAATCGCACCGTGTTCGACCCCGCATCCACCACGCTCACCCGCATGGCCGGGGAGTACCCGTTCAACCGCCGATCATCCGTCCGGCGGGGGGCGCGCCGGTGCACAGGGGCCGCGGCGCGTGCCTCGGGAACGGCGCGCACGTCGGTCCGACAGGCACGACGAGCGCGCCTCCGGACGCGCAACCGGACGCCCCGGTCCGGACGATCGTGCTCCGGCCCGGGCGCGCGCTTGGCTCGGGACCCTGCGCATCCGTAGCCCGGCAGCGGACCCGAGGCCCGGGCCAGGAGGGCCGCGTCCCGCTGGGAGGGCCGCGTTCCGCCCCGGGTGTGCGCGGTCCCGTCCCGGACGCCCGCCCGCTTCCGACCCCCCGTCCCCGCCCGGCGGGTGGCGTTCCGCCCCGGGTGTGCGCGGTCCCGTCCCGGACGCCCGCCCGCTTCCGACCCCCGTCCCCGCCCGGCGGGTGGCGTTCCGCCCCGGGTGTGCGCGGTCCCGTCCCGGACGCCCGCCCGCTTCCGACCCCCGTCCCCGCCCGGCGGGTGGCGTCCCGCCCCGGGTGTGCGCGGTCCCGTCCCGGACGCCCGCCCGCTTCCGACCCCCGTCCCCGCCCGGCGGGTCGCGTTCCGCCCCCGGTGTTCGCGTTCCGCCCCGCTCCGGGCGTCCGCCCGCTTCCGACCCCGCCCAGCCGTCTTCCCCGCCCCGGACGCCCGCCACAACCGATCCGGCGTCCTCGGGACCGGCGCCGACGCGGTGGCCGCTCGATGCGCGCCCGGTCCTCTGCCGGGGCCGGCACCCGTGCCGCCGCGCTCCCCTCGGCCTCGGTAACCCCGCTCCCCGCCCCGGTCACCCCGCGCTGTCCGGATCGCGGCTCCGCGTCAGCTGCCCGGCCCCCCGCTGGACTTGAATGGTCGTCATCACTGCCGGCGCGGGACGCGGCGGGCGAGGGGGCGGGTGCGGTGAAGGTACTGGTGATCGGCGGTGGGATCGCGGGTAGCGCGGCCGCGCTGGGGCTGCGCAAGGCCGGGCACGACGTCACGGTGTTCGAGGCCCACCCGGACACGGCCGAGGACATCGGCGCCTTCCTGACCCTGGCGAGCAACGGCATGCGCGCCCTGGCCGAGCTCGACGCCACGGACGCCGTCACGGCCGTCGGTTTTCCGCTGACTTCGCTGCGGCTGCTGGACCACCGGGGAGCCGAGGTGAGGCGCGGACCGCTCGGTGAGGCCGACGATCCCGCCCTGCGCTACCGCTGTCTGCGCCGCGGCGAGCTGAACGCGGCCCTCCAGGGCGAGGCGGTCCGGCGGGGGATCCGGCTGTGCCACGGCGCGCGGCTGGTGTCGCTGACGGACGGCCCGGGCGGCGTCGCCGCCCGTTTCGCCGGTGGCGGTACCGCCATGGGAGACCTGCTCGTCGGTGCCGACGGCCTGCACTCGGCCGTGCGGCGGCTCCTCGCACCCGGCGCCCGGCCCGTCTACGCGGGCCAGCGGGTCTACTACGGCTACGGGCACACCGGCGCCATCGGTCCGGCGCCCGCCACGGCCGGCGTGATCACCATGGTGCGGGGCGCCGCGACCGCGTTCGGCTACGCGGTTTCGCCGGCCGGGGAGACGTACTGGTTCGCGCGCGCCGGCGGAGACCCGCTGCCCGCCGGCGCGACCGCCCGACCGTCCGCCGTGCTGCGCGAGCAGTTGCTGCCGTTGCTGCGCGAGGACGACACGCCCGCCGCCGGTCTCGTCGAGGCCTGCGACAGCATCATGGTCACCAATGCCACGGAGCTGCCGCTCGGCACCACCTGGCGGGCGGGACGCGTGCTGCTCGTCGGTGACGCGGCCCACGCGGCCTCGCCTGCGACCGGCCAGGGCGCCTCGATGGCCCTGGAGGACGCCGTCGTCCTCGCCAAGGCGCTGCGTGACCTGCCCGACCCGCCGACAGCGCTGGCAGAGTACGAGCGGTTCCGCCGCCCGCGCGTAGAGCACAACATCACCGTCAGCGGCGGCCTCTCCCGAGGCACCCGCCCCCCGTCCGGGCCGGCTGCCGTCATGGCCCGCCCCGCCGAACCGGACGAGGAGCTGATCCGCCGACTGGCCTGGGACGAACCGCTGTCGTGACCGGTGCCCCGCCGGCGCTCGCACCGGCAGGCCGGTGACGTCCCACCGGTGCCGCGCCGGCGCCTCCCGCGCGACACGGTCGTTCGCGCCGTCCGCCGGGCCGCGCACGGCTGCGCCCCGCGGCCCGGAGGCGGCCGTGCCATGAGGGCGGCTCCGCGGCGGTGCGGACGCCTGCCCCGTGCCGCGGGTCGCGGTGCGGGTGATCGTGGCGCGGTAGTTGAAGGATGTGGCGTCCGAAGGCTTGTAACCCGCTTGACTCACCACTTAAATCACAACATGAACTAAGCCGTGGGGTCAGCCGCTTGACCCCCGAGCCGTCTGGAGCCGCCGCATGAGACTGAGATCCCTGGGCATCGCGCTGTCCGCCATGGCAGCGCTGATCGCCCTTCCCGCCACACAACCCCCGGCCGCCGCGGCCGAAACCCCCCTGTCCCAGGGGAGGACGGCCACCGCGTCGTCCGAGGAGAACAACGGCACCACCGCCGCGCTGGGCGTCGACGGCGACACCGGGACCCGCTGGTCCTCGGCCGCCGGGGACGACCAGTGGTTGCGGGTCGACCTGGGAGGCAACGCCACCGTCACCCGGGTGGTCCTGAACTGGGAGGCCGCCTACGGCAAGGATTACAAGGTCCAGATATCCGCCGACGGGAACAGCTGGACGGACCTGAAGTCCGTCACCGGCTCCGACGGCGGCGTCGACACGCTCGACGTGTCCGGTCAGGGCCGCTACGTGCGCATGCTCGGCGTGCACCGGGCCACCTCGTACGGCTACTCCCTCTGGGAGTTCCAGGTGTTCGGCAGCACGGGCGGCAGCGGGACAGGCTGCGGCACCGCCAACGCCGCCCAGGGCAGGACGGCCACCGCCTCCTCCACCGAGAACGCCGGCACGCCCGCCTCCGCCGCCTTCGACGGCAGCACCACGACCCGCTGGTCCAGCCAGGCGGCCGACCCGCAGTGGCTCCAGGTCGACCTCGGTTCCGTCCAGGACCTGTGCAAGGTCGACCTGAACTGGGAAGCCGCCTACGGCAAGGACTTCCAGATCCAGGCGTCCGCCGACGGGCAGAGCTGGAGCACCCTCAAGACCGTCACCGGCGCCACCGGCGGCACGGCCTCGTACGACGTCGGCGGCTCGGGCCGCTACGTCCGGATCCTCGGCACCGCGCGCGGCACCGGCTACGGCTACTCCCTGTGGGAGGTCGCCGTGCACACCGGCTCCACCGGCGTCCCGCCGGTCCAGGGCGGCGGCGACCTCGGCCCGAACGTCATCGTCGTCGACCCCTCCACCCCCAACCTCCAGCAGAAGTTCGACGACGTCTTCGCCAAGCAGGAATCGGCCCAGTTCGGCACCGGCCGGTACCAGTTCCTGCTCAAGCCCGGCACGTACAACGGGATCAACGCCCAGATCGGCTTCTACACCTCGATCTCCGGGCTCGGGCTGAACCCCGACGACACCCAGATCAACGGTGACGTCACCGTGGACGCGGGCTGGTTCAACGGCAACGCCACCCAGAACTTCTGGCGTTCGGCGGAGAACCTCGCCATCAAGCCGTCGAACGGGACCGACCGCTGGGCCGTGGCGCAGGCCGCGCCCTTCCGCCGCATCCACGTCCAGGGCGGCCTCAACCTCGCCCCCAACGGCTACGGCTGGGCCTCCGGCGGCTACATCGCGGACTCCAAGGTCGACGGTACGGTGGGCCCGTACTCCCAGCAGCAGTGGTACACCCGCGACAGCTCGGTCGGCGGCTGGAGCAACGGCGTGTGGAACATGACGTTCTCCGGCGTCCAGGGCGCCCCGGCGACCAACTTCGACAACGGCCCGTACACCACGCTGGACACCACCCCGGTCTCCCGGGAGAAGCCCTTCCTGTACCTCGACGGCTCCGCCTACAAGGTGTTCGTGCCGGCCAAGCGCACCGGCGCGCGGGGCGTCTCCTGGCCGGCCGACGCCGGTACGTCGCTCCCGCTCGACCAGTTCTACGTCGTCAAGCCGGGCGCCACGGCCGCCACCATCAACGCGGCCCTCGCCCAGGGCCTCAACCTGCTGTTCACGCCCGGCGTCTACCACCTCGACCAGACCCTCGACGTCACCCGCCCCGACACGGTCGTCCTCGGACTCGGTCTCGCCACCCTGGTCCCGGACAACGGCGTCGACGCGATGCACGTCGCCGACGTCGACGGTGTCAGGCTCGCCGGATTCCTGATCGACGCCGGCGCCGTCAACTCCGACACGCTCCTGCGGATCGGCACGCCCGGCGCCAGCGCCGAACACTCCGCCAACCCCAGCACCATGCAGGACGTGTTCGTCCGCATCGGCGGCGCCGGACCCGGCCTCGCCACCAACTCGGTCGTGGTGAACAGCAACAACGTCATCATCGACCACACCTGGCTCTGGCGCGCCGATCACGGCAGCGGCGTCGGCTGGAACACCAACCGCGCCGACTTCGGCCTGCGCGTGAACGGCAACGACGTCCTCGCCACCGGCCTGTTCGTCGAGCACTTCAACAAGTACGACGTCTACTGGTCCGGGGAACGCGGCCGGACCATCTTCTTCCAGAACGAGAAGGCGTACGACGCCCCGAACGCCGCAGCCGTCACCCACGACGGCATCACCGGCTACGCGGCCTACAAGGTCGCCGACACCGTCACCACCCACGAGGCATGGGGACTGGGCAGCTACTGCAACTACACGGCCGATCCGTCGATCGTCCAGGCCCACGGCTTCCAGGTGCCCACCACCTCGGGCATCCGGATGCACGACCTGCTGGTGATCTCCCTCGGCGGCCAGGGCCAGTACGCCCACGTCGTCAACAGCACCGGCGCACCCACCTCGGGGACCAGTACCGTCCCGTCCAAGGTGACGTCCTTCCCGTAGGCCGTCCCGCGTCCCGGGTGGAGGCCGAGCCCCGCCCGGGACGCCCGTCAGGCCTCGCCCAGGGACTCGTGCGGGTTCCGCCGGAACTCCTGCCGGTAGAGGGAGGCGAAACGGCCCGGGTGGTGAAAACCCCAGCGGGCCGCTATCGACGTGACCGTGGCCCCGGCGCCGGGGTCGGCGTCCAGCAGGTCCCGGTGGGCGTGCTCTAGCCGCACCCGGCGCAGATGGGCGAGCGGTGTCGTGTCCAGATGCCGGCGGAAGGCGTACTGGAGCGCGCGCACCGTCACATGGGCCGCGCCGGCGATGTCGGCGACCGTGACGGGCTGGTCGGCGTGGTCGTCGATGTAGGCGAGCGCGCGGCGCAGCATCACCGGGTGCGCGTCGTGACGGTCGGCGGCGGTCGGCTCCTCCAGTGCCGTGCTGGGAAACGCGGCCAGGACGCTCGCCGCGAGGTGCTGGGCGGCCGTGGCGGCGACCAGCGGCTGGTCCGCGATCCGGGCGTCGGACAGCACATGGTCGCGCAGATGGGCGATCGTACCGCTCAGGTGCCGGGCCGCCGCCGCCGAGCGCGGCCGGTGGCCGGTCAGCCGCACCGGGGCAGAGCCCGCCGGGCCCGCGGCCACCTGGGAGAGCAGCGCCGGGTCCAGCATGGTGATGTTGTAGCGGGCGTTGTGGATCCGCCCCGTGAACGGCAGGTCCGGCGGCGCGAACAGCACCACGTCACCCGGTCCGAAGGCGTCCTCGACGCCCTGGAAGCCGTGGTCCCGCACGGTTCCCTCGTGCATGACGCACAGGCAGATCCGGCCCAGCGGGGACACCGAGTAGCTCATCTCGAAGTCCAGCGCGAGTTCGTCGACACTCACCGAGGACAGGGCGGCGCGGTGGATCCGGGCGTGGTGGGAGCCGGGGGTACCACTGGCGATGCGCATCCTGGCGTAGGCCCGACTGAGGAAATCCTCCGTCGCCTCCAGGTCGTCGCTGTCGAAAGTGAGCGATTCCATTCCGCTCACCTGCCCTTGAATTCCCTCCCCATGTGCCGCTGACCAGCTGTTTTTCGTTTTCTGTACCGCATTGCGCAATGTTGTTCGCCTGGCGGCTGTTTGAGAGGGAGACTGATGCGCATGGTGATCGCATGATCGGATGTGACGAGCAGGCGGACCGGCTTGACGCGCTCCGGGAGGAGGTCGCCCAGCTGCGCCGGGCCCTCGTCTCGCACGCGCTGGTCGACCAGGCGATCGGCGTGGTCATCGCCCGCGCCGGCCTGCGCCCGCAGCAGGGCTGGGACGTGCTGAAGCACGTGTCGCAGCACACCAACACGAAGATGCGGGAGGTGGCACGCTGCCTGGTGGAGTGGCCGTCCTCCGGCCGCCTGCCGGACGTGATCCGCCGGGCGCTGCCCGCCGCCGTGCGGCACGTCCGCGCCGCCGCCCAGGGGCCGGGCGAGGAACGCGAGGCACGCCACGCCGCGCGGGCCTGAGCGGGCGTACGACGCTCAGGCGGCGGCCCGGCGCAAACCCCCCCACGCGCGCCCTCGCAGGTCCGCGTCCCGCAGCACGTCCACGGCCGTGCAGGCCAGTGCCTCCACCACCGCCGGCAGGACACGGCGGGCCCGCTCCGACGCCGCCGCCGCCGCGAACTCCGGTGTGTGGTCGGAGCCGTCGGCGTCCATGACCGCGACGAACGGATGGATGGCGGGCACCCGGCCGCTGACGTTGCCGATGTCGGACGAGCCCAGGTAGACGCCGGGAGCGGGCGGGGTGAGGGTGATCCCGGCGCGGTCCAGATGCCCGGCGAACCGCTCGGACAGCACCGTGCTGTCCCGGAAGTGCTCGTACCGCACGCTCGCGCGCTCCATCGTGACGGTCGTGCCGGTCGCCAGCGCCACCCCCTCGGCGGCCGTGCGCAGCTGTGCCGCCAGGCCGTCCAGGGCGGCGGTCGTGAGCGCGCGCAGCCCGAAGCGACCCTCGGCGAACTCGGGCACGATGTTCGTGGCCGTACCACCGTGCGTGATGATGCCCTGGACGTGAGATCCCTCCGGCAGCCGCCGGCCCAGCGCCGCGACCACGTTGAACAGTTCGACCAGCGCCGCGAGCGCGTCGATCCCCTCCGTCGGGTTGCCCGTGGGATGCGCGGCCCGGCCCTGGAAGGCCACCAGGTACTGCTCCTGAGCGGTCAGCGGGGCCCGCGCCCAGTCGTACACCCCGGGGTGGAACATCAGGGCGGCGTCCACCTCGTCGAAGACCCCGGCCTCCACCTCCAGCGCCTTGCCGCCCCCGCCCTCCTCGGCCGGCGTGCCCACCGCGAGGACCGTGCCCCCGTCACCGCCCAGCACCGCGTCCGTGACCAGGGCCGCCCCGAGGCCGGCCGCCGCGATCAGGTTGTGCCCGCAGGCGTGTCCCAGCCCGGGCAGGGCGTCGTACTCCAGGGGGAACGCCACCACCGGCCGGCCCCGGCCCGAGCGCGCCGTGAACGCGGTCGGCAGGCCCGCGGTCCCGCGTCGCACCTCGAACCCCGCGCGTTCCAGCTCGCCCGTGAGCAGCGCCGCCGCCCGGTGCTCGGCGAACGCGGTCTCCGGGTCGGCGTGCAGGGCTGACGCCACGGCCCACAGCGCGTCCGCTCGGCGCGCGACCTCCTCCTGGACCCGGTGGTGCGGCGACACAAGTCCTCCTGCGGCTCGGTGTGATGTGCTCCGTGCCGGAGCCGGGTTCCACCGAACGGCCTACTGACACCGGGCCGATGGGTTTGGGGTACGGCGGCGGTGCAACACGGTGGAGGCGGCACCGACCAGCTCAGGAGGACAGCCATGGATCACTCGCGTGCACCCGTCCTGGAAGCTCTGCAGGAGTTCCGGCGACGCGGAGACGTGGTGTTCGGGCCACCCGGGCACAAACAGGGCCGTGGGGCCGACCCCCGCGTGGCCGAGATCCTCGGCATCGACGTCTTCCGCTCGGACGTGCTGAGCCTCAACGGCCTGGACGACCGCCGCCAGTCCCAGGGCGTGCTGGAGCAGGCGCAGGAACTGATGGCGGACGCGGTCGGCGCCGAACACGCCTTCTTCTCCACCTCCGGCAGCTCCCTGTCCATCAAGACCGCCATGCTGGCGGTCGCGGGCCCCGGGGAGAAGCTGCTCCTGTCCCGCAACGCCCACAAGTCGGTCATCGCCGCGGTGATCATCAACGGGGTGGAGCCCATCTGGGTCCACCCGAAGTTCGACACCGAACGTCACCTGGCCCACCCGCCGGAGGCCGACGACGTCCGCAACCGGCTCCGCGAGCACCCGGACGCCAAGGGCATGCTGCTCATCACCCCCACCGATTGGGGCACCTGCGCCGACGTCCGCGCGGTGGCCGACGCATGCCACGCGTTCGACGTGCCGCTCATCGTCGACGAGGCGTGGGGCGCACATCTGCCCTTCCACCCGGACCTGCCCGTCTGGGGCATGGACGCGGACGCCGACCTGGTCGTCACCAGCGTCCACAAGATGGGCGGCGCCATCGAGCAGAGTTCCGTGTTCCACCTCCAGCACGACCGGATCTCGCCCACTGTGCTCAAGCAGCGCGAGGACCTGCTCGGCACCACCAGCGCCTCCAGCCTCGTCTACGCCACCCTCGACGGCTGGCGGCGGCAGATGGTCGAACAGGGACGTGACCTGCTCGGCAATGCCCGCCACCGCGCCGAGCGCATCCGCGCCGAACTGTGCGAGATGCCCGGGCTGCGGGTGATGGGCGGGGACATCATCGAGGAGGGCCTGGCCGCCGAGTACGACCCCCTGAAGATCGTCGTCGACGTACGGGAACTGGGCATCAGCGGCATGCAGGCGGCCGAATGGCTGCGCGCCGATCGCCACGTCGACGTGGGTGGTTCGGACAGCTGCCGCATCAGCGCCTCCATCACCCACTCCGACGACGACGAGACCGAGAAGGCGCTCCTGGACGCCGTGAGCTCGCTGGTGGAGCACGCCGACTCCATAGAACGGCAGCCCGCCGTGCACCTGCCCGCACCTCACGTCCTGGAACTGGAACAGGCCGTCCTGCCCCGCGACGCGTTCTTCGGCCCGGCCGAACAGGTGCGCGCCGAGCGGGCGGTGGGCCGGATCGCCGCCGAGATGATCAGCCCCTACCCGCCGGGCGTGCCGGTCGTGGCACCGGGCGAGGTGATCACCTCGGACGTCCTGGACTACCTGCGCAGCGGAGTCGCCCACGGCTTCCTCATCTCCGACGCGGCGGACCCGACCCTGGAGACCGTGCGGGTCGCGGCACGCCCCTGACCCGCCGGCCCCCGGTCGCCTACCGGTCCGTCCCGGACTGCGGGAACCGCCCACGGCGCCTAGGGTGGCGTACGCGGGCGGAGCGGTGCGCGCCCGCCCGGGGCCAGGAAGCCCGTTCTGCCGGTGAACGCGTCATCGGCAGGCAGGCGCATGGCCCCGCTGACGGTCCCCGGGTCCGGACCGGCGTCCGGCGGGCCCGCCGTCCCGGCAACTCGACAGGAGACGGCCCGGCTTCACCCCGACCGGAGATCTTCGCGATCGCCGGTTTCGGACGCCCCGGCCCGGGGACCCCGCTCCCGGGCCGCCGCGGCCCTCTTCCCCGACCTCTTTGCCTGCCGGTACCTGCTGCCGGCCGCCTCCCCGGCCCGGCCAGCGCGACCGGACACCCACCCGCCCCGTCTGCGGCGGGGCCGTCCGTGACCAGTGAAGGAATTGGTGTTGATGAGCGAGACGAACCCCTTGAAGCGAGCGGCGGACAAGGTGGCCGACGCCCTCCAGAGCGGGCCCGCGGGTCCCGAGGACGGCATCCCGGGCAAGCCGGCTCCCGAGTCGCCGTCGGTCGCCGAGCCGACCGAACCCCGCGAGCCGCTGCCCCCCAAGCCCGATCAGGGCGGCCCGGCCACCGTCTCGCCGACCGGGCAGCCGACCGGCGCCGACCAGGCGCGGACGGCCCAGAGCGGCCGCTACCTCACCGACGCCCAGGGCACCCGGCTGCCCGACACCGACCACTCGCTCAAGGCGGGCCCCCGCGGCCCGGTGCTCCTCCAGGACCACCACCTGCGCGAGAAGGTGATGCACTTCGACCACGAGCGCATCCCCGAGCGCGTGGTCCACGCCCGCGGCGCCGGCGCGCACGGCGTGTTCCGCAGCTACGGCACCGCGGCCAACGTGACCAAGGCGGCGTTCCTCGCCGAGGACGTCGAAACCCCGGTGTTCGTCCGCTTCTCCACCGTGCTCGGCTCCCGGGGCTCGGCGGACACCGTCCGCGACACCCGTGGCTTCGCGACGAAGTTCTACACCAGCGAGGGCGTCTTCGACCTGGTCGGCAACAACATCCCGGTGTTCTTCATCCAGGACGCGATCAAGTTCCCGGACGTCATCCACGCCGGCAAGCCGCACCCCGACCGGGAGATCCCGCAGGCACAGAGCGCCCACGACACCTTCTGGGACTTCGTCACCCTGCACACCGAGGCCACCCATCACACCCTGTGGAACATGTCCGACCGGGGCATCCCCCGCTCGTACCGCACGATGGAAGGCTTCGGCGTCCACACCTTCCGCCTGGTCAACGCCGCCGGCGAGACGACCCTGGTGAAGTTCCACTGGAAGCCGAAGCTGGGCGTGCACTCCCTGGTGTGGGAGGAGGCCCAGATCGCGAGCGGCGTCGACCCCGACTTCCACCGCCGTGACCTCTACGACGCCATCGAGGCGGGCGCCCACCCCGAGTGGGAGTTCGGCATCCAGACCTTCCCCGACACCCCCGACCAGACCTTCGAGGGCATCGACCTGCTGGACCCGACGAACATCGTGCCCGAGGAGCTCGCCCCCGTGCAGCCCATCGGGCTGCTCACGCTCAACCGCAACCCGACGAACTTCTTCGCGGAGACCGAACAGGTCGCCTTCCACGTCGGCCACCTCGTCCCCGGCATCGACGTCACCGACGACCCGCTGCTCGCCGGCCGTCTCTTCTCCTACCTCGACACCCAGATCACCCGCCTGGGCGGCCCCAACTTCCCGCAGCTCCCGATCAACCGGCCGCACGCCCCCGTCAACGACATGCTGCGCGACGGCTTCCACCAGACGGCCGTGCACCGCGGGGTCGCCCCCTACCGGCCCAACTCCCTCGACGGCGGCTGCCCCTTCACCGCGGGCGCCGACATGGGCGCGTACGTCGAGACGCCCGTACGGGTGCCGGAGGCGACCAAGGTCCGCGAGGCCCCCGAGTCGTTCGGCGACCACTTCAGCCAGCCGCGCCGGTTCTGGCTCAGCATGAGCCCCGTCGAACGCGAGCACATCATCGGCGCCTACACCTTCGAACTCGCCAAGTGCTACGAACAGGCCATCCGCGAACGGGCGTTGCAGACCCTGGCGAACATCGACCCGGAGCTGTGCGCTGGCGTCGCCGCCGGCCTCGGGCTGCCCGCCCCCGAGCCCACCGTGCCCCTGGCCGACGTCGAGCCCAGCCCCGCCCTCTCCCAGGTGGGCCGGACCTGGCCCGCCGACGGCCGGATCATCGGCATCATCACCGGTCCCGACGGAGACCTCGACGGCGTCCGCGCGGTACGGCAGGAGGTGCTGGACGGCGGCATGGTCCCGCTGGTCGTCGCACCGGCCGGCGGCGTCCTCGGCGACGGCGACGACGCCGTGACCGTCCAGCGGACCTACGCCGCCGCCCGCTCCGTGGAATTCGACGCCCTCCTGGTGGCCGGCACGCCCGGAGTGGGCTCCGACGCCTATGGCGCCCGCGACGCCAAGGCGGGCCGGCCCACCGTCCAGCAGGCCACGCCCGACCCCCGGGTAGGACTGCTGCTGGCGGAGGCGTACCGGCACGGCAAGGCCATCGGCGCCACCAGCGGCGGGGAGAGCGCGCTGGAAGCGGTCGGCATCCCGCTCGACGCGCCCGGCGTCGTCACCGGCGACACCGCCGGTGACGTGCTCCAGCAGCTCAACCGGCTGCTCGGCGGCCACCGGGTCTGGGAACGCTTCCCGTCCGCCGCCTGACCGGCCACCGGCCCCCCGCGTGACCACGGGCCCACCCGCGGGTCATGCGAGGGGCCGTACGCGGCGACACCCCGGCACCGCCGGACGCCGCGACGGCGCCGCTCACCCCTGCGCGCCGTCCTCAGTGGTGCGGCACAGCAACAGGCAGATGTCGTCGTCGTGTTCGGAGTCGTGCAGCATCGGCTTCAGCACCGAGTCGGCCGCCGCGTCCAGATCCTCCAGCTCCAGCGCGCCGAGCGCGCCCATCGCCCGGGCCAGCCGGTCGATGCCCGCGTCGATCCCCGCGGACCGCCGCTCCACCAGTCCGTCCGTGTACAGCGCGAGGGTGGACCCCTCCGGCAGCTCGAGGGTGTACTCCTCGTACTCGTACGGCATCGGCACCCCCAGCATGATCCCGGGTCTGGCCTCCAGCACCCGCACCTCGCCCCCGGGGCCGCGCGCGACCGCGGGAGGGTGCCCGGCCGCCGCCCACACCACCCCGGGCTCGCCCGGCGTGAACCGGGCGATCGCACACGTCGCGTACAACTCCGGCTCCTGGTGGCGCAGCATCCGGTGCAGCAGGGTCAGGATCCGCGCCGGGCCGTTGCCCTCGACGGCGTAGGCGCGCAGCGCGGTGCGCAGCTGGCCCATGATGACCGCCGCGCGCAGCCCGTGGCCCGTGACGTCGCCTATCACCGTCAGCACACTGCCGTCGGGCTGCGAGAACGCGTCGTACCAGTCACCGCCGATGTTCAGCCCGTGCGTCGCCGGCAGATAGCGGGCGGCCAGCGCGAGCCCCGCGGTGTCGGGCAGCTCGGTGAGCTGGGCCCGCTGGAGGGCCTCGGCGACGTCCCGGTGCTGCTCGTAGGCGTGGGCGTTGTCCAGGGCGATGCCCGCGCGCCGGGCCAGTTCCAGCAGCATCACGGTGGTGTCCGCGTCGAAGCGGTCGCCCGGTGCGGACAGCGTCAGCACGCCCCGCACGGTGCGCGCGCCGAGCGGCAGGCACAGCAGCGGCCGGTCCGGGGACAGCGCCGAGGCCGGCAGGTCGTCCACGCCCGGCAGCCCCCCGGGGTGGCCGCCCGCGTGCTGCGGGCGGCCGGTACGGGCCGCGGTCACCGTGGCCGCCGCCCGCGCGCCCGGCGCGGTCCCCTCGTCGTCCACCAGCCAGACGTCGACGTGCCGGGCGTACTCCGGGACCAGCAGACCGGGCAGCCGGCGCAGGATGTCCTCGTGGTCCAGGGACGCGTTCAGGACCGCGCTGGCATCGGCCAGGAAGGTCAGCAGCCGGCGGGCGTTCTCCGCCTCCGCGCGTGCCGCCCGCTCGGCCTCCAGGTGCTCACGCTGCGCCAGCGCCGCGGCCTCCAGCTCGGCGTGCAGCGCCAGGACCCCCTGGTTGGTCTGGTGCAGTTCCTCCCGGTGGAACCGGACCAGCTCCTCCGTCTCGTCCAGGTGCGCCAGCAGGCCGGCGGCGGCCTCGTCGGCGTCCAGCAGCGCCTCGGCGAGCCCGGCGTCGCCAAGTCCGGGCAGCGGCCCGGCCACGGGCGTGGGGCAGGCGAGGACGTGCTGCCAGGGCTCCGGCCCGTCGAGCACGACCCGCAGCGCCCCGCGCCCGTGGCCGGGCGCCCCGGCGGACTCGGCGGTCACCGTCAGCTTCGTACGCCCCTCACCGAGGCCGCGGCGCAGCCGGCTGCCGAGCGCGGCCAGGAAGCGCGCGCGGTCGAGCGCGGGCACGCCGGCGTCGGCGGTGAGCCGCGCCAGCAGGGCGCGGACACGGGCCGCGTCGGCGGCGGAGGCGATGGTCCAGGAGTCAGAGGCGGCTGTCATGGGGGCTGGTCCGGCGGTCGGGGGCCAGTACGGCCACACTGGTGTCGTCGCGAGCGGGGCGGGCGGGGCTGCCCGCTTCACGCAGGATCGCCGCGGCCACCACCGACGGGTCGTGGGCGAGCAGCCGGGGGTCCTCCGGCGGCGTCCAGCGGCTGGGCAGCCCGTCACTGTGCAGCACGAGGAGGCTGTCCGGGCGCCATGGCAGCCGGCGCACGGGGACGCGCGCCGGGAAGTACGCCCCGACGATCCCCGGATGGGCGACGTGCGACGTCCAGCCGACCCCGGTACGCACCCGGGCGGAGACGTTCCCGACACCGGCGAGGGACAGTTCCGCCCGGTCCGCGTCCACCTGCGCCACCGTCACCGCCGCGCCCCGGGTGGGCCGCAGCACCACGTGCAGCCGGCGCAGGACCTCCGCCGGCGGCAGATGCGCGGCGCGGCGCAGCTCCGCGACCGCCGCCGTGGACGCGTGGGCGGCCTTCGGACCGTGCCCCAGACCGTCGGCGAGCAGGAGGGTCACCAGGTCGCCGGAGCGCGCCCAGCCCCAGGCGTCACCGCACTGCTCCGCCCGGGCGAGCGCGGTCGTGATCCCGCCCGCCGGCACCGGCGCCTGCGCGCTCCCGCGCACGCGGGGCTCCGCGTCGATCCGGGCCGTCGCCACCGTCCCACGGCCCGGCAGGCTGTACAGATGGAACGCGTTCGCGCTGCGCAGACAGCTGCCCAGGCCCGCGCCGAGTGAGCCGGCGGCGGTGGAGTAGCCGTCCCGCAGGGCCGTGCCGGCGTCCGCGAAGCCCGGCCCGTGGTCGAGCGCGAACACCTGGACCGACGTGCCCGCACCGGCCGGCGGCGCCACGAGGTTCACCACCATCCGGCCCCCGCCCGCGTGCCGGAGCAGATTGGTGGCGAGCTCGGTGGCGACCAGCTCCGCGGCGGCGGTGCGCGGTGCGGCGAGACCCGCTTCCGCGCACGCCTCCTGGGCCGCTGTCCGGGCGTCCCGGACCCGCGTGGAGTCGTGCACCGGGACCTCCCACACCCGGCTCATCCCAGCACCGGACGCGACCCGGGAACCTGGGTCACCCAGGCGACGGCCGTGACGGTCGTGCCCCGGCCGGGTTCGGTGTCGACGCTGAACTCGTGCACCAGCCGCTTGGCTCCGCTCAGTCCGAGCCCCAGCCCGCCGCCGGAGGTGTAGCCGTCGGTCATGGCCAGCTCCAGGTCGCGGATGCCGGGACCGCTGTCGATGAACCGCATCCGCAGCCCCCGGCTGCGGCCGTTGTCCAGCGGCGTGATCTCCACCCGTCCGCCACCGCCGTGCACCAGCGTGTTGCGGGCCAGCTCACTCGCCGCCGTGACCAGCTTGGTCTGCTGCACCAGACCGAAACCGAGCTGCGCCGCGCGCTGCCGCACCTCCTGCCGGACCCAGGCCAGATCCGCGTCCGAGCCGATGGGCAGACTCGTCGCGGGCGCCTGGCCGGACACCTGCATCAGCTCCCCCTCCGGGCCAGCAGTTCCATGGCACGGTCGACATCCAGGGCGGTGACCAGCCCGGGCAAGGTCAGCCCCAGCTCGACCAGGGTGATCGCCACCGCGGGCCGCATGCCGGCGAGCACCGTACGGGCCGCCAGCAGCCGGGCCGTGGAGGCGATCTCGGCGAGCACCCGCCCGAGGAACGAGTCGACGATGTCCACGCCGGAGATGTCGAGCACCACGCCGGTCACCCGGCTCGTGGCGATGCGGCTGGTGATGTCGTGCTGGAGCTGTTCGGCCATGCCGTCGTGCAGCTCGCCCTGGAGGGAGACGAGCAGGACGTCGCCCAGGGCGAGTACCGGGACCTGGGGGGAGTGACGGGGACTGGGCTGGTTCACCGGGCGCTCGCACGCGCGTCCGGACGGGAGACCTCTATGCCCTGCCGGCCCAGCGCGTAGGCCAGCGCGTCGGCCAGCGAGGCCCGGGTGAGTACCGAACCCAGGTCGATGCCGAGCTGCACGATGGTCTGCGCGATGGCGGGGCGGATCCCGGAGACGATGCACTCGGCACCCATCAGCCGTGCCGCGGCGACCGTCTTCATCAGGTGCTGCGCGACGAGCGAGTCGACGGTCGGCACCCCGGTGATGTCGAGGATGGCGTAGCGGGCGCGCTGGTCGACGATGGCCTCCAGCAGCGACTCCATCACCACCTGGCTGCGCTCGCTGTCCAGCGTCCCGATCAGCGGTACGGCGACCGTGCCCTCCCACAGTTTGATGACCGGGGTGGCCACTTCGAGCAACTGCTGCCGCTGGCGCTCGATCAGCTCCGCGTTCGCGTCCAGCGCCGTCTCCATCACCACCAGGCGAAGCGTCCCCATCAACAGGGTCAGCGCCAGCACACTCTCCTGGACGTGCGGGGTTGCGGGGTCGGTGAACTCCTCGCGCAGCAGCTCGACGGTGGGTGCGCGCAACCCGGCGACCTCGTCGGCGATCTGCGCCGGGGTCGACCCGGTACGCGTCCGGGTGTGGGTCATCCGTCCCAGCTGGTCGCGCACCGACGTGTACCCGGGCGCCTCGATGTCCTCCAGCCGGCCGCTCACGGCCACCTCGGACAACGCGTCCACCACGGCCTTGCACGCCTCGACCGCCTCGTCGCGGGAGACGGTGAAGACCGAGCGGAACAAGGGGGCGTCGGCCCAGCGCTGAGCGATCTGCTCCCTGCGCCGTTCCAGGAAGGCGCTCACCACCTGCGGCGCCGATTCGGCCGCATCCTGCTCCGGCACTCTCATCCTCTCCTCTCGCACAGCCAGGTGCCGACGCCGGTCGGCCGGCTCCCCTGAGCCGATCATTGCCGACCGCCAACCGTAGCCCTCGGTGTCCGGCCTGGCCAAACCTCCGGGCGCCACGGGGCAACGCCTCTCTCCGGCACCGGTAGGGGCGGTTCCGGAATGTCGTTCCGGCCGCCGCCACGCCGTCGCTCAGTGCGCCGGCGTTCGTTCCCCCGTCCCCGGGCCCGGCCGGGAACGGCAGCGGTGCCCGGGCAGTGCCCTGGTGCGCGGCAGCGCCGACCGGCGGTGGGCAGGGGCGGCCGCGGTCGGGCCGGCTCCCGCCCCCCGGCTCACCCCGGTGTGGTTCCCGCGCACGTCGAGACGGCTCCTTCGGTGTGGTCGAGGTGCCGGCCCGTCGGTGAGTGCCGCCGGGCCGGTGTCGGGAGCCGCTTACCCCGAAACCCGCCGGACTCTCCTGACTGTTGCCGACGTCACCCGCGCGTGCGACCGGCTTCCGGCCGACCGGACGGGACGGGCACGGAGGAACAGGACAACTCGGCGGCCACCGACCGGGCCGGTGACGCCGTCAGTCACGCGCCGGCGCCGCCGTCTCCCGGCAGGCCTGCACCGCCTCCGGCTGCGGTCCGGGTGCCCGGACCGCCTCGGGCTGCCGGGGGGCCGCTTCCGGCTGTCGTACGGGGATCACCTCCGGCTGTCGTACCTGGGCCGCTTCCGGCTGCGCCAGCGGGGTCGTCCGCGGGCGCGGGGCCGGCCGGCGGCGGCGCAGCAGCAGCCGTCTCGCCGGGCGCTCCACCCCCTCGTACAGCGCCCAGGACAGGGCGAGCGCCACGCCGAAGGCGGCCGTGGTGACGGCCAGGCCGGTCAGGAGGCCGAAGCGCGGCTTCGTACCCAGCGCGCTCGTGGCGGCCCGCAGCACCAGCAGGTGGATCATGTAGAAGGCGAACGACAGCTCCCCGAGCCGCACCATCCGCGGGTGCCGCCACAGAGACGGCAGCCCGCGCAGGTCCGCGACGGCGGCAGCGGGGATCAGCAGGGCGAATCCGGCGATGGTGCAGACGGTGGCGGAGTAGCCGGGTGTGACCTGCGGGACGAGGAAGTAGCCGATGACCGCGAGGGCGAGCGACGCCTCCAGCCCCGGCCCGCGCCAGCGGCCGATCAGCACCAGCCGCGCGCTGACCGCGCCGAGCACGAACTCGGGCAGCCGCGCCGCGGGGAACGAGTAGACCGACCTGTCCCACCAGTGGTGGGCTTCGGCCCAGGCCAGCACCATGACCGCGGCCACCGACAGCCCGCCCAGCGCGGTCGAGCCGTGCGCGCCGAGCCGGCGCAGCAGCAGGATCAGCGCCGGGAAGGCGGCGTAGAAGAACGCCTCGCAGGCCAGGGACCAGCTGACCGGGTTCAGGGTCTGCCACCACGGGCGCCACCAGGAATGCAGCAGCAGCGCGTTGGCGAGTGTCTGGTGCGCGGTCGGCCTGGCCTGGTGCCTCAGCGTGTACGCCATGACCAGCGCGGCGGCGAGGGTGACCAGGTGCACCGGGTAGATACGGGCGATACGCCGCCGCCAGAAGGCGAGGGCGCGGTCGCCGGGCCGCGCCGACCAGGTCAGCACGAATCCGGACAGCAGGAAGAAGAACGACACTCCGGTGGCGCCGGCGCCGAACCCCCAGGACACCAGACGGCCACCGGTACCGCCGAAGTAGCCGAAGTTGTGCACGTGCAGCCCGAACACCAGCAGCGCCGCCATCCAGCGCAGTCCGGTGAGCGACGGCAGGGAGGGCTGGGCGGCCGGTGAGGAGAGCCGGACGGTCGGGGCGCCGCTTCCGGCGGGCGGCGTCCGGGGCGTCCGGGTCGTCGCCGTGGTCATCACATCACCTGCCGCAGGGATTTCGCGTGGGGCATGAAGGGGACCTTTGCCCGCCCACCCAGGACCCATCACGCCGCATGCCGGACTTCACACGGCTGCCGAACGACAGACCACCGCGCGGACCACGCCCGACGGGACCGGCTGCACCCACCCGAGTGAGACGACGGACGGCGGCGCTGGACGCCGTCCGCCTGGGGCAGGACGCCCACCGCGGGCCGGACGTCCGCCGTGTGGTGGGGCAGGCGTCGCGGGGTCGGATGCCGCCGTGGGGCCGGGCTCCCACGGCGGTGTCGGGCACCGCCCGGCGCAGGGGCGGCCACGCGCGGTGGAGTCGGATGCGCCCCGCGGGGCCGGACGCCTGCCGTGGGGCCGAACGCCCTCGTGAGACCCGAAGCCCACCGTGTGGTCGTGCATGCGTCGCGGGGTTGGACGCCCACCGCCGGGCCGGACGCCCACCGATGGGTCGGAGGACGTCCAGCTCAATGACGGGAGCGTTCCCCCGGGGGTCAGGGGCCGCTGCCCGCCCCCGTGTCAGCCGCCCAGTCGTTCCAGCCGGGCGGCTGCCGTCCCGGACCGGCGCCGGGCCTCGCGGGCGGTCCGGTCGGCCTGCCGTGCCCGCTCCCGCGCCTC
Source organism: Streptomyces sp. Y20 (assembly GCF_043195475.1). NCBI lineage: Bacteria > Bacillati > Actinomycetota > Actinomycetes > Kitasatosporales > Streptomycetaceae > Streptomyces > Streptomyces sp. Y20. Next base: position 60,260 of record NZ_JBIDDP010000006.1, read on the forward strand.
CTGTTCACCGGCCCGCGCCCGCCGCTGCTCCTCCTCGGCATGCCGCAGTCGCCCGCGCAGCTCACGGACCCGCTCCTCCGCCTCGGTCACCCGGACGCCGGCCTCCCGCACCGCCTGCCCGGCGGCACCGGCCTCGTCCTCCCGTGCGCGCAACTCCCGCTCGGCCTCGCGGGCCAGCTCGCGGGCCTCGGCGAGGCGCCGGCGGTGTTCCGCGTCGCGTGCGCGGTCCTTGTCCCGCGTACGGTTCTCGTCCTCGTCCCGCGCACGGGTCTTGTTCTTGTCCGGCGTACGGTCCTCGGACCGGGCGGGCTGTTGCGGCCCGGCCGCGGGGGGAGTGGGCCGGCGGCGGAGGAGGGCCTCGTCGGCCGCCGGGAAACCGGCCGTCGCGCTGAGCGGTCTCACCAGCCGGCCCGCCGCCCAGTCACGCGCGGCCCCGGAGTCGGCGAGTACGGCGTGCAGCGTCTCCTCGACCGCCCGCTGGACATCCTCACCGACCGGATGCCCGGCCTGCGCGGCCAGCTGCCGGGCCTGCCGGGCCAGCGCGCCGATCACCTCGTTCTGCCGAGAGGCCAGCCGGCGCAGCCGCGCCCCGTCCAGTTCCCGGTGCGCGCGGCGCAGTTCCTCACCGAGGCCGAGCAGCGACCGGACCTCCTCCGGCTGCCGGCGGACCAGCAGATTGCTGACCCAGGCGGCCCGGCTCGGCCGCCGCAGCGCGCCGACCGCCTTGGCGAGATCCTGGTCACCGGCTGTGCGGGCGTCCCGGGCGCGGCGGTCGCGGGCGGCGACGAACTCCTCGGGACGCAGCCCGTACAGCTCGTCGGTGACGGCGTCCAGGTCCACCAGCGTCCTCCTGACGGCCATCCCTTGCCGAAAGTGCGCACGACCAGGTCCGATCTTCTCACTCCAGGGCGCTCGTGCGCCTCGTACGGTGGTCCGCGGGAGGGGCGCGCGCCACGACCGCCGGCACCGCGAGCCCTGCCTTCCGGCGCCGGACCGCCACCCTTACCTCGTCCCTTCGGCACGCTACGGCCTCCCTTCGGCAGCCGACCGCCACCCTTCGGCCCCCTTCCGTGGACCGTCGGCCGACGGCGCCGGTCGGCCGGGCCCGGCAGGGTGACCGTATGCGGAGGACCGAGGGGATCGAACGCGCACAGTTCCTGGCCGGCATGGCGTCCGCCGGACTGGCCGCGGCGGGGCTGCCGGCGGGCCCGGCCCGGGCCGCGCAGGGGGGACTGCGGCACCGAGGGGTGGTGTACACCGTGGGGGAGGGGGAGACACCGGGAACGGCCTTCGGCGCGGCCCGGATGCGGGAGGACATCCGGGTCATCCGTGACGAGCTGTACGCCGACACCGTCGACGTGACCGGTGACGGCGTCGAACGGCTCACGGCCACCGCCGCCGAGGCGGCCGAACGAGGGCTGCGGGTCTGGCTCCAGCCGACCCTCGGTGACGCCCCGGAGCGGGACATCCTGGAACACCTCGCGGAGACGGGCCGGTTCGCCGAGCGGCTGCGCCGCCAGGGTGCCGCCGTGGACCTCAGCGTGGGCTGCGAGTTCTGGCTGTTCGTGCCCGGCATCGTCCCCGGCGACACCGTCCTGGACCGGGTCCGCAACCTGCTCGACGGCACACTGGACCCCGTCGAGACGCAACGCCGACTGGACCGCTTCACGGCGAAGGCCGCCGCGGTCGGCCGCTCCGTCTTCGGCGGCCGGCTCAGCTACGCCGCCGCCCAGGAAGACCGGGTCGACTGGGGCCTGTTCGACATCGTGGGCATCGACTACTACTCGTACTTCCCCCAGCGGGCGGACCACGTGAACGAGCTGAGCCGCTATCTGCGGTGGGGAAAGCCGCTGGCCGTCACCGAGTTCGGCACCTGTGCCTACGTCGGGGCGCCCCGGACCGCCGGCATGGGCTGGGACGTCGTCGACCACGACAAGGAACCCGAGGAGATCAAGGGCGACCTGGTACGCAGCGAGCGCACCCAGGCGGACTGGATCCTGCGACTCCTCGACGTCTTCTGCTCGATGGGCCTGTACGCGGCGATGGCCTTCGAGTTCGTGACTCCCGACGCCCCGCACCGTCCGGGTGACCCGCGCCACGACCTCGACATGGCGAGCTACGCCGTGACCAAGACCCTCAAGGACCGGCCGGACGATCCCGCTTCCGACTGGCACTGGGAACCGAAGGAGGCCTTCCACGCCCTGGCCCGTCGTTACCGGTCCGCGCCCACCGCCTGCCGGCACACGCACTGAGCCAGGCCGGACCGGTCCGGCCTGGCGCGGGGAGCCGCCGGCCCAGGGGTCCCCGGGAGGGCCACGCGAGTACACAGGCTCACCCCTTCGGAGGACCGTCCGGCAGGCCGCGGGGCCGGCGCGGTGCGACGGCCCCATGATGCGGGCATGCCCCACCCCACCCGCCACCCCACGCCCGGCCGGGCCTGCCCAGGTGCACGCACCGGTGAAGGCGGAAGCGGACGCGGATGGCCGGGAGGAAACGTTCCGGCGCCGGTACACGGCCAGAATTGCATCGTTCGTTTTCTTGAATCCCTCGTGTTTATGCCGGTAGGTTCAGCGCCATGACCGCCTCCCCGGCCCCGACCACCGCCGGACAGCTCCGCGGTGCCGGCCTGCGTGTGACGGCGGCCCGCGTCGCGCTGCTGGAGACCGTCCGGGACGGTGACCACCTCGGCGTCGAGGCGATCGCCTCCGGAGTCCGCGAGCGCGTGGGCCACATCTCCTTGCAAGCCGTCTACGAGGCCCTCCACGCGCTGACCGCAGCGGGTCTGGTGCGCCGGATCGAACCGGCCGGCCATCCGGCCCGGTTCGAGGGACGCGTGGGCGACAACCACCACCACATCGTGTGCCGGTCGTGCGGCGCCGTCGCCGACGTCGACTGCGCCGTCGGCGACGCGCCCTGCCTGACCGCCTCGGACGACCGGGGCTTCGCCATCGACGAGGCCGAGGTCGTCTACTGGGGCACCTGCCCCGACTGTTCCACCGGCCGCAGTTCCTGAGCACCACGTTCCGCACAGTTCGGAAGGATTGCCATGACTGAGAACCACGACGCGATCGTCACAGACGCGAAGACGGACGGGGCGGGCGGCGGTTGCCCCGTCGCCCATGACCGTGCCCTGCACCCGACCCAGGGCGGAGGCAGCCGTCAGTGGTGGCCGGAGCGGCTCAACCTGAAGATCCTTGCCAAGAACCCGGCCGTGGCGAACCCGCTCGGTGAGGACTTCGACTACGCCGAGGCCTTCCGTGGTCTGGACCTCCCGGCCGTGAAGCGGGACATCGAAGAGGTGCTCACCACTTCCCAGGACTGGTGGCCGGCCGACTTCGGCCACTACGGCCCCCTGATGGTCCGTATGGCGTGGCACAGTGCGGGCACCTACCGCATCAGCGACGGCCGCGGCGGTGCCGGCGCCGGCCAGCAGCGCTTCGCCCCGCTGAACAGCTGGCCCGACAACGTCAACCTGGACAAGGCCCGCCGCCTGCTGTGGCCGGTGAAGAAGAAGTACGGTCAGCGCATCTCGTGGGCCGACCTGCTGATCCTCGCCGGCAACGTGGCCCTGGAGTCCATGGGCTTCGAGACCTTCGGTTTCGGCGGTGGCCGCGAGGACGTGTGGGAGCCGGAGGAGGACGTCTACTGGGGTCCCGAGACCACCTGGCTGGACGACAAGCGCTACACCGGCGACCGTGAGCTGGAGAGCCCGCTCGGCGCCGTCCAGATGGGTCTCATCTACGTCAACCCGGAGGGCCCGAACGGCAATCCGGACCCGCTCGCCGCGGCCCGCGACATCCGCGAGACGTTCGCCCGGATGGCGATGAACGACGAGGAGACCGTCGCCCTGATCGCCGGCGGCCACACCTTCGGCAAGACGCACGGCGCCGGCCCCGCCGACCACGTCGGTCCGGACATCGAGGCCGCCGGTTTCGAGGAACAGGGCCTGGGCTGGCGGAACAGCTACGGCACCGGTAAGGGCGCCGACACCATCACCTCCGGCCTGGAGGTCACCTGGACTGCCACGCCGACCCGGTGGAGCAACGGCTTCTTCGACAACCTCTTCGGCTACGAGTGGGAGCTGACCGAGTCCCCGGCCGGCGCCAAGCAGTGGCGGCCCAAGGACGGCGCCGGCGAGGGCACGGTCCCGGCCGCCCACGACCCGTCGAAGAAGATCGCCCCGGCGATGCTGACCACCGACCTCGCGCTGCGGTTCGACCCGGTGTACGAGCCCATCTCCCGCCGCTTCCACGAGAACCCGCAGGAGTTCGCGGACGCCTTCGCCCGCGCCTGGTACAAGCTCACCCACCGTGACCTGGGCCCGAAGTCGCTGTACCTCGGCCCGGAGGTCCCGCAGGAGACCCTGCTGTGGCAGGACCCGCTGCCGGAGCGCGAGGGCGAGCTGATCGACGACGCGGACATCGAGACCCTGAAGACCAAGCTGCTCGACTCGGGACTCAGCGTGTCCCAGCTGGTCACCACCGCGTGGGCGTCCGCGTCGACGTTCCGCGCCAGCGACAAGCGCGGTGGCGCCAACGGCGCCCGTATCCGGCTGGCCCCGCAGAGCGGCTGGGAGGTCAACGAGCCGGACGGGCTCGCCCAGGTGCTGCGCACGCTGGAGGGCGTCCAGCAGGAGTTCAACGCCTCCTCCGGCACCAGGAAGGTCTCCCTGGCCGACCTCATCGTCCTCGGCGGTGTCGCCGCCGTGGAGAAGGCCGCCAAGGAAGGCGGCTTCCAGGTGCGGGTGCCCTTCACCCCGGGCCGTGTGGACGCCACGGAGGAGCACACCGACGCCGAGTCCTTCGAGGCGCTGGAGCCGACCGCGGACGGCTTCCGCAACTACCTCGGCAAGGGCAACCGCCTGCCGGCCGAGTACCTGCTGCTCGACAAGGCGAACCTGCTGAACCTCAGCGCCCCCGAGCTGACCGTCCTCGTCGGCGGCCTGCGCGTCCTCGGCGCCAACCACCAGCAGTCGCAGCTCGGCGTCCTCACCGACACGCCCGGCGCCCTCACCAACGACTTCTTCGTCAACCTGCTCGACCTGGGGACGACGTGGAAGGCGACCTCCGAGGACCAGACCACGTTCGAGGGCCGTGACGCGAGCACGGGCGAGCTGAAGTGGGCCGGAAGCCGTGCCGACCTCGTCTTCGGCTCCAACTCCGAACTGCGTGCCCTCGCCGAGGTCTACGCGAGCGACGACGCGAAGGAGAAGTTCGTCAAGGACTTCGTCGCCGCCTGGGACAAGGTCATGAACGCGGACCGGTTCGACCTCGTCTGACCTGCCGGCCCTCCTACCGGCGCGTCCGGGTCCGCCCCCACGGGGCGGACCCGGACGTTTCTCTCTGCCGGCTCGCTTCTGCCGTGGCCGTCAGCGCCCGAGCGCCGCCGCGGTCTGGGAGCGTCCCGGTCTCTCTCCGCGTGACCGCAGTCTGGTCACGGTGAGTGTGCGGGCCGCCCTCTACCGCGGCGAGCAGCTCGGATATCACCTCGGTGTGGCGCTGGACGACGGACTGAGCGTCCAGGAGCTGTCCGAGGCCATCACCCACCTGGCCTTCTACGCGGGCTGGCCCCATGCCATGACCGCGATCACCCGGCTCAAGAAGATCGCCGACGAGCGTGCCGCGGTCTGAACAGTTCCCGCCACGCCGCACTTCGTGAAGAGAGGAATTCGTCAAGCAGCCGGCCACGGTCAAGGCGCCTGCCGACCGGTTCACCGGCGACGTCTGGTTCGACGTCGTCCACGCCGGCCAGGAGCCGTTCCGGATGCGTGCCAACCTGGTCCGCTTCTCACCGGGCGCCCGTACGAACTGGCACTCCCACGTGCTGGGCCAGACCGTGCACGTCGTCTCCGGCGTCGCCCTGATCGGCACCCGCGACGGCACCGTCCTCACGGCCCACCCCGGCCAGACGGTCACCCGCCCCCCCGGACGAGGAGCGCTGGCACGGCGCCACCCCCGACCGCTTCATGGAGCACATCGCGCTGTGGGAGGGGAAGGGCGACGGCAGCGAGGAAAGCACCTGGCTGGAGCCGGTCACCGACGAGCGGTACCCGGCGGCCTCGGCCGGGCTCGGCAACCGACCATAAGCCATGGATTCACAAGTCTGAATAAGGATCACGTACGCGACTATTGACGTGCCAGTCGGCTCATCCCTAGCGTCGGGAACTCCCAGAGGGAAAGCGCTTTCCGGTGGCCTTCACCATGCCGCGACCGGCCGCCGGGTTCACCCCTCCGGACACCCGCATCCCGCACAGCCGAGCCAGAACCGCTAGGAGACAAGCCGATGCAATTCAGATCCGCCCTCGCGTGCGCCGGTCTGCTCGCCGGCACGCTCGTCGCGCTGTCCGGCACCACCGCCCAGGCCGCCACCACCCGTTACGAAGCCGAGAGCTCTCCCGCGGTGTGCACCGGCACCGTGGACTCCGACTGGGCCGGATTCTCCGGCACCGGCTTCTGCAACGGGACCAACGCGTCGGGCGCGTACGCCCAGTTCACGGTGAACGCCACCGGCGCGGGCACCGCGACCCTCGGTGTCCGCTACGCCAACGGGGCGGCCGCCGCCCGGTCCGCGACCTTCGCGGTCAACGGGGCGGCGGCCACCACGGTGTCGTTCGAGAGCACCGGCGCCTGGAACACCTGGGCGACCAAGACGCTCACGGTACCGGTCAGGGCAGGTGCCAACACGATCCGCCTCAGCCCCACCGGCGCCGACGGCCTGCCCAACCTCGACTACCTCGACGCCGACGTGTCAGCGGCGGCGACCGGCGCCGTGCTCTACGTGTCGCCGAGCGGCAGCGACAGCGCGGCCGGCACGGAATCGGCCCCCACCACGCTGACCTCCGCCATCAGCCGCATCACGCCCGGCGGCACGATCTACCTGCGCGGAGGGACGTACACCCCGTCCGCCACGGTCACCGTCCCGGCCGGCAAGGACGGCACCGCCGCCGCCCGCACCACCCTGTCGGCCTACCCGGGCGAGAAGCCCGTACTGGACTTCGCGGCGCAGAGCGAGAGTCCGGCCAACCGGGGCATTCAGCTGAACGCCTCCTACTGGCGGCTGTACGGCCTGACCGTCGAACACGCCGGGGACAACGGCATCTTCGTCGGCGGCAGCAACAACGTGGTCGAGCGCGCGGTGACCGCCTACAACCGCGACACCGGCCTGCAACTGGGCCGCATCGCCTCCACCACCCCCGACTCCCAGTGGCCCTCGAACAACCTGATCGTCAGTTCCGAGTCGCACGACAACGCGGACTCCGACGGGGAGGACGCCGACGGCTTCGCCGCGAAACTGACCACCGGCACCGGGAACGTCTTCCGTTACGACGTCTCGCACAACAACATCGACGACGGCTGGGACCTGTTCACCAAGACGGACACCGGCGCCATCGGCCCGGTGACCATCGAGTACTCCCTGTCCTACGGCAACGGCACCCTGAGCGACGGCACGGTCAACTCCAACGGCGACCGCAACGGCTACAAGCTGGGCGGCGACGGCATCGCGGTGAACCACGTGGTGCGGCACAACATCGCCTACAAGAACGGCCACCACGGCTTCACCTACAACAGCAACCCCGGCACGATGACGGTGTCCGACAACGTCGGCATCGACAACGCCCAGCGCAACTTCTCGTTCGACGCGGGTACTTCGGTGTTCCGCACCGACACGTCGTGCCGCTTCGCCGTCAGCGGCTCGAACGACAAGACCGTCGGTGACACCGACGGCTCCGACCAGTTCTGGACCGGTACCAACGGCTCCCGCTGCTCCGCCTACGCGGGCGCGCTCGGCTGGTCCTTCGCCTCGGACGGCCACCTCGTGGTGACGTTCGGCGGCAGCGTCGTGACGCCGTAGCCGGTGCACGGCGGACGGTGACACGCGGGACGCCGCCCCGGGCGGCGCCCCGCTCCCGGGCCGCGGGGACAGCGGGCTCAGCCGTCCGGATCGGTCACCGCACACAGCATCGAGGGGGGTCCTGCGGCCACCACGGGGCCAGAAGGCAGGCGAATCGGTTCACCCGCACCGTCTGCCGTGTCCGCGCCGGGGGGGGGGGGGGGGGGGGGGCGGGCCGGGGCGCGTGCCCCGGCCCGCCCGTTCCTCAGGACTCCGCCGGGGCCTCGGGGCTGCCGTAGGGGCGTGTGATGATCTCCATGCCGTGTCCGGCCGGATCGTGGAAGTACAGGCCCCGGCCGCCCCAGTGGTGGTTGATCTCGCCCGGCTGCTTCCCGTGCGGGTCGGCGTAGAAGGTGATGCCGGCCCGCCGGATACGGGCGAAGGCCGCGTCGAACTCCTCCTCGGAGACGAGGAAGGCGTAATGCTGCGTGACGATCGACTCCGCCGGGACGGTGGCGAAGTCCAGGGTGACCCCGTTGCTCGTGGACACCGGAATGAACGGGCCCCATTCGGCCCCGGCCTCCAGGCCCAGGATGCCGGCCAGGAAAGCGGCCGACTCCCGCTTGTCCCGGGCATGGACGATGGTGTGGTTCAACTCGACTGACATGGGTGGAATGCCTCCGCAAGGCAAACTCACGGGCACCTCCATGCCTCACCCGGTCGGTGACCGGCACGCGATGCCGTACGACGATCCTAACGGCCTCACCCGGACGGCCCAACGGGCTTATCGGCCACGGTCGGCACGCCGGTCCGTGCGCCCGCGCCGGACCGCCTCCCCGGTCAGCGGCCACCCGTCGCGCCCCCCGGGACTCGGAATGACTCTCACAGAGAGTGACGGTCATCCCGGAGTGAGACCGGTTTCCCAGTACCGCCAGTAACATGATGACCTTGTTCCGGGTGTACCAGTCAGTCAACTTGTGCCGTCCTCGGACGCGCCCCTGCCCGGAGATGTCGATGTCTACTGCCAACGACGCGCTGGAAAACGCGCGCTTCACCTACGAGCAGCACATGCGGACGTGCCGCCAGTGCCACGCCGACGCCGCTCTCTGCGCGGTGGCGAAGCATCTGCTGCGGCTCTACAACCTCGCCCGCCGGGACCGGCTGCGCGCCTCCGGGCCGCACACCCCGACCGGTTGACCGGCAGGAAGCGCTTTTCACCCGCCGCAACCTGGGAACCCGCTCGCCTGTCCCGTCCGCCCGAGACACAGGAGGCCACTGTGACGGAGCAGCGCGGTGACCGGCCCGATCCGGTCACCCAGCACCCCCGCCCCGACTTCCCCGCCCAGGAGCAGCCGCATCCCGGCTGGACCGGCCCCATGGACCCGCCGCCCGACCACGGTGAGGACTCGTACCACGGCACCGGCCGTCTCGAGGGCCTCAAGACCGTGATCACGGGAGGGGACTCCGGCATCGGACGCGCGGTGGCGCTCGCCTTCGCGCGCGAGGGCGCCGACGTGCTGTTCACGCATCTCGACGCGGAGGAGGAGGACGCCCGCGAGACGTCCCGGCTGGTGGAGGACGCGGGGCGCAAGGCGGTCGCCGTGTCCTGTGACATCCGCGAGGAAGGCAACTGCCGTTCGCTGATCGAGCGGGCGGTCGGCGAGTTCGGCCGTATCGACGTCCTCGTGAACAACGCCGCCTACCAGATGGCTCAGCCGGACGGCATCGAGGCGATCAGCACCGAGCAGTTCGACCGGGTGATGCGGACCAACCTGTACGGGATGTTCTGGCTCACCAAGTTCGCCCTCCCGCACATCCCGGCCGGCGGCTGTGTCATCAACACCACCTCGGTGCAGGCGTACCAGCCCAGCCCGCACCTGCTGGACTACGCCATGACCAAGGGTGCGATCGTCACCTTCACCCAGGGCCTGGCCCAGATGCTCGCCGAGCGCGGCATCCGCGTCAACGCGGTCGCGCCGGGACCGGTGTGGACCCCGCTCATCCCCGCCACCCTTCCGGACACGGCGGAGTTCGGGAAGCAGAGCCCGCTCGGCCGCCCCGCCCAGCCCGCCGAAATGGCCCCCGCCTACGTGTATCTGGCCTCACCCCAGGCGAGCTACATCACCGCGGAGATCCTGAACGCGACGGGCGGCACCCCGCTGCCCTGACCCGGCCCACGCGCCGCCGGGAAGGGTCAGCCGACCCCGAACGGCGGCTCGGCCAGGAGCTCCAGCAGCCACCGGGCGCTCTGCGCCGCTCCCGGCCCGGCCCCGGACGCGCCGGGGAACATCCGGCCCCAGGCCGCCGCCCGGCTCAGCACGCTCAGCCGCCAGGCCAGCGCCGCCGCCCGCCGCAGCTGGGCCGCCGTACGGCCGGGGCCCGTCCAGGGGTCCAGATACGCGTCGAGCAGCCGGGGCAGCACGTGCGGGCCGTAGCGGTCGCGGGCCCGCTCGGCGGTGACGCGCAGACTGCAGAAGGGGTGGGAGACGGCGGCGTCACCCCAGTCGAAGAAGGTGTACCGGCCCGGGGCCGGCCGGAACACCTGCCCGTCGTGCAGGTCCGCGTGGTCGAGGCTGTCCGCGACGCCCAGCGAGGCGAGTTCGGCACACCAGTCCACGAGGCGCGGCCGGAACTGCTCCAGGCGGGCGCGGTCGTCCGGGCCCAGCACGCGGTCCCCGGCGAGCAGGCGCTCGAACACCTCCGGCAGCCCGGGTGTCCGGGCTGCCGGCACGCCCAGCCGCTCGAGGGCGTGCGCGTGCGGGACCAGGGCGTGCTGCATGCGCGCGTACTGGCCCAGCAGTTCCTCCCAGGCGCGCGGTCCGACCGGCTCACGGGCGAGCACGGTCCGGAACAGGTCGCCTCCGTCGGGCAGCAGTGACCAGCCGCGCGCCGCGTCGACGGCCAGGGGCCGCAACACGTGCTCCGGCACCCAGCCGGCCAGGGCGGCGGTCAGCGGGCCCTCGAACGCGCCGGCCGGCGGGCTCGCCTTGAACCAGACCGCCCTCCGTCCCGCGACGGGCACCCGGATCAGCACGGACCAAGGCCGCAGCCGCACCTCGAGCCCGCCGGCGGCCCGCAGACCGTGCGCGGTGAGCTCCTCGGCCACCCAGCCGAGCGCCTCGGCACGCCAGGTCTCCTGCTCCCAGGGGGTCACCGCGTCCCGGTACTGCCCGCGGTCGACGACCGTCGCGGCATCTTCTCGCATCGCCCCATCCCATCACCGCCACCGGCGGACGGGCCAGTGGTTTTGCCGCACACCGGCGTCGGGGGACGACTTCCTTCGCGGTACTGCGGCCGAGGTCCCCCGCGTCAGCGCACCGGGAAACCGAAGGCGTAGCCCTGCTGCTTCAGCCACGGCAGCAGGGTGCCCAGGGCGGCCACCGTCTGGGAGCGGTCGCCGCCCGCGTCGTGGAAGAGGATCGTGGGGCCGTTCGCCAACTCCCGCTTGACGGTGGCCACGACGGCGTCCGTGCCCGGCCGCTCGAAGTCCTTGGAGTCGACGTTCCAGCCGAGCGGACGCATCCCGTGCGAGGCCGCCAGTTTCCGGCTGTACGGGGTGAAGGCGCCGCCCGGAGCCCGGTAGTACATCGGGCGCACCCCGCCGGACGCCTTGGTGATCTGCCGCTCGGCGTCCACGATCTGTTGTGACTGGTACGCCGGGGGTTTGGTGTCCATGGTGGTGTCGTGCGACACCGTGTGGTCGCACAGCCGGTGCCCGGCGGCCACCACCTGCCGGACCAGATCCGGGTGGGCCTCGGCCTGGGTGCCGACCATGCAGAACGTCGCCTTCACGCCGTTGTCCCGCAGGACCTGGAGCACCCGCGGGGTCCAGACCGGGTCCGGACCGTCGTCGATGGTGATGTTCACGGCGTGCTCACCGCGGTCCGAGGCGTGAGCGATCACGGCGGACACGGGCGCCGCCGTGGGCGCGGCGGGCCGGGCCGGGGCGCCCCGGCCGGCCGAGCCGCCACCGGTCTGCCCGGCCTGCGCGGTGTACACCGAGGTGGCGGCGGCCACCACCGTCACCCCGAGCGCCGCCGCGACCATCCGGCCGTACCATCCCCGCCCGCCATGCCGCGCCATTCCGTCCGCCCCCTGCCGTGTCGATGACTCCCGTCGCCGCGCCGACGGGTTCCGTGCACCTGGCAGGACGGCTGCGGACGATCACGGGATCCCTCTGTTACGGATCACGGACAATTCCGGGGCGCTTTGGCGACAGCCGCTCCCTGTGCGGGCCGGAAACCGCCGGTCCGGTTCGGCTGTGTCACCGTCCGTCCAGCGCGGCCCGTACGATCGCCGCCGCCTTGCCCGCCGCCAGAACCGGCGCGGTGCTGCGCGCGGTGCGGCCGAGCATGAAGGCGCCCTCCAGCAGGGCGATGACCGAGGAGGCCGTCTCCCGGGCGGCCGGTCCAGCTGTCGAAGACCTCCCATAGTGACAGTGACACTGGCAGAGGCATTGGCAGCCAACCGAGTCGGAGGCACGGACATGCCGGAGATCGAACTCAGCGCGGGAACCATCGACTACGAGGACACGGGAGGCAGCGGCCCGGTGGTGGTCCTGGTCCCCGGCCTCGGCTTCGACGAGTCGGTCTGGGCCGACGTCGTCAGCGGACTGAGCCCCGGCTTCCGGGTGCTGATCCCCGTCCTGCCGACCGGCAGCCACCGGCGCCCCATGCGCCCCGGCGCGGACCTCTCCGCGCACGGCGTCGCCGGCCTGCTGGCCGAGTTCATGGACGGTCTGGACCTGCGCGACGTCACCCTCGTGCAGAACGACACCGGGACGGCGCAACTCCTGCTGGGTGTACGGGACGAGCGCATCGCCCGGCTGGTCCTCACCTCCTGCGAGGCCCTCGACAACTACCCGCCCGGTACCCAGGGCCGGCTGCTGACCGCGGCCTGCCGGATCCCCGGCGCGCTGTTCCTGCTCATCCAGTCCTTCCGCTTCCCCTTCCTCGCCCGTATGGAGACCTCGCTCGGCGGAATGGCGAGAACGCGGCTGCCGAAGGAACTGATCGCCCGCTGGTACCAGCCGTTGCTGACGAATCGTCACATCCGGCGGGACTTCGCGCGGTTCCTGCGCAGCACCCGGCGGGACTGCTATCTGGAAGCGGCCCGGAACTTCCCCGCGTTCACCCGCCCGGTCCTGGTCGCCTGGGGCGCCGAGGACCGCATGATGCCGCCCGAGACCGGCCGCCGGCTGGCCCGACTGCTCCCGGACGCCCGCTACGTGGAGATCCCGGACGCCCGCACGCTGGTCCAACTGGACAACCCCGCAGCCCTCGTCGCCGAGATCCGCGACTTCGTCGGGGCGCACCCCCTGCCCGGTGAGCACTGAGCGCGGACCGCACGCCGGGCGCGCCGGGGTGGGGAGAACTACCGGAACCGGGTGGAGGCAGCCCCCCGCCCGTCCCGGTGACTGGCAGGCTGTTCCGGCCGGGCGGCCGTGCCCAGACTCGACGCATGACGATTTCCACCGGCGCCTCCCCCGAGTCCGCGGCGCCCGCCGCCCGATCCGGAACGCCCTGCTCCACCGCCGGCAGCGACTACGCCCGGCTGTCCCGGCGCGTCGCCGAGGCGGGCCTGTTCGAGCGGCGCCCCGGTTACTACACGGCACGGCTCGGTACGGTGATCGCGCTGCTGGCGGCCGGCTGGGGGACGTTCCTCGCGCTCGGTGACAGCTGGTGGCAGCTGGCCGTGGCCGCCTTCCTGGCCCTGGTGTTCGGACAGGTCGCCCTCGCGGCACACGACCTGGCCCACCGCCAGGTCTTCCGGCGGCGGCGGCCGAGCGAGACCTGGGGCCGGCTCTTCGGCAACCTCGGGATCGGGATGAGCTATGGCTGGTGGATGGGCAAGCACACCCGCCACCACGCCCACCCCAACCACGAGGAACTCGACCCCGATGTCGCCCCCGAGATCCTCGTGTGGTCCACCGGGCAGGCCCGCGCCAGCCGCGGCGTGGCCCGGCTCATCGGCGGACACCAGGCACTGCTGTTCCTCCCGCTGCTCACCCTGGAGGGCCTCAACCTGCACGTCTCGAGCGTGCGGGCGCTGCGCTCACCGGCCGTGAAGAACCGCCCGCTGGAGGGGGCCCTGCTCCTCCTGCACATCGCGGGCTACCTGACCGCGCTGCTTTTGGTGCTCAGCCCCGGCAAGGCGGTGGCGTTCCTCGCCGTGCACCAGGCTCTCTTCGGTGTCTACCTCGGCTGCACCTTCGCCCCCAACCACAAGGGCATGCCCACCTTCACCGGTGACGAGCAGCCCGACTTCCTGCGCCGCCAGGTCCTCACCTCCCGCAACGTGCAAGGCGGCCGGCTCACCGACGTACTGCTCGGCGGGCTCAACCACCAGATCGAGCACCACCTGTTCCCGAGCATGCCCACGCCTCATCTGCGACGGGCCCGGCCCCTCGTCCGCGCGTACTGCGCGGAGGTCGGGGTGCCCTACCACGAGACCGGGCTGATCCGGTCCTACCGCGAGGCCCTCACCCATCTGCACCGCGTGGGGGAACCGATCAGGCGGCAGCGCCGGGCGTCCGGACACCCGGAGGGCGCGTGACGGCGGTGGCCGCGGGGCCGGCCGGACGGTCCGCCGCCGTCCCCTGCGCCGCTCAGGTGCGGACCAGTGGCGTGTCCTCGCCGTCGACGGAGTCGGGGACAACGTCACCGCCCTGGTCCACCTGGCCGGAGAGGTCCGGGCCACCTCCCGCCGACTGCCGCCGCGCCCTCTCCGTTCCCGCCCCCACCGCTCGCGGGCGGACGCGGGCGGCTCACGCCGGGGCAGGGCCGTGGCCGTCGCCGCGGGCCATGCCGTGGGCGACGGCCTCCCGGATCATCGCCGCCACGGCCTCCGACTGGGACAGAACGACGGCGTGCGAGGCGTCCAGCGCATGTTCGGTGGCCGTCATGCGCTGGGCCATGAACCGCTGGGCGGAGGGGTTGAGCATCCGGTCGGCGGTGGCGACGGCGTACCAGGACGGGGTGGAGGCCCACGCCGGAAGGCCGGACCTCTCGGTCAACGCCAGCCTGTCGAGAGGCTGTTGGGCGGCGGCCAGCAGGCGTGCGGTACGGGACGGGAGGTCGCCGGCGTACACCTGCGCGAACCGTTCCGCCCGGATGTACATTTCGCCGCGGCCTCCTGCGGTGACGGTGGCGTCCGCCATCGGGGTGGGGGCGAAGCGGCACAGCACGTCCTGGACGCACTCTCCGGCGTCGAGGCCGAACGCCGCGACGTAGCACAGCGCCAGCAGGCCGTCGCACGCGGCGGCCTGGGTGATGACCGCGCCGCCGTAGCCGTGGCCGACCAGGACGACCGGCCCGTCCGCCCGGTCCAGGAGGGCCTGGAGGCAGGCGGCGTCGTGCGCCAGGCCGCGCAGCGGGTTCACGGGGGCGGCGACGGCCAGCCCGGCGGCCCGCAGGTGGCCGATGACCCCGCTCCAGCAGGAGGCGTCGGCGAACGCCCCATGCACGAGCACGACGGTCGGGGGTACGGCGGTGGGTCTGTGCATGGCGGTGGCCTCCGGCTGGGTTCGATGGGCCAGCCAAGCGCCGTCGGCCGCGCCGCGCCTCACGCGAACGTACCAACCCGGGCGCTCAGTTCTCGCCCAGGGAGGCCACCAGATTGGCCAGCTGCACCCGGGAGTTGACCGACAGCTTGCGGAAGACGGACGTGAGATGGGTGTTGACCGTGTGCGGGGAGACCACCAGAGTCTCGGCGGCCGACCGGTTGGTGTGGCCCTCCGCGATGAGCCGCGCGACCTTCTTCTCCGAGGCCGTGAGCGCCTCCCAGCCCTGCACGGGGTGCGGCGCGGCCTGCGCCCGGCGGCTGCCGGCCCCCCCGCGCTCAAGGAGCCGCAACACGGACGCCGCCGGGGCATGGGCGCCGGATGCGGCGTACAGGCCGTGGGCCTGGGTCAGGACGGTCACCGCCTCGGTCCTGCGTCCCGCCGCCAGCAGGGCCGGCCCGAGGTCGGCGCACGCGGCGGCCCGGACCAGCGGGCGGGGGCTCGCCCGGAGCAGTGTCACCGCGTGTTCCAGCAGGCCGAGGTCGTTGCGGACCAGGCCCATGGTGTGCGCCGCGAGACCGGTGGCGGTGGGTACCGCCGGGTTCCGCGCGGCGTGCGCCCCGGCCTGCGCGGCCAGGTCCTCGGCGAGCGCGTGTTCCGCACCGCGCAGCGCCATGCGCACCGCCGCGTCGACCCAGTCGCGCAGCAGCCGCCAGCGCATGAACGGTCCCACCCGCTGCACCCGCCGGATCGCCTCGACGGCCGCTGCGACGTCCCCGTCGGCGTCGGCGTGCACGGCTTCCAGGAAGTGGACCACGGCGGTATTGCCGGGGTTCGGTCTCCTCGTCCGTCTCTCCCGCGCGGCGGCCAGGTGGTGGCGAGCGCTGTCCCGGTCGCCGCGCAGCAGGGCGATCCGGGAACGGACCACCCGCGCGTTCACCTGCTGGACGACGGCCTTTACGTCATCTTCCAGACGTTCCATCGTCACGAAGGCGGTCTCCGCGTCGTCGAGCCGGCCCAGCCCCAGCTGGTACTGGGCCTGGGCCCACTGGAGCATCGCCTGCCGGGGTGAGCTTGCGTCGTCCGCCGCCCGCTGCAGCAGCCGTTCACCGCAGGCGAAGTCGTCCAGGTGCAGGTGCGCGACGATCTCCTCGGGCAGGTAGGCGCCGTCGACGGCGCTGAGCGCGGCGAATCGTTTCAGCGCGAGGGCGTTCTCCCCGGCGTTCTGCGCGATCTCACCGAGCGCGGACAGGGCCAGCACATGCGCCTCCCGGTCCTGGGCCGCGGTGGCGTCACGCAGGGCGTCCTCCCCGGCCGTGCGCGCCGCGACCAGGTCCTCCCCCCGGGACAGGGCGAGCGCCCGGAGCGCGGCCAGCCGTGCCGCGACCTCGGGGGCGGCCCCGCCGACGGCCAGGGCGGCCTCGGTACGGCGGCGCAGCTCGTCGGCGAGGTCCATGCTCCACAGGGCCCCGCCCAGGGCCGCCTGGATCCGGCCGAAGGTGTCGAGGGGCGGCCGGCAGGCCAGCAGCCGGTCGGCGGCGGCCAGCGCCTCCCGGTCCCGGCCCGCGCGGGTCAGGCAGATGATCGCCCGCTCCCCGGCCGCGAATCCCGACGGGCGTGGCGGCGGCACCAGATCCAGCGCGCGCGTCATGAGGTCGGCCGCCAGCCCGGGGGTGACCGGCAGGACGTCGTCGGCGGCCCGGTGCAGCAGCGCGGCCGCCTCCTCGTCGCCGGGCCGGGCGCTTCTGAGGATGTGCGAGACGGCGTCGATCGGCCGGTGGCCGGCGGCGACGAGATGGCCGGCCGCCTCCCGGTGCAGCGCCTTGCGGACCGACGGCGGGATGTCGACGTAGACCGCCTGGCGCAGCAGGTCGTGCCGGAACACCAGTTGGTCGCCCTCGTCGTCCAGGAGTCCGGCGTGGACCGCCTCTTGCAGCGCCTCCAGCAGCGCGGCGGGCGGCCGGCCGCACAGGGCGGCGGCGGCCGGGAAGGCGAAGGCGCGGCCCAGCACGGACCCCATCTGGAGGAAGCGCAGCGTGCCGGGCCGCAGGGAGGCGAGCCTGCCGCGCACCCCCACGACCAGGCCCTCGGGCACGGGTTCGCCCGACGGACCGGCGGCGCGCAGGCCCGTGAGCATCTCGACGGCCAGGAACGGGTTGCCGCCGGCGCCTTCGAGCAGCTGCCGCACCCGGTCGTCGACGGCCGCGCCCAGGACGTCTCCGGCGAGTTGCCCGATGGCCGGGCCGGACAGCGGGCCCAGGGCGACCGTGACCGTGGTGAGCGCCTCGCGCGCGGCCGTGGCGATCTCCTCCGGCGGCCCGCCTGGACCCTGGCGCCTGGTCAGCGCCCACAGGACGGGTGAGGTCCGCAGGCGGGCCGGCAGGTGTTTCAGGGCGAAACGGCTCAGCGGATCGGCCCACTGGATGTCGTCCAGAGCGATCACCACCGGGCCGCCGCGGGCTCTGGACTCGATCGCCTCCGCGAGCCGCTCCACGAGCCAGATCCGCTGGTCGTGGCTGCCGGCGAGGTCGGTGAAGGCGTCACCGGACAGCAGCGGCCGGTCGCCGTGCAGAAGGCTCGCCGCCAGTGACGACAGGGGCGCGATGTGGTGGAGTTCGTCGGCCTTCCCGACACCGGCCGCGAATCCGGCGGCGCGGGCCCGGGTGACGGCCTCGGCGAGCAGCGCGGTCTTCCCGATGCCCGCCTCGCCCTCGATCAGGGCCAGCGCGCCGCTTCCGGTCCCGGCCACCGCCGCGATCAGGGACCGCACCCTCTCCTGCTCGGCCTCCCGGCCGCGCAGACCGTCCCGGGACAGCGATCCGTCTGCCGCCGTCACTCCCGCCCCTTCCGTGTTCCGCGCCCACCGCCGAAGCCGGGAGCGCCCCGCGAGCGGTGACTCCGCTCCGTCACGCCGGCTGCCGGTACCGGAGCCCGGCTCCGGCCCCGGCGGACGACACGCCGGGGACACTATGACAAGGAACGACGGGTTTGCGCACATCCGGGGGGCGGGGGCGGGGGCGGGGGCGTACGGCGGGCTGGCCCGCGAGGGGCCGGGCCGAACGGGAGGGGCGGTCGGCGCGGGACGGGAACGTACGGCGGACAGCTCCGAGGGGCCCTCCCAGGACGGGGACGGCCGGCAACCATGGAAGGCAGCGCCGCGAAGCCCGGGCGGGGGCGTCAACGGCCGGCGGGCAGCGCCGCGGAAGCCCCGGCGGGGCGAGGACGGCAGGGACGGTGGGACGCGGGTGTGGGCGCTGCCAAGTGATGGTCAACGGACCCTGGCGGATGGCCGCCACGAACCGGACGGAGAAGCCGCACCGGGGCGTCGCCCCCCTCCCGGTCCGCACGGCGGGGCAGACTCGCGATGCGATCCGCGCCGACCGGCGAGGAGAACCCGACGCACTCCGGCAGGGGCAGCACACCGCGACCGCGCCCCTGGGGACGCCGGGGCGCCGGTCGGGGCGGGACAGGGCGGGTCAGGGACGGCTCCAGCCGGCATTCGCGGCGGAGAGCCGGTGGACCGTGACGGACGTGGCCGCCAGCAGCGCGAGCGCGAGGCCCAGGGTCAGGACCAGATGGCCGTGGCGCAGCAGCAGGGCTCCGGCCAGGGCACCGGTGAACATGGCGAGGACGGACAGGATCCGGCGGCCGGGCCGGGGGGCCTCGCCGCCGGCCGGTGTGGAGTCCGCGGCCAGCCCGGTCAGCGTCAGGGTCAGCACGGTCGTGGTGAGGTCCGGGACGCCCAGCCGCCGGGCCACGGCGTTCTGGCACCCCATCGCGAGCCCCAGGAACACGATGAGCGCGTACTGGACGCCGGTGGTGACCCGGCCGTCCGCACAGGCGGCCACGACGACGGCCACCGCCACGAGCACCGTCTGGGCCCCGGTGGCCGCCCTCAGCAGGTGGCCCCGGTGCGTCGCGAACCGGGTGCCGAGTGCCCCTCCGGCGAGCGCGCCGAGCAGGAAGGAGGCGATGGCGGTGAGGGAGGCGAGCGCCGACAGGTTCGCCGCACCGCCGAGAGCGAACCCCAGGAAGACGACGTTGCCGGTCATGTTGGCGACGAAGACGTGGTCGAGCGCCAGATAGCTGACGGCGTCGACCAGACCGGTGACCAGCGTCAGGGTGAGCAGCAGCGGGGCCAGCGGCCCGTGCCGGTCCCCGGCGGGCGGTACGAGCGTACGCGCGGCGTCAGTCAGCAGCTTGCGCATGGGGGACTCCTCGGGTCGGGGCCGGGGCGCGGTGCAGGACCGCCCGGGTGAGCAGGCCACTGGTCGGGCCGGTCACCAGGGCCGGGAGGACGATCCACACCGGCCAGGGGGTGAGCCCGGCCGCGTGGTCGAGGGACCAGCGGCCGGGCCCGGTGAGGGCGAGCGCGGCGCAGGCGGCGACGAGGACGAGGGGGTACTCGTAGCCGTCGTTCTGCACCCACAGGCCGTGGACGCGTTTGACGGTGCCCGCGACCGTCATCACGCCCATGGCGGCCATCGCCGCCAGGGGAGTGAGCAGCCCGGCGGCCAGGAACAGGCCGGCCCCGATCTGGCTGGTCCCGGCGACGACGGCGGTGAGCCGGCCGCCCAGGAACCCGTCCTGGCGGAACTCCTCGGTCCCGCCCGCCAGACCGTGGCCGCCGAGGTGGAAACTCACCTTCTGCACCCCGTGCCCGGCGATGAGCAGCCCCACCACCAGCCGGAGCACCAGCAGTCCCGTGTTCATCTTCTCCTGCCTGTTCCTGACGTGTCGGTGGTGCGGGTCAGCCGGCCGCGTGGGCGCCGATGACGGCCTGGGCGTAGACGATGCCGAGGCCGTAGGCGCCCCCGTGCTCCTTCACGACGTCCGTCACGGCCGCGTAGGTCTCCGTGCGAGCCCAGTCGCGCTGGAGCTCCAGCAGCACCTGCACCCAGGTGACGGGGACGGCGCCGGCCTGGATCATGCGCTGCACGGCGTGCTCGTGGGCCTCGGGGCTGACACCACCGGAGGCGTCGGTGACGACGTAGACCTCGTAGCCCTGGGCCAGCGCGGACAGGGTCGGCAGCACCACGCACACCTCGGTCCACAGACCGGCGATGACGAGCTTGGGCCGGCCGGTGGCCTTCACGGCCTCGACGAAGGCGGCGTCCTCCCAGGCGTTCATGCTGGTGCGGTCGATGATCTTCTGGTCGGGGAAGACCTCCGCGAGCCGGGGGAGGATCGGGCCGGAGAAGGACTCGGCGGCCACGGTGCTCAGCACGACCGGGACGTCGAACGCCTTGGCGGACCTGGCCAGGCCCAGGGTGGCGTTGATGATGGCGGTACGGTCACCGCTGCCGGTGCCGAAGAACATCTGCGGCTGGTGGTCCACGAACAGCACGGCGCAGTTGTCCGGCGTGAGCAGGTCCGGGCCGGGAGCGGGGGTGACCTTGGAAATGTCGACCATGAGGGTGGGCCTTTCGGGTACGGGACGGCACGGACCGCTGTCCGTGCCGTGGAGGGGCGCCGTCCGGAGGGACGGCACCGGCGGGTGGGAACCAGGAAGGGGCGGCTCGCCGAGCCCGGCCCCTTCCTGGACTTCGGAGGACGGATCGGGGAAGCGGTGCACAGCGCGGTCGCGCCGGCCCCGCCCTCACGCTAGGCACCGTCGGCGTGGCGCCCTTCCTCTGCGCGCACCCCCACTGGTCTCCCCGTGCACGCGGCCCGGTCGGCCCGGGTGACCACGATGACGAGCGCCGCGCACAGCAGGCCGGCGACGAGCGCGGGAGCCGGCGTGAAGGCGGCCGCCGGCACCGCGACGGCGACGGCGGGGAACGCGAACCGCTCGACACCGCCACGCCGGTGGGGGCGCACGTGCACGGCCCACACCGTGCACAGGAACACCGCCATCGGCACGGTGACCGCGGCACGCGCGGCCAGGGGCACCGCGTCACCGTGGCGCTGGGTCAGCACGGCGTACGCGGCCAGGCCGGCGCCCTCGGCCGCGGCCGAGGCGAAGACCGGGAAGTGGCCGTACGCCCAGACGAACCTCCTGCGGGCCGCCCGGTGCGTCGTGGCGAGGATCGTGTGCGCGGGCCGGGCGAAGTACAGCCACCACATGGCGAAAACCATGAGCAGACCGCCCGCCGCCAGCAGGTACAGCGCGCCGGAGTCGCGGTGCCGGCCGAGCGCGTCACGGACCGCGCTGGTGGCGGCGGCCACGGACTCGCCGAGCACGATGAGGACGAACGACTCGTAGCGCTCCGCGATGTGACGCGGATGCCACGGGGTCGTCCCCGCCGACTGCGCCCACACCGGGACCGCCAGCTCGCCGGCGATCATCACGAGGATCGCCGGCAACCGCGCCTGCGCCGGGAGGAACAGCAGCCCGATCCATCCCAGTTGGCACAGCGTCACCCCGGCGGCGAAACGCAGCGCGGTCCGGCGCCGGACCGGATCCGACCGTGCGGCCCGCAACCACAGGGCGGCCAGGGTGGTCCGCAGGACCGCGTACCCCAGGGTGATGATCCGCAGGTCACCGTCCTGGAAGGCCCGGGTGACCCCCGCCGCCAGCACGAGTGAACCGGTGATCTGCGCCAGCACCGTCAACCGGTACGGCACGTCGTCCGGGTCGTAGGCGGAGGCGAACCAGGTCAGGTTCATCCACGCCCACCAGACCGTGAAGAAGACCAGCGCGAAACGCAGGGCGCCGGAGCCGGCGTGCCCGCCGGCCACCGCGGCGCTCAGCCCCCGGGAGGCCTCCGCCACGGCGATGACGAAGCACAGGTCGAAGAGGAGCTCCAGGGACGTGGCCGTCCGGTGCTCTTCCCCGGGATCCCGACCCCGCATGGTCCCTCCGGGACGCAGCCGCCCCGCGACGCCTCGCGGTGTACGCCCCGTGAGACGGCGACCCGTGACACCGGGGAGCACCGCGCCGGCCCGTTCGCCCACTGTTGTTCCTCTCCTCGCGCCCGTCGGCCCGGGCAGCCGTCGCGAGCGTAGAGGGGACCGGGCGGCCGGCTGAGCCTGCGGGCGCACGAGAAGTTGCCCCCGCGCGCACACACCGCTTGCCGGGCGCCTCGAGCGGCCCCGGCGGGACGCGGAGGGCGCGGGACGGCGTCAGTGGTCCCGTCCGGGCGCGGACCTGGCACGACCCGACGCCGCCCGCGATGTCGAACGGACCCCCTCGGGTTCCGGTCCGGGACGGTGCCCTGATCCGCCGGGGCGAACGGGGCGGTGCCAGCCGGGGGAGCGCCGCGCGCGCCCCGGGCTGGCACCGCCCCGGAGTGGTCCGGCGCCACTGCGCAGGCGATCGCGGCGATCCGGAGCCCGCCGTACGGCACCATGACGCCATGGCGCACGTCGCGTTGTTCCACTCGGTTCTCGGTCTGCGCCCGGCCGACCTGCTCGCCGCCGAGCGGCTGCGGCGTGCCGGGCACGAGGTCGTCACGCCCGACCTCTTCGGCGGCGAGACCGCGGCCACCCTCGACCAGGGGTTCCGGCTGCTCGACCGGGTCGGCTGGGCAGCCGTGGCCCATCGTGCCCGGCAGTCCCTCGACGGCATGCCGGACGAGACGGTGCTGGCCGGTGTCTCCATGGGCGCGGGCGTGGTCGGCGAGGTCTGGCCCGAACGTCCCGCTGCCGCCGGTGTCCTTCTCCTGCACGCCACCGCCGACCTTCCCGCGTCCGCCCGTCCGGGGCTCCGGGTACAGCTGCACGCCGCCGAACCGGACGACTTCGCACCGCCCGAGCGCGTCGCCGCGCTGCACCGGGCGGCCCGGGAGCGGGGCGTCCACCTGGAGGTCTTCCGCTATCCGGGCGCCGGCCACTGCTACACCGACCCCGGGCTCCCCGACCACGACCCGGCCGCGGCCGGGCTGACCTGGCGCCGGGTCCTGGACTTCCTCGCCCCCCGGCCCACTCCCTAGTGGCCGCCGGCCTCCCCGCCCGTGCGCTGCTGGAGTTCCCACAGGGTCCGGAAGAGCCCGGGCTGCCGGGTGAGTTGCGCGTACGTCCCTTCCTGCACCACGTGTCCCTCGTCGAGGACGACGATCCGGTCCGCCACCGCGACGTTGGCGAGCCGGTGTGTGATCAGCAGGATCGCGCGCTCCTTGGCCAGCTCCCGCAGTCCGGTGAAGACGCGGTGCTCCGCCCGCGCGTCCAGGGCGGCCGTGGGCTCGTCCATCACCAGCAGGGCCGCGCTCCGGTGGAACGCCCTGGTGAGCACCACCCGCTGCCACTGTCCGCCGGACAACTGCTGGCCACCGAACCACTCCGACGTCAGCAGGGTGTCGAGACCCGACCGCAGACCCGGCAGCAGGTCCGCCGCCCCGGACGCCTCGCAGGCGGCCAGGACGGCAGCGTCGCTGGTGTCGCCCTGCCCGAAGGTGATGTTGTCGCGGAGCGTCAGCGGCAGGTGGGTGTACGTCTGCGGGGCCAGCGCGACGTGCTTCCACGCTTCCCAGGGCGCCAGCTCCGCCGTGCTGACGTGGTCCCACGCCACGTCGCCGGACGTGGGCAGCAGCAGACCGCACAGCAGCCGGGACAGGGTCGACTTGCCCGACCCGTTCTCCCCGACCAGCGCCACGATCTCCCCGCGCCGCACCTGGAGGGACACCCCGCTGAGACTGTCCCCGGGAGCGCCGTCGTACCGGTAGGTGACGTCGCGGACCTCGAACCGCTCGGGCGGCCCGGGCAGCGTCCCGCCGCCCCGGGAAGCGGCCATGGCCTGCCCGTGGGCGTTGTCGAGGAACTTCTGCCAGTCCTGCACGTACCAGCCGGTGCGGATCAGCCGGGCCCCGCTGTTGATGATGCCGCGCACGGATCCGGTCGCCGTCTGGAGGGCGAAGACGGCGCCGCCTCCGGCCGCGAGGTTCATACGGCCGGAGGCCAGGAGCCAGAGCAGCGCCGCCCACACCGCGGCCGACGCCGCTCCGCCGGCGACCGCGCCGGCCAGCCCCATCCACACGCCGGAATCCGCTGCCCTGCGCTCCGCGGCGTTGACGGACGCGGCGAGCCGCCGGTACCGGCCGAGGAGGAACGGCCCGGCCAGGCAGGCCCGCATCTCCTCGCTGGACTCCGCGTAGGCCATGTGCCAGCGGAGCTTGTGCAGCATCCGCCGCCGTCCCGAGGTCTCCAGGGCCGCCAGGTACAGCACGCGCGCGGCCCGCACGTACGCGGCGGCCTGCGGGAGGCACGCCAGGAGGAGCAGTGGGAGCAGCGCGGGGTGCAGCACGGCGAGGACGGCCGCGCCGGCGGCGAGCGTCGCCGTGGCGGCCAGCACGTTCTGCGCCTCGTCGACCAGGTCCGGAGTGACCTGGGCGCCCCGGTCGGCGATGTCGTAGAAGTCGTTGTAACCCGGCTGGTTGTGCGCCGCCGGCTCCGCGCCGAGCGCGGCCTCGATCATCGTCAGCTCGGCAGCCCGGGCCAGCACCGGCCGCAGCCGTCCGGTCAGCCACGTCACCATGATGCCCAGCAGGGCGCGCGCACCGGTGGCCGCGGCGATGACCGCCAGCTGGGGGGCCGCGTCCCGCAGGCGCTCGGTGAGGTCACCCGACGAGATCAGCGCGGTGATCGTCCCTGTGACCGCGAGGAGCCCCAGGGCGGAGAGAACGCCGGTGCCGGCCTGGCACGCCAGCAGTCCGGCCGTGGCGCCGCGGTCCGCCCGCCACGCCATCCGCAGGGACCGCAGGACCAGCGCGGGCAACCGCCGCGCCATCGTGCCGGTCGTCATCTGCGCGCCGGCCCGGAGCCGGGACTCGTCGCGGTACAGGAACTCCTCGTCCTGGGCGCTGTGCGCGGCGTCGGGCGGGATCGTGCCCGATGGGCCGGGAATCGGTTGTCCCTGTGTGCTGGCCGAAGTCAACGTGGTCCCCCTCGACGGTCGCGCGGCTGGCTCGGAAGGCTCAACGACCCGGCGGGGTTCTCGAACACATGTGTTTCGGCCGTGCCGGGAAGCCCGGGATCGCGCCCACACCGGAGCCCGCCAGCGCACCGGTCCTTGCCGCACAAGGGCCCGGCCCGGAACGGGCGGTGACCGAAACGCCGAGCGTGCCTCGGCCCGGACGGCGTGGAGGCGCGGGACCGGCCGGCGAATGAAGGCCGCCCGGTACTGAGCGTGACCATTCGCCTCTTATGCGTGCACAGCCGGCACATGTGCGCCGAGTATCACCCCCCAGGGGTCTGCATGATGATGTGGAATCTTGCATACTCTTCCTATGTCCAAGGTCCTCACTTCCCTTCCCGTCGGCGAGCGCGTCGGCATTGCCTTCTCCGGCGGTCTCGACACGTCGGTCGCCGTCGCATGGATGCGCGACAAGGGCGCCATCCCGTGCACCTACACCGCCGACATCGGCCAGTACGACGAGCCCGACATCGCCTCGGTGCCCGGCCGCGCGACCAGCTACGGCGCCGAGGTCGCCCGCCTGGTCGACTGCCGGGCGGCCCTCGTCGAGGAGGGCCTGGCCGCACTGGCCTGCGGTGCGTTCCACATCCGCTCGGGCGGGCGCGTCTACTTCAACACCACGCCCCTCGGCCGCGCCGTCACCGGCACCCTGCTGGTGCGGGCCATGCTCGAGGACGACGTGCAGATCTGGGGTGACGGCTCCACCTTCAAGGGCAACGACATCGAGCGGTTCTACCGCTACGGTCTGCTCGCCAACCCGCATCTGCGGATCTACAAGCCCTGGCTGGACTCCGGCTTCGTGACCGAGCTGGGCGGCCGCAAGGAGATGTCGGAGTGGCTGCTCGCGCACGGGCTGCCGTACCGCGACAGCACGGAGAAGGCCTACTCCACCGACGCCAACATCTGGGGCGCCACCCACGAGGCCAAGACCCTGGAGCACCTGGACACCGGGATCGA
Source organism: Streptomyces sp. Y20 (assembly GCF_043195475.1). Taxonomy (NCBI): domain Bacteria; kingdom Bacillati; phylum Actinomycetota; class Actinomycetes; order Kitasatosporales; family Streptomycetaceae; genus Streptomyces; species Streptomyces sp. Y20. The sequence goes on from NZ_JBIDDP010000006.1 coordinate 86,398, forward strand.
GACCGTCGAGCCGATCATGGGTGTCCGGCACTGGGACCCCGAGGTCGAGATCGCGCCCGAGGACGTGACGATCGGCTTCGACCAGGGCCGCCCGGTGGCCGTCAACGGCAAGGAGTTCGCCTCGCCGGTCGAACTGGTCATGGAGGTCAACGCCATCGGAGGCCGGCACGGCCTCGGCATGTCGGACCAGATCGAGAACCGGATCATCGAGGCCAAGAGCCGCGGCATCTACGAGGCCCCCGGCATGGCCCTGCTGCACATCGCCTACGAGCGCCTGGTCAACGCGATCCACAACGAGGACACCGTCGCCCAATACCACAACGAGGGCCGCCGCCTCGGCCGGCTGCTCTACGAGGGCCGCTGGCTGGACCCGCAGGCGCTGATGGTCCGCGAGTCGCTGCAACGCTGGGTCGGCGCCGCCGTCACCGGCGAGGTGACCCTGCGGCTGCGGCGCGGCGAGGACTACTCGCTCCTCGACACCACCGGCCCGGCGTTCAGCTACCACCCGGACAAGCTGTCCATGGAGCGCACCGAGGACTCCGCGTTCGGCCCCTCCGACCGCATCGGCCAGCTCACCATGCGCAACCTCGACATCGCCGACTCCCGCGCGCGTCTGGAGCAGTACGCGGGACTCGGCCTGATCGGCACCGGCCATCCCGCCATCGGCGCCGCCCAGGCGGCCGCCACCGGCCTGATCGGCAGCATGCCGGAGGGCGGCGCAGAGGTCATCGCCTCCCGGGGCGAGGCCGCCGCCGGTGACGAGATGCTGGACCGCGCCGCGATGGAGTCGGGCGCCGACTGACCGGCCGCCGGTCACACGTCCCCGCGCGACGGGCCCCGGCGGTGCCGCACCGCCGGGGCCCGCTGCCGTCCGCCCGCCGGAACCGCGCGTGTGGGGACCGCGCCCCGTGCGTGCTGGAACCCCGCTCCCGCACCGCGTGCACGCCGCGTACGTGCCGCTCGCGACGACTGTCGCACCGGCGGCGATCCCGCGCCACCGTGGCGCAAAATAGTCAGGTCCATGATCGGGGGACTGTGATAGACATGGAAGCCACAAGGCGGGGCTCACTCAGACACACGTCACCAGGCGGTACGCCGCCACCGCACGCCAGTGCACACATCCCCCCGGGACGGGCCGCGTACCACAACGACCCCACGTCGCCGTCGTATCGGCCGGGCCGGGACAGGCCGGGCCGCGAACCCGGGCACCACGCCAGCCCCGTCCACCTCTCAAGGGAGCGCCGTGCCAGCACACCAGACGCCCACTGCCGCACCACGGGTACGTGAGGTCATGGCTGCTGCCACCAGACGCCGCCGGACGCCACCCCGGAGGCCGTGACCCGCAGGCCGCCGCGCCGGCACCCGCCGGGCGGCACGCGCCTCGTCACGAACCGGACGCCCCTCACGCAGTACTCGTCGTGGATCCCCTTGGGTGGTGTGCACATGCAGAACAATTCCGGTCCCAGCGGCGTGTCCCTGCACCGCTTCGGTCCGCCGGGCGAGGCGGGGGACCCGGCGCACCGGGCCGGCCTCGTCTGCTTCCCGCACGCCGGGGGAGGGGCGACGGCCTACGCCTCCTGGCGGCGCGCACTCCCCGACCGGATCGACCTCTACGCCCACGTTCCGCCCGGGCGGGAGGCGCGCGGGCGCGAGGCACTGCTGGACTCCGTGCCCGACCTCGTCGCGGACGTCCTGCCGGATGTGATGGCCCTTCAGCAGCCGCTGGTCCTGGCCGGACACAGCTTCGGGGCGTGCCTGGCCTACGCCTTGACGCTCCGGCTGACCGAACTGGGGCGCCCGCCGGCCCACCTCGTCGTACTGGCGGCCGGAGCACCCGGACCGGCGACACCCCGGGCCCCCGGGGACGACCACGAGATCGAGCTGCTGTGGAAGCGTCTCGGCGCGAACCCCGCGGGACTCGACCGCCCCGCGTTCCGGGAACGGTTCTTCCCCGTGCTGCGCGCGGACCTCACCGCGCACGCCTCCTTCCGTCCGCCGCTCGACGGACCGCACCTGGCCACACCCGTCACCGCGCTGTACGGGGACGAGGACGCCGATGTGACGGCCGACGTGGCGGCCACCTGGCGCGCGCTGTGCGCCGGCCCCTTCCGGCTCGCGGCGGTACCGGGCGGGCACTTCTTCCCGCAGAACTCGCCGACCGCGACGATCGGCGCGCTCGCCCGCGCGCTCGATGTCTAGTTCGGTCGTCCGGGGAATGGCCCGGTTTATCCACCCGGGCCGCACGCAATGCAGAGAAGTCCCCCTTGAGTGTTCGATTGACGACGGATAGGCTGCGGAGGTCGAGGATTCACGGTATTCGCACAGGGGGAACATGTGGCGATAGCACCCGACAAACCGGGGACCCTGCACCAGTTTTTCGAGGAAAGCGTCCGAAAAGCTCCCGATAATATCGCTCTGGAGTACGAGGGCGAATGCATCAGCTACGGCGAACTGAACCGCAGAGCCAACAAGCTGGCGCACTACCTGCGCGACACCGCCGGAGTCGTCCCGGACGACCGGGTGGCCATTCTCGTACGGCATCCGCCGAGTGTGGTCATCGGCATGCTCGCCGCGCTCAAGGCCGGCGGTGCCTATGTCGCGCTGGATCCGGACAACCCGCCGGCCGTGACGCACCGCATCATCGAGAACACGGCGCCCAGAGCGCTCCTCGTCGAGTCCTCCGCCGCGGCCGGCGCCGCGTTCTTCGGCGGCGCGCTGTTCGTGACGGACGTGATGAGCGCCACCCTCGACACCCCGGACACCGATCCGGCACCGCTGTCGACACCCACGGACCTCGCCTATGTGATCCACACCTCGGGCACCACCGGGGCACCGAAGGCGACAGCGGTCGAGCACCACGCCATCGTCAAGACGCTGACCTGGCGCAATGCCTACTACGGGTTCGGCCCGGACGACACGACGCTCGCCATGCCGCAGCCCTCGTTCGACAGCTCCGTGGCCGACACCTTCTGTGCCCTCACCTCCGGAGCACGACTCCTCCTGCCCGCCCGGGACCGCATCACGGACCGGCGCTATCTCACCGGCCTGATGGAGCGGCGGGAGGTCTCGCACTTCCTCATCACCCCGGCGCTCTACAGCCGTCTCCTCGCCGGCATGAACGCACAATCGACCAAGGCGTTGCGAAGTATCACGATCGCCGGGGAATGGTTCACCTCCAGTCTCGTTCGTGAGCATTTCTCCCGGCTTCCCGACGTGAAACTCCTCAATGAATACGGCCCCTCCGAGAATTCCGTGTGCTCTACGGTCCACCCCCTCGGCGCCTCGGATCCGCACGTGCTCATCGGAAAGCCCATCGATCACACCGAGGCTTTCGTGGTGGGCGAGGACGGAGAACCGGTGGAGCCGGGCGGCACGGGCGAGCTCTATCTTGCCGGAGCCCGCCTGGCCCGGGGCTACCTCGGTAATCCGGAGCAGACCGAGGAAAGCTTCTTCGTGCCCTCGCCGCCGTTTTTCGGCGGAAAGCGGGTCTATCGGACCGGTGACATCGTCCGGGTGCACGAGGACGGCAATCTCCAGTTCGTGGAGCGCCGGGACCAGCAGGTGAAGATCCGGGGCCGGCGCGTCGACCTGGGTGACGTGGCCGAGGCCCTCACGAAGGACGACTCGGTCGACCACGTCGTCCTGCTGCGCCGCGACGTCACCTCGGCGACGCCCCGTCTGGTCGCCTTCGTCGTCGGTCCCACGGCGAGCGACGTCGAACGCCTGCGGGCGACGGCGCAGGAGAGCCTGCCGGACTACATGGTCCCGTCGGCGATCATCCCGATCGACACCGTGCCCGTCACCGCGCACGGCAAGGTGGACGAAGCGGCCCTCGCCGCGCTGTACTCCGACACGACCTCTCCGGCGGGCCCGGCGCCCGAGCCGGCGTCACCGGCCGAATCGGTGCTCCTCGGGATCTGGCGGAAGATCTTCGCCCCCCTCGCAGTGGGCCTGGACGACGACTTCTTCGAACTCGGCGGCGACTCCCTCAGCGTGATGGACCTCGTCGCCGACGTGGAGGAGAGCCTCGGGGTCCAGCTGGACAACTCGGATCCCTACACGGGCAGAACCATACGGAGCCTGGCTCTCATCATCGAGAGCCGGCAGAGCAGCGAGGTGGGTAAACCTTGAGCGGACAGGGCGGTACTGATTCCATGGAGACGGAGTTCACGGGCGTCGACCACGACGTGGTCATCGCGGGCGGTGGCCTGGCCGGGCTCTGCCTCGCCAAGCAGCTCAAGGACGCCTACCCCTCGCTCAGCGTCCTCGTGTGCGAGCGCGAGCGTTCGCCCATTCCGCTGTCCGCGTTCAAGGTGGGCGAATCGACGGTCGAGGTGGGCGCCCACTACTTCGCCGCGGTCGTCGGCATCCGCGACTACCTCGAGGAACACCAGCTGGAGAAGCTGGGGCTGCGCTACTTCTACGGCGACCACCCCGACTTCCACCTGGAATCCGAGTTCGGCGTCAACCGGTTCCTGCCGGCGAAGTCCTACCAGCTGAACCGGGGCTCCCTGGAGGAGCACCTGCGGGTGGTGGCGGCCGGCGCCGGGGCCGAACTCACCCAGGGCGTACGCGTCCTGGACATCGAGCTGGGCGAGCAGGACGCACCGCACCGGGTGACGTACCAGAGCGACGACGGGGACAACCCGGAGACGACCACCGTCACCTGCCGCTGGGTCGTCGACGCCACCGGCCGGCACCGGCTCCTCCAGCGCAAGCTGGGACTCACCAAGCGGTATCCCAAGCCGCACAACTCCGTCTGGTTCCGCCTCGAAGGACGCCTGGACACCGACGAGCTGGTGGCGCCGGACAAGACGGCCTGGCACGACCGCGCGGACGAGCCCCGGTGGCATTCCACCAACCACTTCATGTTCGAGGGCGGCTGGGTGTGGGCCATCCCGCTGGCCCCGAACCACACCAGCGTCGGCATCGTCGTGAGCGACGAACTCCATCCGGTCACCAAGTACAACCGGATCGAGAAGGCCATAGACTTCGTGGTCGACCGCGTCCCCGGCTTCGACCCGGCGATCCGCGAACTGCCGGTGCTCGACTTCCGGGTCCTGAAGAACTACAGCCACTCCTCCCACCAGGTCTTCTCCCAGGACCGATGGGCGTGCGTCGGGGACGCCGCGGTCTTCGCGGACCCCTACTACTCGGTGGGCTCGAACCTGATCGGCTACGCCAACGGATTCGTCACCGAGATGATCGGCCGTGACCGGGCGGGGTCCTTCCAGGCGGACTTCGTCCGTTACGCCAACCGGTGGTTCCTGTCGCTTGCCGAAGGACTCACCCACAACATCCAGGGCTCGTACGCCTTCCACGACAACCCGGTGATCATGTCCCTGAAGACGATCTGGGACTACTACGTGGGGTGGGCGTTCTCCGACCCCCAGTTCTACGGCAAGACGTACCTGGACGAGTCCGCGAGTACGACACTCAGCGCGCTCGGTGCCCCCGTGGTGGCGACCCAGGGCGCCGTCATGAACCTGCTCAAGGCATGGTCGGGCAGCTATCGGGGTGTCTTCGAGTTCGACTACATCGACTACTTCGACGACCTGCCGACCCTCGCCCGCCTCTTCGTGCAGAACCTGCCCGCCGACGACACCGAGACCCCGGCCTTCGGCCAGGTGCTGGTGAGCATCCGCGACGGCATCGACCGCATCGAGGAACTGGCGCACGTCCTGTTCTACCTGGCCCTGGAGGACGCGCTGCCCGAGCACCTCGACACCGTCCGCTCCCGCGGCTGGCTGAACGTCTCGGCACTGAGCCTGGACCCGGACCGCTGGGAGAAGGACGGCCTGTTCACGCCGAAGAGCCGGCCCCGGCTGGACGAGGTCAAGAAGCTCGAAGAGGAACTGCGCCGGCTGTACCGGGTCTCGTCGCCCGTCCGGCAGTAGTCCGCCCCACCCCGCACAGCGGGTTCACCTCCCCGAGGTGAACCCGCTGTCCTCATGCGGTGCCGCAGTGGGCGACCCGTACCCGTGGCACCCGCACCGCCGGGATCCGTCAGTGGCCGCGGGGCGCCGCCGCCGACACCGGCCCGGCGGAGGGCCGCGGGTCGGCGTCCGCCGCCGGCAGGCGGCGGCACAGCATCAGCAACGGCTGCGTCAGCAGTGTGGTCGCGATCGCCATCAGCACGAACACGGTGTAGAGCGGTCCGCTCAACAGCCCCGCCTGGAGACCGGCGTTGAGAGCGATCAGCTCCGTGAGACCGCGGGTGCTGAGCAGCACCCCGATCGTCAGCGACGTACGGTTGTCCAGCCGGCAGGCACGCGCCGCCAGCGCCCCGGAACCCACCTTGGCGACCACGGCGAGCACCGTGACCACTGCCAGCACGGCCACGGCGGTGCCGCCCAGCGCGCCGACGGCGACACTGCGGCCCGACACCACGAAGAAGAACGGCAGCAGCAGCGAGCCCACGCTGTCCAGCGAGCGCACCAGCTCCGGGTCCAGGGTGCCGTCGGGCTCCCGCGGCGTGACCACCCCGGCGAGCAGCGCCCCGAAGATGACGTGCAGGCCGAGCGCGCTGGTCGCCCACGCGGCCGTGAAGGCGAACCCGATCAGCAGTGCCAGCCGGGGCTGCGCGGAGACACCGGGGAAACGGTGGAAGCGCTTCAGCAGCAGCCGCGCGGGCCAGACCATCACGACGACGAAGACCACGAGCAGGAGCAGGCGTACCGGCAGTGACATCCCGGAACCGCCGCCCTCGCCCCGCATCAGGGTGCCGAGCAGGACCGCCCAGCCGACGATGTCGATCAGGCCGGCGGCCGAGACGGCGAGGACACCGGGAACCGTCCCGGCCAGCCCGTTCTCCCGCACGACGACGACCAGCACCGGTACGGCGGTGATCGACAGCGCGACGGCCAGGAAGAGGACCGAACTCGCCGACAGGTGGTGCGGGACGCCCAGCTTCTCCAGCGTGCCGTGGAACAGCAGCGCGGCGCCCGCGCCCACCGCCATCGGCACGGCGAACGCCGCGGCGGCGACCGTCAGCGTGGTCCGCGACCTCCCGCGCAACAGGCTCAGGTCGAGTTCGTACCCGACGACGTACAGGAACAGCACCAGCGAGACCTGGCTCAGACCGGTCAGCATCGGCGCTATGGCCTGGGGAAACAGCGTGTCCCCGACGGAGTCGGGGAGTTGGGACAGCAGGCTGGGGCCGAGGGCGATGCCGGCGATCAGCTGGCCCACGATGGTGGGCTGGCCGAGTCTGCGGGACGCCCATCCGCCCGCGTGGGCGGCCAGCAGGATCACCGCCGCCGCTCCTATGAGATGGGTGATGGCCAGGTCAGGACTCACGGATTTCCCCCTTGTCGGCGCCGTGCGGCACGGATGCGGCAGGCGTGGTGATGCCGTCCGGGAAGGGTTCCCGGGGCTGGGCGAAGCAGCTCAGTGCCTGGTCGAGGCCCTGGCGCAGCGCCCGGGCCGTGCGCTGTCCGGCCTCCTGCGGGTCCGCCTCCAGCCGTAGCACCCGCCGGCCGGTCCGGGGCGCCGCGAGCAGGGTCACGCTCAGCGGCACCCGGCCGGCCGGCGGGGCGACGGCCTCGGAGGCGACCAGCACCGTGGGCAGGCCGTGGGCCGGGGCCGCCGTCCGGACCGCCCGGTCCACCGCCACGACCAGGTCGGCCGGGGTGGTCGCGACGGCCACGTCCACCGGGCAGCGGACACGCGCCGCCGCCCGCTGCACCTGAAGGCCGCCCGGTCCGCCGCAGCCGGCGGTCAGCAGCGCCACCGCGGAGGTCAGTACCACGAGTTCCTCGGCCGCCCGCCCGCCACTGATGCGGGCCAGGGCCCGTACGGCGCTCTCCGACAGGGCGAGGTCGGTCGTGGTGCGCGCCGGTCCACCGGCGGCGTCGGCCGCCGGGGCGGACAGTGCGGGCAGCGCGGCAAGCGGCGCGTCGGGGTCGTCCAGGACGGCCCGCAGGACCTCCCGCAGCTGCTCGCCGATGCGCGCGGCGCTGTGCGCCGTGAACCGGTCGAGGCGGTGGCCGACACGGATCTCCGCGGGGTGGGCGGTGCCCGGCTCCGGCAGCCGGAAACCGAACGACAGGTCGAAGTCACCGACCTGCGGCGGCTCGTCCAGATGCCGGGCCGTGCGCCGGCCGTCGCCCTCGCCGGCCGTGACGGCCGGCGACATCGCCGTCTCCACCAGCACGTCGAACAGCGGATTGCGGCCCGCCGTCCGCGGCAGCGCGAGGTCCTCCACGAGCCGGTCGAACGGGTACTCCTCGTGCTCCTGGACGTCCAGGGCCGTCCGGCGGACCCGGTCCAGCAGCGTGGTGAAGGAGTCCGCCGGCTCCAGCGCGGTGCGCAGGACGACCGTGTTGGCGTACAGGCCGACCTCCTCCGCCAGTCCGGGCGCCGAACGGCCGGCCACCACCGTGCCGAGCGGCAGGTCCGCGAGGCCCGTCAGCCGGTGCAGCAGCACGCGGGCGGCCGCTACGCACACCATGAACGGTGTGGCGGAGGCCCGTACGGCCACCGCGCGCAGCCGGCCCGTCAGTTCCTCGTCCAGGGGCACACGCGCCTGCCCGCCCGCGCTGTCGCGGACTGCGCCCGGCGGGTGGTCGGCGGGCAGCGGGGGGAGCGGCGGGAGATCGCCGAGCGTCCGCCGCCAGTACGCCGAGTGCGCCGCCCCGTTCCGCGCGGCCAGCCGGTCCGCCAGCGCCCGCGTGTGCGCACGGTAGCCGGGCAGCGGGGGCAGCTCGGCGGGCCGCCCCGCCTCGGTGGCGCCGGCCGCCGTGAGCAGATCGCGCAGCAGCACGGTGTACGACCAGCCGTCGTTCACGCAGTGGTGGACGTTGAACAGCAGCACGGGCCGCTGACCCTCGGCGCTCAGGTACCGCAGCCGGAACAGCGGGCCCGTGGCCAGGTCGAAACGCCACCTGCTCTCCTCGTCCCGCGCGCGGGCGAGGGCGGTCTCGAAGTGCTCGGGCGCGACCACCTGGACCAGCGGAGCGAGGTCCGGGCCACCGGTGTCGTGCACGACCTGCCGCAGTCGCGCGCCCGAGCCGTCCGAGGGCAGATCGAAAGTGGTGCGCAGCGACTCGTGCCGGGCCACCACCGCGCGCATTCCGGCGCGCAGCGCCTCCTCGGACAGGGGACGGTCCAGCTCGTACGCCTCCACCATGTTGTGGGCACGCGACTCGCCCTCGTCCAGCGCCTCCAGCAGCCACATGCGCCGCTGCGCGTTGCTCGCCTCGATCGTGGCCGGCAGCGGCTCCCCGGGCGCCTGCGGCCCGGGAGCGGCGGCTGGCGAGGCGGCCTGCGCGGCGGGGGACGGCCGTGCGTCGTCCAGGCCCTTGCGTACGGCCTCGGCCAGCGCCCCGGGGGTCCGCGCGGTGAAGATCTGCCGTACGGCGACCCCGCACTCCGGCTCCACGGCGCACAGTGCACTGACCAGCTGGGCGGCGGTGAGGCTGTGGCCGCCCGCCTCGAAGAAATCCTCGTCGGCGGAGCGGGGCGGCTGCCCGAACACGCTCTCCCAGGCGTCGGCGACCGTCCGTGAGGCGTCGTCGTACGTCGCCCAGACCTCCGTGGTCCGGGGATCGGGCGAGGCCGCGAGCGCGGCCCGGTCGATCTTGCCGTGCGGTGTCCGGGGGAGTGCGGGCAGCTGGGTGAGGAGGCGGGGCACCATGTGCGCGGGCAGTCCCTCGGCCAGCCGGGAACGTACGACGGCCGGTTCGACCGGGGTGTCGGCCGTGTACCAGGCGGCCAGCGTCACCGAGTCGGCGCCGGCAGGGCGGGGCAGCACCACCGCCTCCCGCACCCCGGCCAGCCGCACCAGCGCCTGCTCCACCTCGCCCGGCTCCACGCGCTGGCCGTGCAGCTGGACCTGGCTGTCGATCCGGCCCAGGAAGTCCAGCGTGCCGTCGGCGTTCCAGCGGGCGAGGTCGCCCGTGCGGAAGCTGTGGCCGGCGTCGCCTGCCGGGCACGGGACGAAGCGCTCCGCCGTAGCCTCCGGCGCGTCGAGATAGCCGGCCGCCACACCGGGGCCGGCGACATAGATCTCCCCGGGGACGCCGACGGGCGCCGGCACGCCCCACCGCGTCACCAGGAGCACGCCGAAGCCCGGGGACGGGGAGCCGATGGGCACCGACATCAGCTCGGCGGCCCGGTCGCCGGGGCACACGTACGACGCGCACTCCACGGTCGCCTCGCACGGGCCGTAGAGGTTGACCAGCGTGCCGATGCGCAGCCGGCCCGCGGTACGGGCCATCAGGCCGCGCGGCACGGCGTCGCCGCCGAGGATCAGATGGGACAGGGGCAGCCCGGCCGTCGGCGGAAGAGCCTCCAGCATGGCCGACAACAGACCCGGGACGCAGTTGAGAAGACTGACCCGTTCGGCCCGGACGCGCTCCCAGAAGGTGACCGGGTCCAGTTCGTCGGGCGCTCCCATCGCGATCAGGGTGCCGCCGACGCCGAGCGTCACGAAGATCTGGTACGCCGTGGCGTCCGAGGTGAGCGCGGACAGCAGGGCGGTCCGGACGCCGGCGTCGATGCCGAGCTGCGCCGCGGAGGTGACCACCTTGTGGCGCAGCTGGTCGTGCCGGATGCTCACCGGGCGCGGCAGCCCGGTGGACCCCGAGGTGAAGAACAGGACGGCCTCGTCACCGGGCCGTGCCAGCGGTGCGGGTGACGGGCCGGCCGTGACGTCCGGCCGGTCACCGAGGACCCGGGCCGAGGGCACGGCCGGCAGGGCGCAGTCGGCGGGCGGCCGGTCGCCGATCAGGAGCTTGGCCCCGCTCAGCCGCAGGAGATGGCTGATGCGCTGTTCCGGATGGCCGGGATCGACGGGCACATAGGCGGCGCCCGCCCGCAGGACGGCCAGCACGGCCACGACCAGGCCCGCGCCGCGCGGCAGCAGGACGGCGACCCGGTCGCCGGGACCGACCCCGTGCTCGGCGCGCAGCTCACCGGCCAGGAGCGCCGCCTGCCGCATCAGGTCGTCGTACGTCAGACGGGTGGCACCGTCGACGACGGCGATCCGGTCTCCGCTCCGCGCGGCCGTCGCGTCGACCAGGTCGAGGAGCGACAGGGCGGGGAAGGCGGCCGGCAGCGGCAGTCCGCTCCAGCGCTCCAGCTCGGCGCGCTGGTCCGCGCCGAGCACGTCCACCTGCCCGGCGGGGCGCCGCGGATCGCGGCCGAGGTCGGTCAGCGCGGCGGCGACACACCGTGGCAGCCCGGCCGCGGCCACCGGGACCCGGCCGTGCGCCGACACGGCTTCCACGCGCAGGGTGCCGTCCTCCTCGAGCCGCCCGCGCACCTCGACCCCGGCACGCGCGGGCCCTGCGGACTCTCCGGGCTCCTGCCACCGCACGGCGAGTTGGGACAGGGCGTCGCTCTCCGCCGCACCCGCCGCCCGGAGTTGCGCGGCCAGTGCGCCACGGTGCCGCCAGGCGAACGGGGTCGCGGCTCGCAGGTCGGCGTGGGCGGCGGTGAGGAACTCGGTCATCGGCGTCGTCGGGCCCAGCGGTGTCCGCAGGGCGAGTTCGGCGTCCGGGTCGGCCGGTGAGGCACAGAGCACGGCCAGGTCCCCGGCCGCTCCGAAGGCGGTCAGGCACAGCCGCGTGGCGGCGAGCAGCAGCAGGTGCAGGCCGACCGGGTCGTCGCCCGCGATGCGCCGCAGCGCCGCGGCCGGCCCGGCCGGCACGAACGCGGCCTCCGGTACCGGCGCGGTCGCGCCGTCCGGCTCCAGCAGGGGTTCCCGCCGGATGCCCCGGAGCATCGCGAGCCAGTGGGCGCGCACTGCCGCGGAGTCTCTTTCCGCCGCGTGGCCGGAAACAGCGGTCCCCGGTGAGGAGCGCGTCGGTCCAGGGGTAGGGTCGGGGCCTTTCGGCAACGGTGACTCCTCGGCTTGGAAAGGACAGGAGAAGATGCGGGTCAGGAAATCGAAGCGGTAACCGTGGGACGGGCGCGAGAATGCCCGAACGTGCTTCGGTGGTTTGGTTGTCCGCAGGGTCGCGGGGAATGCGCGGGATGTGAAGTGACGCGGCTCACATTGCGGGTTACTGGGTCGAAGTGTCTGGTGAGACTAGGCTTCGACCCAGTCTTTTCCGGCGGCGCGGGGATTGAGAGTCGGTGGACGGAATCGGGGGAAGGGGGCTTTCCGTGGCGTTCTCGGAACGTCGATCGAGGATATCCGGAGCGTCCCGAATTTCCCCGCATTTTAGACCGGAGAAGGTTTGCCCCGACCCGGACCGTTATGTGTCCGATATCTCTCCCGAGGGTCCGTCTGTCCCGAATAAAGCCTGAGCACAGAAAAGGAAAGCACACCTCATGAACTTCAGAGGAGCTCTTCCCGTCGCGGAACTCCCGCTGCGAGCCGACGACCGGATGCCCTGCCTGGAACTGACGGACGCGGAGCACACCGCCCTGCGGGACCTGGCGGAGGCGGCGCTGGAGCGCGGTCACGAACAGCCGATCGACCGACGACTCGACGAACTCGCGCTGCTCGCCCACGAGATACCTCTGCGCATCCGGTCCCATCTTGTCAGCTTCCGCCTCACCGGGCGTCCCTACGGCGGTCTCGTCCTCGCCAACCTGCCCGTGTCCGAGGCCCTGGCCGGACCGACCCCCACCGACTACGTCCACGAACCGGTCAGCGAGGAAGCCGAACGGGCGACCGCCCTGCTGCTCCTGATCGGCTCGCTGCTCGGCGACCCGGTCTCCTTCGTGACCCAGCAGCGGGGCCGACTGGTGCTCGACCTGTTCCCGATCAAGGGACATGAGGGGGAACAGCTCGGCTCCAGCTCCACCACCACCCTGGAGTGGCACAACGAGGACGCCTTCCACCCGCTGCGCGCCGACTGGATCCTGCTGGCGGGGATCCGCAACCACGACCGGGTGCCGACCACCTTCGCCACCGTCCAGGACATCGAACTGGAGGACCGGGTGCGGGAGGTGCTCTTCCAGGAACGCTTCGTCATCCTGCCGGACGAGTCGCACACCGCCGCCTTCAACAGCAGGACCACCGGTGTGGACGAGGAGAGCTGGGTCGCCGAGGCGTTCCGCGACATCGCCGACCGGCAGACGGCGCCGCGCCGGACGGCGGTCCTCTCCGGCGACCGCGAGGCTCCCTACATCTGCATCGATCCGGCCTTCATGCCACGGTCCCTGGACCCTGAGGCGCTGGAGGCGCTCGACGCGGTGACCGCGGCCATCGACGCCGGGCTGCGGGACGTCGTGGTCGGGCCCGGTGAGCTGCTCATCGTGGACAACAAGCGGGCCGTCCACGGGCGGCGGCCGTTCGCCGCGCGCTACGACGGCACCGACCGCTGGCTGCGCCGTATCAACGTGCTCGCCGACCTGCGCAAGGCCGGCGGACGGCGCTTCGCGCCGCACCGCCGCGCCCTGGTCTGACCGGTCGTCACGGTGGCGGCCCGCGACCACGGGCCGCCACGCGGACCGGGTGGCCCGGTCCGCGGCCCCCCGGACGGGCCGGGAGGTCAGAAGTCGTAGGTCGTCGCGCCCCATACGTCCTCCTCCGCTTCCGGCAGGCTCCGGACCGCGCCCACCGGCGTCCGCGGTTCACCCACCACGGCGGACACCAGCCCCACCAGGTCGTCCGCGAAGCCGGCCGCCTCCTCCTCCGTCACCAGCTGCCGGTCGTAGGTGAGATCCAGGTGCAGCAGGCCGCCGCGGACACTCGCGTACAGCCACAGGTCGCTGTCGGCGGGCAGTGCGTCGGCCAGGACGTCCTCGACCTGCCAGGACGGGCCGCCGACGGTCGCGTTCTCCCAGCTGACGCCCAGGTCCAGCAGGACGCTGCGGCCGGGCCGCGCACCGATGCCGAGGCGCTCGACCAGGGTGTCGAAGGGCAGCCGGGCGTGCTCGTACGCCTCCACGACGCGCGCGCCGACATGCTCCAGCAGCTCGTCCAGCCCGTCCTGCGGTCCGAACTCCAGCCGCAGCGGCACCGCGTTGGCGAAGTAGCCGACCAGCGCGTCGGCGGCCGGGCTGTGCCGCAGACTCGCGGGGAAGCCCAGGACGAGATCCGTCGCCCCGGTCGCCCGGTGGAGCAGAGCGGTGAACGCGGTCACCACGACCGCGTACGGCGTCGCCGGGGAGCCCTGCACCGACTCGGCCGGGAGCGTGCGCCGCGCGAGTCCGGCGAGTCCCCGGCGCCTGCCCCGGCGTGCGGCGTCCACGAGGTCGGGGGCGGGCCGCACCCCCGCCAGCCGCTCCCGCCAGAACGCCTCCTGCCGCGCGGCCTCCCGCGAGCCGAGCCAGGCCTGTTCCTCGGCGGCCCAGTCGCGGTACTGGTAGTCCGGCACGGGCCGCCGGTCACCGCCGTGCCGCTCCACCGCGTCGTACGCGGCGAACAGGTCGTCGAGCAGCACGTTCACGCTGGCACCGTCGTAGATCAGATGGTGGGCGCTGACCGTGAGCAGGTCGCCGCCGGCCGGCCCCTTGATCAGGCACACCTCGAACAGCGGGGCCCGCTCCAGGTCGAAGGTCACGGCACGGGCCCGGCGCAGGGCCTCGCGGACGGCCGGCCCGTCGGGGTCGGCGCCCGGCAGCTCGGTCACGCGCAGCGGCACGCCCCCGGGGAGCCGGTCCAACACGGTCAGCCCGGCGGTCGCCCCGGAGGGCAGCACCTGCGCCCGCAGCAGTTCCTGGCGCTCGACGACGGCGGTGAGCGCCGCGCGCAGCGTGTCGGGGGACAGGGAGCGGCCCGTGCGGACGAGGTCCGCGATGATGAACCGGTCCGCGTGCGTACGGCGCGAGGTCAGCCAGACCCTGCGCTGTGCCCGGGACAGCGGGAAGGCGCCCTGGCCGGCCGGGGGCGCGGCCACCTCGGGCTCCGGCGTATCGTCCGCCGCGCGGTCCGGCAGGGCCTCCGCGAGCCGGCGTACCGTCGGGCGGGCGAACACCGTGCTGACCGCCACGCCCAGCTCCTTGGCGATGCGTGCCGCGGTGAGGCTGTGGCCGCCCAGCGCGAACAGGTCGGCGTCCAGCTGGTGCACGGGGTGGCCCAGCACCGCCGACCACACGCCGGCCACGCGCAGCTGAGCATCGGTCAGTTCCGTCTCCGCCGCCGCGCCGGCGTCCTCCCCGGGCTCGGGCGGGGCGGGCAGCGCGGAGCGGTCCAGCTTGCCGATGGAGGTGACCGGAAGCGCCGGTACCGTCACGTAGGCGTCGGGGACCATGTGGGCGGGCAGCCGGTCGGCGAGGTACGCCCGCAGCCGGGATGGCTCGCCGTCGCCCACGACGTAGGCGACGAGGCGGTGGGAGCCGTCCCCGGCGGTGCCCGGCACCGCCACGACGGCCGCGCCGCGTACGCCCGGCGCCCCGGCCAGCGTCTCGGTGACCTCGCCGGGCTCCACCCGGTGGCCGCGGATCTGCACCTGGTCGTCGATGCGCCCGAGGCACAGAAGACTTCCGTCGGGCAGCCACCGTCCCAGGTCGCCGGTGCGGTACATCCGCTGCCCGTCGCGCACCGGATTCGCCACGAACCGTTCCCCGGTCCTGCGCTCGTCGCCCAGGTAGCCGCGCGCCAGCCCGATGCCGCCGATGCAGATCTCGCCCGGGGCGCCGAAGGGCACCAGTGCGCCGTGCTCGTCGAGCAGGTCCACCGTCTTGTTGGGGAACGGCCTGCCCACGGGCGGCTCTCCGGCGCCGGCCCGCACCTGGACGAGAGTGGTGGCGACACTGTCCTCCGAGGGGCCGTACTCGTTGAACAACTCGGCGTCGGGCAGCAGCTGGTGATGCCGGTCCGCGAGGGCCGCGGTGAGCCTCTCGCCGCCCAGGACGACCTGGCGCAGCGAGGGCAGCCGGTCCCCGGCGTAGTCCAGGATCAGCTGGTACAGGCTGGGCACGGTCTGCACATGGGTCACGTGCTCGCGCCGGATGACGGCCGCGACCTCGTCGGGGTCGATGAGCTGTTCCCGCTCCAGGACCACCAGGGGCGCGCCGGCGCAGAGAGCGGACAGCACGTCCGAGATGCCCGCGTCGGCGTGCACCGGGTCGACCTGGAGGACGCGGGAGTGCGGGCCGAGGCCGTAGTGGTCGATGCGGTAGCGGACCGTGTTGAGGATGCCCAGGTGCTCGACCATGACGCCTTTGGGGGAGCCGGTGGAGCCGGAGGTGTAGACGACGTACGCCAGGTCCTCGGGGCCCGCCGCGCGCGACCGTGGCCCGGGTGGTCCGGCGGCGGTGTCCCGGCCGAGGACCACGACGGGCTGCGGCGCCCCGGCCAGCGTCTCGGCCCGGACGGGATCGGCGAGCACCGCTGTGGCCCCGCTGTCGGCGAGGAGTTCCCGCACCCGGAGTCCGGGCTGTTCCGGGTCCAGCGGCAGGAAGGCGGAACCGGTCTTGAGGATGGCGAGAAGGGACACCAGCATCCACTCGGTGCGCGCGCACAGCAGGGCGACGATCCGCTCGGGCCCGGTCGGTGCCGCCGCGGCGAGTCGCGTGGCCAGCCGGTCGGCCATGCCGTCCAGTTCGGCGTAACCGTAGGCGCGGTCACCGCAGATGACTGCGGTGGCCCCGGGCCGCGCGCGGACCTGCTCGGCGAACAGGTCGAGGACGGTGCGCTCGGCCGGGAGCCGCTGGTGCGGCCCGGTGCCCAGCGCGAGCAGGTCCTCGCGCCGACCCGCCGGCAGGACGGGGAGGAGCGCCACCGGGGTGTCGGGTGCGGCGCACACCTGCGCGGCCAGTCCGGCGAGCCGACCCGCTGTGCGCCGGGCGTCGCGGGCGTCGGCGGTGTCGCTGCGCACGGTCACCGCGATGCGCCCCGCGTCCGGGTCCAGCCGGCCGGTGAGGACGGCGTGCCGGACTCCGTCCGCCGTGAAGGCGGTGCCCGGCAACTGCCCGCGGCCGACGGCGGCGTCGACGGCCCGCTGCTCGGCACGCAGGCAGGCGCGGAAGCCGGCGTCCGGGTCGAGGGGCGTGCTCACAGGCGCCTCGCCGCCGGGGAGTACGGCCCGGACGGGGCCGGTCGCGTCCGGGGCCAGCCGGTGCAGCAGGACGCGCAGCAGCGCGGGGACCGCCGTCGGTACCTCCGCGCCCGCGGAGGCGCACAGCGCGCGCAGCGCGGCACTGGTCTCGTCGTCGAGCGCGACGGTCACCCGCGCTCGGCCATCGGCAACGCTCATCAGGATCTCCTCTGCCAGGGGCGCCTCGGCCGGGAACGCGGACGGGGTACGCCGATTGCGGCACTGCCGGTGGCAGCGGGGGACGGCCGGTGGGGTGGCCCGTGCGCGGGCCACCAGGACGGTCACTCGGGCCGGCGTCGGGGCGGGCACGGCGTGGCCGCCGGGAGCGGGTCGTGGGTCCGGTGCCGGCAACCGCCCGGACGGCGGGGAGGGTCAGGTGGCGGGACGGTGGTGCGGCGGACGCCGGCGGGCGTGGACGCGCCGGTGCCGCTCGGCGGGGGCCCGGCCGTCCTGTCGTGGCCCCGGCCGGTACGGCTCACGTGGGAGCCGCACCCCGGGCGGCGACCGCCCGCGGGGCGTGCGGTCGCGTGCGTAAGGGGGCTGGTGTCAGCGGGCACCCGCCGGCACCGCAGGCGCCGACGAGTGGGAGCGTACGTCCGGGCGGGAGGCGCTCGCCGCGGCGGTGCTCACCGGGCCGGCGGGCACGGTCTCGGGTCCGGCGTCGTGTCGGGGACGCGCGGGCGGGCGCGGCGACAGGACGCGGATGCCGCGGCCCGCCCCGGCCGGGCGAGCGGGAGACGCCCCGCCGGCCTCCGTGCGTCGAGGCCTTCGGGGGCGGGCGTCCGGCTCCCGGCGGAGCCGTCGTCCCGGACCGGTGGAGAGAATGCCTCGATTGCGGGCGTCATGGACGTGCGGTCCTTTCGTCATTCCTGCGGGTGGTCTGCCCGCGCGGGACGAGGAAACGAAGGCGAGAGCCCGGGATTCCGCGCCCCCTGCCCACCGTGGGGCGAAGCTCGTGACCTTCTCCGTCCGAGCGTGCCATAGTGACGGGTGTCAGCCAAGCGTTTTCGGGGAAAATCTGACGGGGGGTCGCGGGGGCGATCAGGGACTGTGTCAAGATCCGTTCCGCTGCTATGCTCGTCGTCCGAACGCCTAGCGATACGGGAGGGGGCAAACGCGGAAAATCCGACATGCGGGGGCGGTGCGGTATGCCGAGTTCGCCCGGCACTCGTGAGTGTAATGCCGAAGCTGCGGTATTGACCGGGACGCAGCGGCTCGCCTGCCCACTGTGTCGGTCTCAGGCCATCTGACCTGCGAGAACCTCAGCTCTTCCGGAACTCGGGAAGCGCGGGGCGATGAAAAGGGAAAGCCGTTCCCGGGATGCCCGAGAGGCAATGGAGCGGCCCTTGTCGGACTTTCGCGATGTCATTCCCGGAAGCTGGGCATGAACTCCCGCAGAACTGCCCGCGAGGAAATCGGTGAGAAAACGAGAAGAGACCCCCTCGTCTCCGCGGACGGGGGGATATCCGGTTTCTCGACGGCATTTTCCGGGAACTGTCCCGCGGTTCCCCGTCCGGTGCTGCGTGCCCGTCGGCCCGCGGCGCCCGGCCGGTTAAACGGCGCGCTTCCGCGTGCGCCTCACAAGGCGGCCCCCGTCCCGCCCGCCGGAATCTCCGGCACGTAAACACCCTGTCCGATTCCGTGGGCCCGGCACAAGACCCTTCCTGGCCTCGGAGACAGCCGCGGCCACGCGGGCCCGCGAGGCGAAACCCGCGCCGTGCGGGGCCCGGCCCCGACCCCTTGAGGACCCGTCATGAGCTTCGAAAACGCATCCCGCCCCACCGCGGCACCGACTCCGACTCCCCTGCGGGCCAGGCTCACCGGAGCCGGGCACAGCGGACGCGGCGAACTCACCGAGGAGCTGACGCCCGCCGCGCGCGAGGGCCTGCGCCGGGTGGCCGGGGAACGCCCCCTGGAGGAACTCGTCGTCCTCACCGCCGCCGCCGCGCTGGTCCTGCGTGCGGCGGAGGACGTGCCCGAACCCGTGCTCGCCGTGTCCGGGCCACGGGGCACCACCGCCTGCGCCGTCACCACCCCTGGGGAAGCGCCCCTGCGGGACCTGGTCCTCGCCGTCGACACCGCGCTGCGGGGCGCGGACACCGTGGCCGCCGACGACTCCGGGCTGCCCTTCTCCCTCCTCGTGCGGTCCGACCGGCTGTCGTCCGCGCCGCACGCCGGCACCGCCCTCGTGGTGAGCCTGCGCGAGGCACCGGACGGCGGCCGCGCGCTGCACGCCGCCTTCGACACCGGGCGGCTGGACGCCTGGTGGGCCGCAGTGGTGCTCCGCTCCCTGGTGACCGTGCTGGCCGCCTTCACCGAGCCCGGCACCGCCTGCGCCGCCGTCGAGCCGACGGCGCCCGAGGACAGTGCCGAGGTGGCCCGCTGGGAACGCGCCGGGTTCGCGCCGGAGCCCACGCCGGGCACCCTGCTGGGGCCGTTCATGGACCGGGTGCGCGAGGCACCGGACGCCGTCGCCGTGGTGGACGGCGACCAGCGCGTCACCTACGCCGACCTGGCGGCCCGCACCGAGAAGGTGGCCCGCCGGCTCGCCGAGGCCGGAGTGCGGCCCGGCGACCGGGTGGCGACCGCGCTGCCCAAGAGCTCGAACGCCGTGGCCGTCATCCTCGGCGTCCTGCGCGCCGCCGCCGCCTACGTACCACTGGATCCCCGACTCCCCGCCGAACGCCTCCGGTTCGTCCTCGACGACGCCGCCTGCGCGGCCGTGGTGAGCGACGACACCGGGCTGCTCGCCACGAGCCCGGTGCCCGTGCTGACGGCCGACGCCCTCGCCGGGACGACGGAGACCGCCGTGCAGGGGCCGGCCCTGCCCGCCCTCCCCGGTCCGGACGACCCCGCCTACGTCATCTACACCTCCGGCTCCACGGGCACCCCCAAGGGCGTCGCGATCCGGCACTCCGCCATCGCGGGATACCTGTCCTGGAAGCGGCGCTACCACGAACTGGACGCCGGTACCCGGCTCGTCCAGGTGCCCTCGTTCTCCTTCGACAGCTCCGTCTCCGATCTGTTCTCCGTCCTCGGCGCCGGCGGCACCCTGCTGCTCCTGCCGGAGTCCGACCGGCTGGTGCCGCAGCGCGTCGGGGACCTGGTGAGCCGCCACCGCGCCACGCACATCACCCTGGTGCCGTCGCTGTACCGCGTCCTGCTCGACGCACTGGCCGCGCCGGGCTCGCTGCGCCTGGTCACCGTGGCCGGCGAGGCGTGCCCCGCCGAACTCGTCACCCGCCACTTCCGGCGGCTGCCCGGTGTCCGGCTGGTCAACGAGTACGGCCCGACGGAGAACTCGGTCGGCGCGACCGCCTACGACTGCGACGAGCGGCCCCGGCACGGATTCCCCGTGGGCACGCCCATCGACACCACCGTCCTGGAGGTGCTCGACGAGCGGGGCCGCCGGCTGCCCCCCGGCTTCCCCGGAGAGATCCACCTGGCCGGGACCGGCCTGGCCGACGGCTACGTGAACGACCCCGACCTCACCGAGCGGCTCTTCACCGAGGCGGCCGAGCTGCCCGGCGGCCGGCGCTACCGCACGGGGGACCGGGGCTGGTGGACGCCCGCCGGGGTGGAGTTCCTCGGCCGTGGCGACAGCCAGGTCAAGATCCGCGGCAACCGCGTCGAACTCGGCGACGTGGAAGCGGGGCTCTGCTCGGTCCCCGGCGTGGCCTCCGCCGTCGCCCTGGCCGCGCCCGGCGCCGACGGCTCGCGGGTCCTCGTCGCCTTCCTGACCGGCGACGCCGACCCCGACGAGGTACGCGCGAAGGCGCGCCGCGTCCTGCCCGGCCACATGGTGCCCGGCCGGGTCGAGCGGCTCCAGGACATGCCGCTGACCCGCAACGGCAAGGTGGACCGGGCCGCCCTGGCGGACCGGGCCGGAGAACTGCTGCGGGCCACCGCCGCGCACGACGCGCCGGCGTCCCCCGCGCCGGCGCCCGAGGAGCCTGCCGGCGGCGGCCTCACCGCCCAGGTCACCGAGCTCTTCGCCGAGGTGCTCGGGGTGTCGGCGGTGGGCCCGGAGGACGACTTCTTCGAACTGGGCGGGCACAGCCTCGCCGCCGCGCTCCTCGTCATCGAGCTGGAGAACCGGCTCGGCGTGCAGGTGGAGCTGGACGACTTCTTCGACGAACCCACGGTGGGCGGCGTGTGCCGCGCCGCCGCGGTCTCCCGGGCGTGACGTCGGGGCCGGGCGCACCGGCGCCCGGCCCCCCGTCTCAGCCGATGAGCCGGGCACCGACGGAACGCCGCAGACTGCGCGATTTGCGCAGGTCGTGGGTGACGTTGACGCGCTTGAGCCAGCGATCCGTGCCGTCGTAGCGCGCCGTGAAGGAACTGCGGCCGTGCACGACACGGTGGTTGTTGAGGAAGACGAACGTGCCGGCGTCCAGCGCGCGGGGACGGGCGCCGCGGGTCAGCAGCTCGTGGGCGGCGGCGAACGCGCGCACCGCCTCGGGGTCGTCCTCGGGCGCCGACATGTGCGTGGCGTCGAAGCACAGCAGCGGATCGGTCCGGGAGCCGAAGAGCACGGGGACCCGGCCGAGACCGTTGATCAGCTGTGAGATGTTGTCGAAGATCCGCTGATCCTCCGGTGTGCGGACCGTGTTGTTGTGCGGCAGGTGCGAGTCGTCGGAGATGATCTCGAAACGGCTGTCGAAGAGGACGTCGAGCACGTCCGCCGGGAGCGTGGTGAAGTCGGCCTCCGCCACCACCACGGGTATCCGCTCCGGATTGCGCAGCGCGGCCAGGATGATGTAGTCCGCGCGGTAGGGGTGGAAGGCGTCCTCCGTGTGCAGGGTGAGCGCCGTCCTGCTGCCCGTGCCGAGCAGCAGGGTCTCGTACTCCTTGATGGGGAAGACGTCGTTGACCAGGTGGCCGTCCTGCTGGGTCGACCAGCCGAACGGCTCGCCGAGCAGCGAGGCGTACAGCAGCAGCAGGATCTCCTCGGGCAGTTCGCGGTGGACGCGCTGCTCGTCGCGCCAGTGCGCCGGGGTGGGGCCGATCCTGTCGTCGTCCACCAGGTGCCCGCTGACGGCGCAGTACCCGTGCGCCCGGTCCAGCTGGAAAGCGCGCAGGAACCTGCGCACCCGCTCCGGCAGCCGGGCGGCCAGCAGCGGCAGGTCCTGGAGCAGGCTCTCGCTGTCCGCCGAGGGGTGCTCCGCGGCCAGTTCCAGGGCCAGCCGGTCGGTCTCGGCGGCCTCGTCGGGTGTCAGCCGCAGCTCGGTCGGCCCGGCCGGCTCGGGCACGGACGCCGGCGCTGGTGTGGGCGTCGACGCGGGTGTGGGCGTCGTGGTCATGGGTGTCTCCTCTTCGCTCGGATGGGGTCGGGGCCGGGTCAGCTGTCGAAGCGGAAACCCTGGAAGGCCGGGGCGGGCGGACCGCTCGGCGGCTTCGCCGGTCCTCCGGTACCGGACTCCCCGGCGAGACGGCCGAGTTCGGCGAGGACCCGGCCGGCGATGTGCTCGGCCGTGTCCCGGGCGTAGCGCCCGGTGTCGTACTGGAGGCAGAGCCGCAGCCCCCGCTCCTGTTCGACGAACTGGAACGACAGCTCGAACATGCCCCGCCGTTGCAGGAAGGGGCCGCCGCGCAGCGCGATGCCCCGTGGTCCGGCCGGGCCGGTGTCGATGCGGGGGAACAGGGCGACCCACACGTCGAAGAAGGGGCCGCGCCCCGGCGTTCGCGGCGGGTCCAGGGTCGCCACCAGCTCGTCGAAGGCGACCTCGCTGCGGTCGAGGGCGTCCGCCGTCCGCGCCGCCACATGGCGCACCAGGCCGGCCGGGTCGTCCCGGCCGGTCAGGTCGAGCCGCAGCGGGACCGTCGCGACGTGGAAACCCACCGCGCCGTCCAGGCCCAGCGAGGAGCGACGGTCCACGGGCGTGCCCAGGCAGATGTCGTCGGTCCGGGTGAGCCCGCCCAGCCCGCTCGCCACGGCGGCGGCGAGCGGGGCGAAGAGACCGGCGTGCGCGGCCGCGGCCAGCGCCCGGAGGCGGGAGGTGACCCGGGGTTCGATGTCCAGGGGCACCGTGTCCGTCACCGCGCCGGCCGGCTCGCGCCGGGGACGGTCCACGGGCAGGAGCAGCGGGGCCGGCGGGGGAGTGAGCAGGTCCCGCCAGTGCGCGAGCGACTCCTCCCGGGGGCGCGGGGCCGGGCGCGGCCCGGGGACCGGCACCGGCGGCGGGGCGCCGTCCTGCCGGTAGGCGGCCACCAGTTCGGCCGCCAGGACCGTCAGGGACCGGCCGTCGCACACCAGGTGATCGGCCGTGAACAGCAGCGACCAGGCACCGTCCGGCCGCAGGAACAGCGTCGAGCGGAAGAGCGGACCCTCGGCCAGGTCGAAGGGGACCTCGACACGGTCGTGGACGAGCGCCTCGAACTCCTCCTCGGTGAGGGACCCGCCGCGCAGGTCCACCACCTCCAGTGGGGCCGTCCGGTCGGTGACGACGGCGCGGACGGCGCCCAGTCGTTCCACGAAGACGGTCCGCAGCGCCGGATGGCGGGCGGGCAGGGCGGCGACGGCCGAGGCGAGGCGGTCGACGTCCAGCTCCCCGTCGCCGCGCAGCAGACACGGCACGGTGTACGCGCCGGCGCCGCCGTGCTCGTTCTGGCGCGCCAGCCACAGCCAGCGCACGGACTCCGGAACGTCGCCGTCCCGCGCCCGCACCGGCTCCGGTACGTCGCCGTCCCGCGCCCGCCGGGATCCCGGAGCGGCCCGCGGAACGCCCTCGGGGACGGGGCCGGCCGCCCCGCCGCGCGCCTCGGTGAGACGGGCGGCCAGCGACTTCGGGGTGGCGCACTCGAGGATGTCGCGCACCCGGACCGGAAGTCCGACGGCCTCCTCGACGGACACGGCGAGGGCCAGCGCCGACAGACTGTGTCCGCCGGCGAGGTAGAAGTCCGTGTCGTCGGTCACGTACTCCAGCTCGAGTGCCCGCGCGAACAGCCGGCACAGATCCTGGGTGAGGTCAGTCATGATTCCACTCCGTGACGGCAGAACTCTGCGGAAAAAAACCCTGCACAAACACTCCGGATCTTGTCAATAACCTTCCGGCTGGCGGAGATTGCTGTCATTGCCCTCGTATCTCTGTCGGGTTAGGGTGGCGAGCGGAAGGCGCCGGCATATGTTCAGCGCGTCATGTCACCATATGGTGAAGGGGGATTGCCTTGCTCAAGTCCCAGCGGCTTGCGGTATTGCCCATCGACTCCTACGACCTGGAAGCGGAGCTGGCCCTCGTGGACCGGCATGACGCCGGAGGCGAGTACGACGCCTTCACCTTCGGTTCGTGGTCGGCCCATGTGCTGGCCAATGGCAGCGGCGCCGAGTCCGACACCGCGTTCCGTCCGCACGGCGACCGGCTGACCCTCACCGATCTGGGTAGGGAACTGCCGGGCATCATGTCCCTGGTGACTGAGCACTTCCCGCTGGACCGACTGCAGTGGGTGCGTATCTTCAGCCTCGCCGACGGAATTCTCGCCCCGCATGTGGACTTCCTGGAATTCACCGAACCGGGCACCCGGGTGCAGATTCCGCTGCGTACCGGCGAGGAATCCCTGCATTCCGAGAACGACCTCGTCTACCACCTCCGTCGCGGTGAGGTCTGGAAGATACACACCACCGACCCGCATTCGGCACGCAGCAGCGCGGGACCCGCCCGGCTCTCCCTCTGCCTCGACTTCGCCGGCGCCGCCGAGCCGGTCGAGATCCGCGGCGACGTCCCGGCGGCGCGGCCCGTGCGCGTCCTCGACCTCCCCGAGGTGACCGACGCCGACGTCGAGGAACTCATCGGCTCCGGCCCGCGGCTGACCCGGGCGACCATGCGCGCCTCCTTCCGCCGGTTCGCCGCGCTCCACTTCGAGCGGCGGGCACACGCGACGGCGGCCTTCGACTGGTTCGCCGAGGCCGCACGGCGCACCGGCGACGAGGTCATGGTCGCCAAGGCGGAGGCGTTCCGCACGTACTGCATCGAGAAGCGCGGCTACCGGGAGACGTTCGCCTGGTGAGGGACCACGGCGAGCTGCGCGGCCCCCGGCCCGGGCAGGGCCCTGCGGTCCAGCTTGCCGTTGGCCGAGTACGGCAGCTCGTCCGTCACCCACCAGCGCACCGGCACCATGTAGTCCGGCAGCACGGCGAGCAGCGCGCGACGCAGCTCCTGCGCCGGCGGCGGATCGCCGGTCAGCGCCGCGTGCAGCTCCGTGCCACCGTCGGCCCGCGCCACCCCGAACACCGCCGCGTCCTTGACCCCGGGCAGGGCGGTGAGCCGGGACTCCGGCTCCCGGGGCTCCACCGCGTTGCCACGGATCTTGATCAGGTCGTCGATCCGCCCGAGGAGCCCGAGCGTCCCGTCGGCCCGCCAGACGCCCCGGTCCCGGGTGCGGTACAGCCGGGCCCCGGGCAGGAAGGGGTCCTCCACGAAGACGGTCCGGGTGAGTTCCGGGTCCGTGTAACCGCGGGCCACCCCCACCCCGCCGATGTACACCTCGCCGACCTCACCGTCGGGCACCGGGTTCCCCTCCTCGTCCAGGATGCGGATGTAGGTGTTCCACACCAGTGACCCGACCGGCGGGCGGGGTTCCAGGTTCCCGCGCCGCGCGCTCATCGAATGGCTGGTCACCATGTGGTTCTCGGCGGGCCCGTAGTGGTTGTGCAGGGTGACCTCGGGACGCCGGGTGAGCAGCCCCTCCAGCGCCGGCGTGACCCGGACCGTCTCGCCCGCGCTGATGATGTGCCGCAGCGCCGGGGCGTGTTCGAGGGTGGTGGGCAGCGACATGAGGATGTCGATGAGGGACTGCGGGAAGTCGACCACCTCGATCCCCTCGCCGATGACGTACTCGACCAGGTCACGCGGGTCACGCCGTACGTCCGGGTGCGGGACGTACAGGCAGCCGCCGGAGGCCAGGGTGTAGAAGATCTCCTGGACGGAGACGTCGAACGTGAGCGGCGCGCACTGCAACACCCTGCGCTCCCGGCCCAGACCGGACCCGTTCGCCTGCCAGGCCGCCAGGTTGGCCAGGCACCGGTGCGTCTGCACGATGCCCTTCGGCGCGCCTGTCGAGCCGGAGCTGAAGATGACGTAGGCGGCGTCCTCGGAGGCGATCCGGGGGCGGGCCGGCGGCGGGCCCGGATACTCCGCGAGCAGCCGGGTCAGCGTGGTCGCCGCCGCGTTCCGGTCCGCCACGGCCGTGCCGGGCACCCCCTCGTCCAGGACCGTGAGCCGGGCGCTGCCGGCGCGCAGGATCTGCTCGATCCGCTCGCGCGGATAGGTCATGTCCACGGGCAGATAGGCCGCACCCGCCCGCAGGGTCCCGAGCACCACCGCGGTGAAGTCCACGCCCGCCCGTGCGGCGATCAGCACGGTGTCGCCGCGGCCGATCCCGAACGTGCCGGCCAGATGGGCGGCCACGGTGTCCGCGAGCCGGTCCAGTTCCGCGTACGACACCGGGCGCCGGCCCTGTTCGCACACCGCCCAGGCGTCCGGGCGGGCCGCCGTCTCCCGGTCGACGAGCTCCAGGACCGTCCGGGCGCCGATGTTCACGACCGGCCCGCGGTGCTCAGGATGCCGGTTGCCGCCGGGCGGGTCCGGGCGGTCGGTGGGCTGGGGCACGGGGTCACACCTCCTGTGCGGGCCACGGCGCCCGCGAGACCGATTCGGGCAGGAACGAGTAGGGGTCCTGCGGGTCGTGCGCGGTCGCCTCGATCACGAGCCGGTGTCCCGCCCCCGCTTCCCCGGCCAGTTCCTCCAGCAGCTCCACCATCACGAGATCCTGGAGCGCCAGCCCGGTCGAGTCGTAGACGGTGCGCCGGTCACGCAGCTCCGCCTGCCGGGCGGGATCCGTCAGCAGCTCCGTGAGCGAGGGACCGATCTCCTCCGGCCGCAGCCGCTGGCACTCGCCCTCCGCCATCGCCTGCTCCCGGTGATCGGGGACGACGACGGCGTCCCGCAGCAGGTCCAGGGGCAGCTCGGTCTTGCCGGGCATGTCCGAGCCGACCGCGTTGATGTGCACCCAGGGCCGCAGGGACGTGCCCTGGAGCACCGGACCCTGGTCGGGGGCGACGGAGGTCGCCGTGCACAGGATGTCGGCGCGCTCCTCCACCTCCGCCGGCTCGGCCACCCGGACCAGCCCGCCGGGCATCCGCGCCCGGGCCGCGAAGCTGCTCTCCGCCCGGATGTCGGTGTCGCACACCAGGACCTCGGTGAGCGGGAACGCCCGCGCCAGGGCGTGCAGTTGCGTCACCGCCTGGGCGCCGCAGCCGATGAGCCCGAGGACACTGCTGTCGGGCCGGGCCAGCGCCCGGGAGGCCAGCGCGGACGCGGCCCCCGTCCGTATCGCCGTCGCGAACGTGCCGTCCACGATCGCGCGCAGGTGCCCGGACTCGACGTCGAAGGCGAGCAGGGTGGAGAGGATGGTGGGGAGCTGGTTCTTGACGGGGTTGTGCGGGTTGTAGCCCACCAGCTTCATGGAGACCGTCGCGCCGGGACGGACCGCCGGCATCCATTCGAGCAGCCCCAGCCTGGGGGTGGTGAGCAGGAATCCGTCGCGCGTCTTCATCTCGGCGCGAGCAGGACCGCTCGAGGTGAGTACTTCGGTCAGGCGTTCGGTGGCCAGGTCGTACAGCCGGCCGAGGCCGACCTCGCTGACGACTGTGGCGACCGCCGCGGCATCGACGATGTGGGTGGTGTCCGGTTTCACGTCACTCTCCTGATCCGGTTCGTGTTCCGCTGCCGGAGGGTTGGGGTGTGCTCAGGTACGGGGTGTGTCGGGGGCCCGGCCGTGCCAGGAGTCCCACAGGGCCGCGTAGGCCCCGCCGGCGGCGACCAGTTCGTCGTGGCCGCCGCGCTCCGTGACGCGGCCGTCCTCCATGACGAGGACGGTGTCGGCGTCGTGCGCGGTGTGCAGCCGGTGGGCGATGGCGATGACGGTGCGGTCGCGCAGCACGGCCGCCAGGGAACGTTCCAGTTGCCGGGCCGCCCGGGGGTCGAGCAGCGAGGTGGCCTCGTCCAGCACCAGCGTGTGCGGGTCGGCGAGGACCAGCCGGGCGAGTGCCAGCTGCTGGGCCTGGGCGGGGGACACCTCGTGGCCGCCCGGGCCGATCCCGGTGTCGAGCCCCCCGGGCAGCCCGCGCACCCAGTCGCCGGCGTCCACCGCGTCCAGCGCGGCCGTCACCTGTTCGTCCGTCGCGTCCGGCACCGGCAGCGTCACGTTGTCGCGGACCGTCCCGAGGAACACGTGGTGTTCCTGGGTGACCAGCGCGACATGCCGGCGCAGCTCCTCCAGGGGCAGTTCGGCCACCGGCACGTCGCCGATGGTGACCGTCCCGCCGCGCGGCGGATGGACGCCCGCGAGGATACGGCCGAGTGTCGACTTGCCCGCGCCGGACGGCCCCACGACGGCCACGCGCTCACCTGGCCGCACCCGCAGGGTGACCCCGCGGACGACGTCGTGGCCCTCGCGGTAGGCGTAGCTGACCTCGTGCGCCGCCACGTCGCGGCCCTGCGGACGGCGGCCCGCGCCGGTGTCCCCGGCCGGGGCGGCGCCCACCCCGACGAGGCGGGCCAGCGAGGCGTCACCGACCTGGAGTTCGTCCAGCCAGCCGAGCAGTTCGTCCAGCGGATCGATCACCGCGCGGGTGTACAGCGTCGCCGCGGTGACCTCCCCGAGGCTCACCCACCCGTGGATGTGGAAGAGGCCGCCGCACAACAGGGTCGAGGCCACCGGCAGGACGTAGCCGAAGTCCATCAGCGGGAACCACACGCTGCGCAGAAAGAGCGTGCGGTGCTCGGCGGCGTTGGAACGCAGGACGTCCTCGTCCGTACGGCGGATCCGCCGCTCGGCGAGGCCCAGCGCCTCGACCGTACGGGCACCCGTCACGGTCTCGGCCAGCCCCTGCGTCAGATCCGAGTAACCGGCCGCCTCCGCCAGGTACGCCGTCCGCGCGCGCTTCAGGTACCAGCGCGTCGACCCCGCGATCAGGGGTACGGCCACCAGGCACGGCAGCGCCATGAGCGGGCTGGTCAGCAGTAGCGCGACGAAGGTGAGCAGCACGGACAGGCCCGCCACGAGGATGGACGGGGCGCCCATGCGCACGGCTCTGGACAGCGAGTCCACGTCCCGGGTGCCGCGGGTGAGCAGATCACCGGTGCCCGCCTTCTCCACGGCGGACAGGGGCAGCGACAGCACCCGCTGGACGAAGCCCTCGCGGATGTCCGCGAGCACCTGCTCGCCGAGCCGGGCGCCGAGCAGCCGGGCCGTCCTGGTGAACACGCCCTGGAGCAGCAGCAGTCCGGCGATCACCGCGACGACGACGTCCACCCGGGTGGTGGAGACGTCCTGCTGCACCTGTTCCACGAGACGGCCGAGCAGCGCGGGGACGACCAGCCCGCACGCGGTGGCGAGCACGAACCAGGCCACCGTCCGGCCGAGCAGGCCGGCGCGGCCCCTGACCAGTTCTCGGACGTGGCGGCGCACCGCGGGGGCGTCGGCGACCGGAAGACTCACAGCGCACTCCTTCGCGGGATGCCGGAGGACCGGTGCTGGGCGCGGCCGGTCATGTTCCGTCCCGCAGGACGGCGGTGGCGTACTGGGGGTTGCGGGCCACGAGGTCGCGGTGCGCGCCGGTGCCGACCACCTTGCCGTCGACGACGAAGGCCACCTCGTCGGCCTGGTCCAGCAGCAGCGGGCTGGAACTCATCACCACGGTGGTCCGTCCCGCGCGGGCCCGCCGCAGCCGCCGGGCGACGCCCGCCTCGGTGAGGGCGTCCACCGCACTGGTCGGGTCGACCAGGACGAGCACGGGGGTTCCGGACGCGACGGCCCGGGCCAGCCGCAGCCGCTGGCGCTGTCCGCCCGAGAGGCTGCTGCCCTGCTCCGTGAGGACGCTGCCGAGCCCGTCGGGCAGTGCGTCGACGATGTCCTCGGCGCCGGCGGTGTGCAGCGCGGCGGCCAGTTCCTGGTCCGTACGGCCGGCGGCGAGTTCGTCGCGGAGCACTCCCGAGAAGAGCGTGTCGCTGTTGCGCACCACCAGGATGTGCCGGCGCACCTGTTCCACCGGCAGGGTGTCCAGCGGCACCCCGCCCAGGGTCACCGCGCCCTCGCGGTAGCGGCCGAGCCGCTCCGCGAGCTCGGCGTTCTCCTCCGGGGTGGCGGACACGACGGCGGTGAGCCTGCCGTGGCGCGCCGTCAGCCCGGTGGCGGCGTCGACGAGATCGGGGGCCTCCGGCAGGACGGCCGGTGCCGTGCCCGCGGTCGGATCAGGTGCGACGGCGAGCACCCGTACCACGCGCCCGGCGGCCACGTTGGCGCCGACGACGACCTGCACGGCCGAGGTCACCGTGCGCATGGGCAGCATCAGGAACGCCGCGTAGCCGTACGCGGCCACCAGGTCGCCGGGGGAGACGTCACCCGCGAGGGCGAGCCGGGCGCCGGTCCAGACCACGGCCACCACCAGCACGCCGGGCAGCAGGACCTCGGCGGCGGGCAGTACCGACTCCACCTCGGCGACCTCGACACCGGCCTGCCGCAGCCGCTGGGAGTCCGCGCGGTAGCGCCCCCAGAATGCCCGTTCGCCGCCGATGCCGCGCAGTACCCGGAGTCCGGCCACGATGTCCGAGGCCCGCCGGGTCAGTTCGCCCTCCAGCTCGCGGTACCGCCCGACACGCCGGTGCAGGGGACGCAGCAGCGGACCCGTGCCGGCCAGCAGGACCGGCACCCCGAGCAGCACCAGCAGCCCCAGGGGCAGCGAGGTGGACAGCAGGACCACGGCCACCACGACGATGGTGACCGCGCTGCCGGCGCCGCGGGCCACGGCGCCGGGCAGCGCCCCGATCCGCGAGATGTCGGCGGTGCCGACGGTCACCATGTCGCCGTCGGCGACGCGGTCGCGCAGCCCGCCGCCCAGGGTGACCGCCTGCCGGACCACGAGACGGACCGTCAGGTAGTTCGCCTTCAGCCGTCCGACGGTGTCGCACCGGTGCCGCAGCACGCTGCCGGCGGTGGTCACCAGGGCGAGCCCGAGGACCACCCCGGTCCAGGCGAGGAGGTCCCCGGTGTCCTTGTCGCTGATCGCGTCGACGGCCCCGCCGACGGCCAGCGGGGTGAGCCCCATGCCGGCCATCCACAGGCAGCCCCAGAACACCCCGAGCGTCGCCGTACCGGCCTGCCGGCGCAGCAGCCAGAGCAGATAGCGCCGGGGCGACCGGAGATCGGGTTCTCCGGTGTCGGGCAGTGGGTCGTTCCTCGGCAACGCGATTCCTTCTGACGTGTCTCGGTGGGCTCGGGACCAGGGCGCGGGCCGGCCGGGAGGCCGGCGGGGACGGGCGGCGGGCTAGTCCCCCACGCCCGTACGGGCCCTCTCACCGAGGTGGCGGAGCGCGTCCACGACCTCGTCGGGGTGGTCGAGGTGGTAGAGGTGCCCGCCGTCGAAGCGGCGCACGCCGGCCGGCGCGGCCGACCAGGCGCCCCACTGCCCGGCGTGCTCGTCCGTGACGCCGAGGTCGTCCCTGCCCCGCCAGGCGTGGATCGGGCAGGGCAGTACGGCGTCCGCCGCCGGCGGGCGGTACTGGTCGCACAGGGTGAGGTCGGCGCGCAGGGGGCGGGCGACGATGGGGACCAGCTTCTCGCTGGCGGCCACGTAGTCCGGTACGGCGCCGTGCTCGGCCAGTTCGGCCACCAGCTCGGCGTCGCTCATGGCCGCCGCCCCGGTCGGCGCCCCCTGGGCGTCCGGCGCACGGCAGGCGGAGGCCACGAACCCGACGGGCCACGACCCGTACCCGCTACCGAGGGCACGCGCCAGCTCGTATCCGAGCAGGGCGCCCATGCTGTGCCCGAACACGAGGTAGGGCAGGTCGAGCCGGGCGGCCAGCACCGGGACGAGCTCCCGGACCACCTCCTCCGCGCGCGTCGCCGGCTCCTCGCGCCACCGGTTCTCCCGCCCCGGCAGCTGTACGGCGACCACGGCGATCCCGGGGCCGGCCAGCTCCTGCCACTGACGGAACTGGAAGGCCCCCGAGCCCGCGTGCGGCAGGCACACCAGGAGCAGCCGGGCCGTGGCCGGCGGCTGCCACTCGACGAGCCAGCGCCGCTCGCCCCCGTTCACCGCACCGCCCCGCGCGTGTCCAGGGCGTCGGCGAGGTCGTCCGCCAGGTCCCGGCACACGAGCCGCAGTTGGTCGTCCGCGTAGAAGTGGCCGCTGGGGTACCGGCGTACGGTGGCCGCCTCCCGCGTCTCGCCGGCCCAGGCCTCCAGGCCCGGCAGTGCGACCCGGTCGTCCCGCTCGCCCGCGAAGACCGAGAGGGGACACGCCAGCCGGGGCGCCGGCCGCGGTACGTATCCCTCCAGCCAGGCGAGGTCGGCCCGCAGCACGGGGAGCAGGATCTCCAGGAGCTGCGGGTCGGCGAGCGCCTGCGCCGGTGATCCGCCCAGGGCCGCCATCCACGCGAGCAGTTCCGCCTCGGGCAGCCGGGACAGTGAAGGCCGGGGCCGCCCGGAGCCGGGATGCTCCATCCCCGAGACGGCGAGCAGGGCGGGGCTCGTCGACCGGTCGTCGGCGGACAGGGCGCGGGCCACCTCGAAGGCGACGAGGGCGCCCATGCTGTGTCCGAACAGGGCGTAGGGCCGGGAGCCGTGCGCCGCGACATCGGCGCCGATCGTGTCCGCGAGCCGGGCGGGGTCCACGCACGGCGGTTCGGTGATCCGGTGTTCGCGTCCCGGGAGTTGGACGGCCACCACCTCGATCCCGTCCGGCAGGGCCGTGGGCCACGGCCGGTAGGCCGAGGCCGCGCCGCCGGCGTGCGGGAAGCAGTACAGGACGGTGGGTGCCTCGGGCCGTGGCCGGGGGCGCACCAGTTCCCGCGCGGTCGGCGGGCGTGCGGTGGTGGGGGAGGGCTTCATCGCGTTCCCGGCGGTCTCAGGAGCGCGGCTCGGCGGCCGGCCACAGGCGTTCGGCCTGCCGGTACAGCAGCTCCGAGCCGACCGAGCGCCGCCGGCACAGTTCCTCCAGCAGGCCGCTCTGGCGCACCGGTTCGGACTCGGCGTCGAACTCGGAGCCGGTGAGGTGCTTCAGCCAGGGTTCGAGGCCCATGGCGTAGGCGTACACGTGCCGGGCGCCCACCTGCTGGGCCAGCCGGTCCGCCATGGCGGCGTCCGAGCCCTTCAGCCGCCGCGACTGGTTCTGCTCGCGGGTCAGCTTGGCCTCCATCAGCGGGCCGTAGAGCCAGCTCAGGGAGGCGCCGACGCACTCGAGTCCGACGAACAGCGCGTCGACCTCGCCGACGATGTCGCGCACCCGGTCGTAGAGGGCGGGCTCGATCGGCGTGATGTCGGTGGCGAACATGAAGGAACGGCCGAGCGCGCGGACCAGCGGCACCATCTTGGTGCGGATGTCGAGGTCGGCGTGCTCGCCGATGAAGGGCAGACCCACGACGTCGAGTCCCTCGGCGGCCCGGTGGGTGTCCAGCTCGCCCAGCTCCACCACCCGGCGGAAGCCCAGGGCCTCCAGCATCACTTTCAGGCTGGGGTCCTGGAGCGTGCCGCCGGAGGCGCGGGGGACCACGATCGTGCCGATGCGGGTGCGCAGCTGGAGAAGTGTCTCCAGCGAGAAGTGGTCCGAATGGAAGTGGCTGATCACCACGGCGTCGATGTGGTGGGGCAGGTCCGCCAGGGCGAAGTGCTCGTACCCGTCGTCGGAGTAGCCGATCAGCGGGTCGAGCAGGACGCAGCCCGCCGAGGTCTCCACCAGGACCGTCGCGTGCCCGAAGTAGCGCATGCGCACCTGCCCGTCGGGGACGCGGTCCGGGGTGCGGGGGACCTCGTCGTGGAAGAGCGCGTCGAAGCCGGTCGCCCCGGCGGCGTCCAGGCCCAGCCGCTCGGCCAGTTCCCGGGTGTCCACGGGCTGGAGACGGGCGGCGAACACGTCGTCCCACACGGCGTCGGAGAACGGCACGCCGATGTCGAGGCGCTCGGGCGAGGGCAGCACGGGACTGCCGTACACGAAGGGCTGGTCGCGCGGGGGGACGGCGGTCAGCGACAGGGTCTGGCCGTGCTCCTCGAACGCGGGGGAGCGGTACAGCAGCGACTCGAAGAAGCGGAAGGAGGGGTGGTTCGCCGTGTCGTAGACCAACTCGACGCAGCCGCGCAGCGATTCGGGGACCTCGGGGTACAGGGACTCCAGGGGGCCGCCGGTGGCCCGCTCGGCCAGCAGGGCCCGCAGGCGGTCGATGTCGTCCGCGAGGGTGAGGCGCGCCGCCGCGTCCCGCAGGGTCGTGTCGAGCAGTGCCTGCACATCGTCGGTGCCCGCGCCGCCCGGGTTGAGGAACGGTCCGCCGTAACGGGACGGGTCCGCCAGGGCGTTGCGGTGCAGCGCCGGGGACATGACGTAGTTGCGGAGGATGGGAAGCAGTCTCTCGCGCAGGTTCAGCGCCCCGGTGTGCGGTGCCAGGAGGTAGGGCCAGGCGTACCAGCGGTGCAGCAACGGCTGCGCGACGACGGAGGCACGAAGATGGCGTTTCTGGATGACGGGCACGCTGCGTTCCCTTGCGAGTCGAGGCCGGTGGTCAACGGGGGTCGGCTCTTGTGGTGTCTTCGAAATCCGTATTCGGCCCCGTGGCGAATGGGCGGCACAGGCCGGGGGCGGAAAATTCGTACTGCGCCACCGAACAGGTGGGCCGGCATGTTCCCCCGTTTCCCCGCGAGGCTTTCTATCCGGGCGTTCGGGGGCTGGATTTCCGCCCTTTATCGCCGCAGGATTTCGCGCTGTAGTGCTGGGACTTAGCTTTCGACTGTAGTCATGATCCTCAAGGGCCTGCCACCGATCGCACATGTGACGTGCGTCACATGGCGACGTCGCGTGTGTGCGTGATTGACTGGCAAGAAGTTACGGGTGGTCATGCGGTGAAGCTCTCTTCACTACTTCCTTTCCTGGAGGGCGCGTGACCCGAAATCCTCTTCTTGAGGCCGGCGCGCGGGGAACCCGCTGCATGACCGGTCATGAAGTGCACCTTGACACGGGGTGCAGGCCTACGTGAAACTCTGCGACCTGTTGCAGGGGGAACGAGAGGGATATGTCGGACGGTACGGAGCCTCGTGGCATTGCGTTGGTTTCTGGCGCCTCGTCCGGATTCGGTGCGCGCATCGCGCAGGTGCTGTCTGCAAGAGGATACGCAGTCATTGCCCTCGCTCGCCGCGCCGAACGGCTCAAAACGCTCGCCGAAGAGGATCCATATCGAGCCATTCTCCCTGTGGTCGCCGACGTGCGGGACCCGGACTCCCTGGGCAGAGCCCTCGACGGTCTACCCGCCGAATACCGCGACATTTCGGTGCTTGTGAACAACGCGGGCCTGTCGAAGGGCTTCGGCCCGCTCCAGCAGGGCGGCTCGCAGCACTGGCGTGAAATGATCGACACAAACGTCACAGGTGTGCTGAATCTGACCGAAATCGTGCTGCCCCGGCTCGTCGCGCGTGGCGACGGGCACGTGGTCAACGTCGGATCCATCGCGGCCGAGTACCCCTACCTGGGCGGCAACGTCTACGCCGCCACGAAGGCGTTCGTGCACCAGCTCTCCCTCAACATGCGCGTCGACCTCCAGGGCACCGGAGTCCGGGTCAGCTGCGTCGCGCCCGGCATGGCGAGGACGGAGTTCGCCCAGGTCCGCTACGAGGGGGACGACACGCGCGCGGCGGCCCTCTACGCCGGTGTCACGCCTCTCACGGCCGACGACGTGGCCCAGGGCATCGCCTGGTGCCTGGACCGGCCGCCGCACGTCAACGTCAACATGATCGAGCTGATGCCCGTCGACCAGCCCTTCGGACTCGGCTTCGGAGGGAACCGGAAGGGCGGCACGGGCGCCTGCGCCGAACCCGATGCTTCGTGATCCGCGGGCCGGTGCCCGCGGCCGGCCCGGACCCGGCGGGACCGGGGTCGACGCCCGGCCCCGGCCGGCGGACCAGGAGGTGCCGGTACGGCGGGCGCGCCCCGGGGACGCCGGGGAGCTCGCCCGGATCTCCGCGCCGTTCGCGGCCGCGGACCGGCTGCTCAGACGCTCGCCGGACACCTTCGCGCGGCACATCGACGAATTCCTCGTGGCGGTCCCGGAAACAGCGGTCCAAGGGACGGCGCTCCACGGAACGGCGGCCCGCGAAAACACCCTCGCGGGCTGTATGGGACTGCTGCCGGTGCCGCGATGCCTGGTCATATACAACCTCTGCGTCCCGCCGGAGTTCCAGGGCAGAGGAATCGGCCGGACCCTACTGCGTCACGCCGTCCGGCGGGCGGCCGACAGCGGGCGCACCGCGATTCTCGCGGCCTCGAAACACGGGGGCGCCTGGTTCACGCGGCAGGGCTTTCAAGAAGTCGACCCGGACTGCGCCCCGGAAGAGTGGCGGCGCCTGTCCCCCGCCGGCCGCAAGTCGTCTCTTTATTGTCTGCGACTCGATGACCGGTAACACTGGGGCCATTGCTTCAGGATGATCAGGGAGTGGAAAATTGATTGTCTGCGGACTCAAGCTCACGCATGACGGAGCGGTGGCCCTGCTCGACGACGATCGCCTCGTTTTCAGCGTCGAGATGGAAAAGATAGGGAACGGTCTGCGGTACAGCACCGTCTCCGACCTCAGCCAGATCCCCGGAATTCTCGAAGATTTCGGCTACAAGCCGCAGGACGTCGACGAATGGGTCGTGGACGGCTGGGACGGTGACGTCTCGGGCGTGGTTTCCCTGCTGAGTGCCTCGGTCCCGGTGGAACTCGCCGTCGGTCCCTACCGGGAATCAGCGGCCTGCCCCGACCTGGCCGCGCCGGGGGCATCCGGTGAGTTCCCGATGGACGGCCGCACCTACCCCTACACGAGCTACGCGCACGCCGCCGGACACCTGGCGAGCGCCTACTGCTCCAGCCCTTTCGCCCGCCGGGGGGAGCCGTCCTTCGTCCTCGTCTGGGACGGCGGACTCTTCCCCCGGCTGTACTGGGCCGACCCCGACACCGGCGTGGAGAACCTCGGCGAACTCTTCCCGCTGCTCGGCCACGCCTACGCCATCGCCGGCCACCACTTCGGCCCGTTCCGCCGCGAGGTCCAGTCACCGACGGTGGACGACCTCTCGGTGGCCGGCAAGCTGATGGCGTACATCGCGCTCGGACAGCCGCACGAGGACGTACTCACCGCGCTGCGCGAGGAGTTCCACCGGATCTTCGAGAGCGACCTGCCGGAGTCCGTGGAGTACCGCCGTTCGGTCGGCGGCTACGGCAGCCTCTTCGAACCGTCGGTGCCCCCCGTCCACGAGTTCTTCCAGGCCGTACGCGACCGGGTGGAACCCCGGGGAATCGCCGACGAGGACGTCCTGGCGAGCGTCCACACCTTCTTCCAGGAACTGCTCCTGGAACGCATCACCCAGAAGGTCGACGCGGCGCGCGGACCCGGGCCGTTCAACCTGTGCTTCGCCGGTGGCTGCGCCCTGAACATCAAGTGGAACAACGCGTTGCGCGCCCTCCCGGAGTTCGCCGACGTCTGGGTTCCGCCGTTCCCCAACGACTCGGGATCGGCGATCGGCGCCGCCGTGCTCGGCAGGGCCCGCCACGAGGGCCTGCGGCCCGTCGACTGGCACGTACGGCTGGGCCCGGCCCTGCAGCCCAGCCCGCAGACCCCCGACGGCTGGACCGCGACGCCCTGCACCCCCGCCGAACTCGCCCAGGAACTCCATGAATCGGGCATGCCCGTGGTCGTCCTCCAGGGGCGCGCCGAACTGGGACCGCGGGCCCTCGGGGGCCGCAGCATCCTGGCCGCGCCCACCCGGGCGGCGATGAAGGACGAACTGAACCGGGTCAAGGACCGCGAGCCCTACCGCCCGGTCGCCCCGATCTGCCTCGTCGAGGAGGCCCCGGCCGTCTTCGCCCCCGGCACCCCCGACCCTTACATGCTGTTCGAGCACGAAGTGCGCCCCGAATGGCTCGACAGGATCCCGGCGGTCGTCCACCTCGACGGCACGGCACGGCTCCAGACCGTCTCCCGGGACGACGACCCGTTCCTGGCGGAGGTACTGACCGCCTACCACCGGCTCAGCGGTGTCCCCGTCCTGTGCAACACCAGCGCCAACCTCAACGGACACGGCTTCTTCCCGGACGTCGCCTCCGCCATGGCCTGGGGCAGGGTGGACCGGATCTGGAGCGACGGGGTGCTCCACCACCGCAGGGGCGCCTGATCCGGTACCCGTCCGTGGCCGGCACGGCGGCCGGGGGCGCGGAGCGCGAGGCGCTCCGCGCGGTGGCGGCACTCGTCGGCGCCCTGCCGCTGATCAGATCCCTCCACGGCGGTGCCGTGGTCGTCGTCGCGGGGCGGGCCGTGCTCGCCCCCGGCGCGCTCGGCGAGGCGTTCGCCCAGGACCTGGCGTTCCTGCGGTACAGCGGGGCCCGGCCGGTCGTCGTGCACGACGCCGGCCCCGAGCCGGTCCGTCGGGCCCCGGGCGAGGACGAGGGCGCCGCGCTGCGCACGGTGGCCGCGGGCCTGGTACAGCGGCGCCTCGTCGGCCTCGTCAACGCCCACGGCCCGCTGGCCGTCGGCATCACGGGCGAGGACGGCCACACGCTCACCCGCACGGCCTCCGGAGACCTCGTGGCCGACCCCGGGGTCCTGCGCACCCTGCTCGACGACGGCCGCGTCCCCGTGGTCGCCGCCGTCGCACACAGTGAGCACGGCCCCCACCCCGCCGACGTGGTGACGACGGCCCGCCTGCTCGCGGCCCACCTGGCGGCCCGGCGACTCCTGCTGCCCCGGGACGCGGAGGGAACCGACACGACCGGGGCGGTACTCCTCGACCCGTCCGCACCCCACGCACTCCTGCGCACGCTGTACGAACCGGACACACCGCCGGACGAGGCCCAGGAGAGCACACCCGCGGAGCAGGGTGCCCGTGAGGCGCGGTGGGCCGGCCGGCCGTGGCCGGAGCCCGGCGGAGACACCCGCGAACCCCGCCAACCGTCCTGACCGGCGGGACGTCGGACCTGCCGGTACGCAGCGGCAGCGGAGGTGTGCCGCCGCCGGCGCGCCGGTGTGCCCCCGTTGACGCGCCGCGGCCATCGGCGCGAGCCGGATACATCACCCTGCCCGTTCCGCACCCGCCCGCGCCGAAGGGGGTGGCGGTGACCCCGGCGCGGCGCCGCGCGGTACGGCGCGGTGCGCTTCCGCCCGGCCGGGCGGAAGGCGGCCCGGTCCGGCGTGCCCTTCCGCGCCCCGCTCCCACCGGCCGCGGGCCCATCCCGGCATGCCGTGCGGTCTCGGCACCTCTTTGGCGGGACACCCGGCGTCCGGGAGGGGTAGAAGTGGAGTGTTGGCCGGAACAGTGAGGTGAGCGCTCCATGGACCTCGTGCTTGGCGCCCGGGACACGGGGGCCGGAGTAGGTCGCGGGACCCTTCCCGGCGCGTCCCCCTGGCCGCCCTAGGTCCCGTACCGCATCGTGGATGCGGCTGCTGGCCTGTGGGAAGACCCTGTCACCCGACTGCGCGGTGAGGCGGGCGCACCGGTGGGGCCGGCAGGCGGAAGGAGCGAGTGGGATGACAGGAGCGCAGCGGCGCTCGGAGCAGGCGGACCGCCCGGGGGGCGGCGCGGCCGATCCGAGCGGGCTGATGGATCTGCTGGGCGTCGCCGCGGTGCTGCTGGAGGCCGACGGCAAGATCGACATGTGGAGCCCGCAGGCGGAGGAGCTGTTCGGCTACACCCGCAGCGAGGCCGTCGGGCAGTACGCGGCACTGCTGCTCCTCCACCCCGAGAACCAGGACGCGGCGGTCACCCTGTTCGCCGACGTGATGGCGACGGGCCGGGGCTGGGCGGGGGCGTTCCCCGTCCGGCACAAGGACGGCAGCTCCCGGATGGTCGAGTTCCGCAACATGCGGCTGACGGACAACCTCGGTGACCACTACGCCCTGGGGCTGGCCACCGACCGCACCACCCTGCGGCAGGTGGAGCGCAATCTGGCCCTGTCAACCCGGCTGGTCACCCAGTCCCCGATCGGCCTGGCCGTGCTGGACAACGACCTGCGGTACCTGGCCGTCAACCCGGCGCTGGCGGCCATGCACGGCGTCCCCGAGGGCGACCACATCGGCCGCGACTTCCTGGAGGTCCTGTCCGGCGCGCCCTTCCTGGAAGCAGAGGGCGTGATGCGGCAGGTCCTCGCCTCCGGCGCCCCCGTGGTGGACCAGCAGGTGGTGGGCCGCACCGCCGCCGACCCGGAGCGCGATCACGCCTGGGCGGTGTCGGTGTACCGGCTGGAGGACCACCACGGGCACGTACTGGGCATCGCCACCATGGTCGTCGACGTCACCGACCGGTACGAGGCGGCCCGGAAGGCCGACCAGGCCCAGCAGCGCCTGCGTCTCGTGGCCAACGGCTCGTCACGGATCGGCACCACCCTGGAGGTGGAGCGCACCGCGCGGGAACTGGCCGACGTCGTGGTGCCCGACCTGGCCGACATGGTCGCGGTGGACCTCCTGGACTCCGTCCTCCAGACGGGCCGTCCCGACGTGGGCGAGGGCCCCGCGCTGTTCCGCGCCCTGGCGGTGAAGACGGCCTACCCCACCGACGCCGCCGACGCCATCGTCCCGCCCGGCCGCCTCACCACGTACCACGCGGACCACCCGGCGGCTCACTGCATCCGCACCCGCCGTCCGCACGTGATCACCCATCTGGAGGATCACGCCCGGATCGCCTCCGGCCCCGAGGCCGCCCGCCTGCTGGCGCGGGCCGGGGTCCACTCCGACATGGCCGTCCCGCTCATCGCCCGCGGAGAGGTCATCGGCGTGATGGGCCTGGCCCGCGCCCGCAATCCCCAGCCGTTCGACGACGACGATCTGGCCCTCGCCTGCGAGCTGGCCTCCTCCGCCGCGCTGAGCATCGACAACGCCGTCCTGCACCAGCACATCCGCAGCGCCGCCGAGACCCTCCAGCGCAGCCTGCTGCCCCGGCTCTCGCCCCGCCATCCCGGTCTGGACGTCGCCGCCCGGTACCGGCCCGCGCAGGCCTTCAGCGAGGTCGGCGGCGACTGGTACGACGTGATCCCCCTCGACGGCGACCGGACCGCGCTCGCGGTCGGCGACGTCATGGGCAGCGGCATCCCGGCGGCCACCGCCATGGGCCGCCTGCGCACCGCCACCTCCACCCTCGCCGACCTCGACCTGGACCCCGCCCGGATCCTCACCCACCTCGACAAGATCACTCATGGTCTGGACCCGTACATCGCCACCTGCGTCTACGCGGTCCACGACCCGCACCGGGCCCTGCTGCACGTGGCTTCCGCCGGCCACCTGCCCCCGGTGCTGATGCGCGCCGGCAGGCCGCCGGAACTGCTCGACCTGCCCACCGGCATCCCGCTGGGAGTCGGCGGCGTCCCCTTCGAGACCACCACGCTCGCTCTGGAGCCCGGCGATCAGCTGGTCCTCTACACCGACGGACTGGTCGAGACCCGCGACGACCCCATCGACGAACGGCTGGCGGACCTCCTGCGTCTCCTGGCGCCGCGCGACCGCTCCACGGAGGACACCTGCGACCGGCTCCTGCGGGAGCTCCGCCACCCCGCCGGCCACGACGACGTCGCCCTCCTCATCGCCCGCGCCCAGCCCCTGTCGGCCCGGTGACGCACCGCCACACGCCGCCCGGCCGGCCCTCAGCCGGGGAAGCGCCCTGTGGAGCGCAGCCGCCAGCGGCGTTCGGCGTAGGCGAGGTCGTCCCGCCACAGCCGCCCCGCCGCCGCCCGGACCAGCGGACGCAGCACCGGCGCCGCCCGGCGGGCGACGGCGAAACCCCGCCGGTCGGAGGCGGCCATCACGGCCTCGACGACCGCCGTACGCGGCCGGCCCCGCTCGTCCCGCCCGAGGGGCGTGGCATGCGTCTCGACCACGGAGCCCTGCCCCTCGCCCTCGGTGATGCGCATGACGACCGTGCGCGGTTCGGGGGCCGTGAACACGGCACGCACCGGTACGACGAGGCGTCCGGCCACCTTGAAGGAGACGTCGACGGTGAACGCGTCCTCGGTGCCCGGGCCGTCGGGTGATCCGACCACCGACAGGTCGACGAACGAGTACGGGTGGAACCACGCGCCGTGCCACGGGTCCAGGCGGTTGGCCACGACGTCCTCGGTCTCGCACACGCCCGTCCCGGTGTAGACGGCCGTCAGCGCCCGCGCCCGCTCGGGCCTCGGCGCGACGACCGGCGCGTCCAGCGGCGCCTCGCCGCCCGCCTCGTCCAGCCGCACCCACACCAGGACGCCGTCGTCGTGCACCGGCAGGGGAGCCCAGCCCCCGGACGGGCCACCGTCCAGGGCGAGCCCGTGCCAGTGGCAGACCAGGGTGCCGCAGCGCACGGGACTGTCCCGCAACGGTGCGCCGAGATGGGGGCAGATGCCGGGGCCGCCCACCGGACTGCCGTCGGCGCCGCGCCAGACGACCACCTCCCGGCCCGCCACGGTCCGCGCGAGCGGGCGGTCGCCACGCAGGTCGCCGGAGGCACCGACCACGTACCAGTTGCCGGACGGACGGGCCCGGGCCCGCTTCAGCGCCTGTGCGATCACCGCGGGCCGCGCCTCCCGCCAGGTGGGCCGCTGACGCTCCCACGGCACCGGGCGCCGCCGCAGCGACAACGGCAGCCGGCCGCGCCGGCCGGGGGGAACGGGGTTCACGCGACCTCCTCCGCGACCGGCGGGCACGAGGCGGCGCGCACGGCGGCGGGCAGTGGGCCCGGCGCGGCGGGGCGCCCCGGCCGGCGCCGCGCGGCCAGCCGGGCGGCGACCACCCGGACGAGCCCGTCGGCGGCGACCGCGGCCCGGCGCCGGTGCCCCACCGCCGCGCGGCGGTGCAGCACCGCGTACCCGTCCCGGGCGACGGCGTCCAGGATGCCGCCGTACAGGACGAACGCGGTACGGATGCACGGGCGGGACACCGGGTCCAGCATCGCCAGGCCCGGCGCCGCCTCCCGGTAGACACCGCGGGTCAGCGCCTCGAACTCGCGCAGCGCGCCCGTGATGCGGCGGTCGTGCCGCCCGGTGTCCCGGCTCCACCGCAGCAGTTCCCGGCCGACTCCGTGACCGGCCAGCAGATCGGCGGGCAGATAGACGCGCCCCCGGTCCAGGTCCTCTCCCACGTCGCGCAGGAAGTTGCTGAGCTGGAAGGCGACGCCCAGGGCGGCGGCGTACGGCGCGGCCTCCTCGCGCGGGACGACCGTCCCCAGCACCGGCAGCATCTGCAGACCGATCACCGCGGCCGAGCCGTGCATGTAACCGCGCAGGTCGGCATAGGTGGCGTAGTCGGTCACCACCAGGTCCGCGCTCATGGCCGACATGAAGTCCCGGAAATGGGCGTGGTCGATGCCGTAACGGCGTGCGGTGTCGGCGAGCGCCCGGACCACCGGTTCGCGGCTGTGCCCGTCGCGCAGCCCCTCGTCCAGGCTCCGCCGCAGTTCCCCCAGTACCTCGCCGCGCCGCCAGGTGTCCACGCCCGGGTCGAGGGAGTCGACGATGTCGTCCGCCCAGCGGGCGAAGCCGTACAGGGCGTGCACGGCGGGCCGGCGCTCGACCGGCAGCAGCCGGGTGGCGAGGAAGTACGTCTTGCCGTGCCGTGCGTTGAGCGCACGGCAGTGGTCGTACGCGGCGCGCAGCGCCGGATCGCCGATCCCCGCCGCGTCCAGTTCACGGTCCGTCATACGGTGCTTTCCTCCACGGACTTCGGCGTGCTCTGCGGCCGGGTGGCCGCGGGGTGCGGCAGGCCGGTGATCCGCGCGGCGGCGAGCTTCCCCGACACCAGCACGGTCGGCACGCCGACGCCCGGCGTCGTGCCGCAGCCGGCCAGCACGGCGTTCTCGGTGCCCCGCACCAGGTTGCGCGGCCGGAACGGGCCCGTCTGGGCGAAGGTGTGGGCCGCCGAGAAGGGCGTCCCGGCGGCGTGGCCCGCGGCCCGCCAGGTGGCAGGGGTGACGAGGCACTCCTCCTCGACGGCGGCCTCGATGCCGTCCAGGCCGCGCCGCTCCAGCTCGCGCAGCAGTGTCCGCCGGTAGCGGGGGCCGAGTTCGCCCCACGCGACGGCATCCGGTCCGATATCGGTGTTCGGGCACGGCGCGAGGATGTAGTGCAGGTGCCGGCCCGGGGGAGCGAGCCTGGGATCGGTGGCGGTGGGCCGCGTGATGAGCAGGGACGGATCGCTCATCGGCCGCCCGGTGCGGGTGAGTTCGTCGAACGTGGTGCGCCAGGCAGCGCCGAAGGAGATGGTGTGGTGGGCCAGTTGTGGCCAGGTGCGGTCCGTTCCCAGGTGCAGCACCACGGCGGACGGTGAGTGGCGCAGGCGCAGCGGCCGGCGGGGACGGCGGCCCAGGAGCCGGTAGGTGACCGGGAGATCTGGGGTGAGGACCACACTGTCGCAGGGGATGCGTTCCCGGTCGGTGACGACGGCGGTGACGCGCGCCCCCGAGCGTTCCAGCCGGATCACCTCCTGCCCGTGGCGCAGGTCGGCGCCCGCGTCGGCGGCGGCGTCCGCCATGGCCCGCGGCAGCGCGTGCATGCCGCCCCGGGGGAAGTACACGCCGGCGACGGTGTCCATGTAGGCGA
The DNA here is from genome assembly GCF_043195475.1 of Streptomyces sp. Y20. Classification (NCBI taxonomy): domain Bacteria; kingdom Bacillati; phylum Actinomycetota; class Actinomycetes; order Kitasatosporales; family Streptomycetaceae; genus Streptomyces; species Streptomyces sp. Y20. The sequence goes on from NZ_JBIDDP010000006.1 coordinate 130,904, forward strand.
TGACGGCGTACGCGGCCAGAGCGCGGGCGGGCGGCACCCCCGCGTACAGGGACTGGAAGGAGAACACCCGGCGCAGCCGTTCGTCGGCGAGGAAACGCCCGATCCGGGCATCGAGCCGGCCGAAGCCGCCGAGCGCGGCCAGCCGGGCGAGGTCGGGGGTCAGCAGGTCCAGCGGGGAGTCGAAGTTGGCGTCGATGAAGCGGCGCATCTGCACCCGGTACAGCTTCTCCAGCCAGTCGCGCAGCCGCCGGTAGCCCGCCGCCTCCCGGGGCCCGGCGAACCGTTCCACCTCCGCCGCCATCGCGTCGGCGCCGGTGTGCACGTCGAGCGTGGCGCCGTCCGCGAAGCGGGCCCGGTAGGCCGGGTGCAGGGGAATCAGGTCGACCCGCCGGTACAGGCTGTCACCGACGGCCGCGAAGGCCTCGTCGGCGAGGTCGGGCATGGTCAGCACGGTCGGGCCGGTGTCGAACCGGTAACCGCCCAGGTCCAGGCGTCCGGCCCGGCCACCGGGCAGCGGGTCCCGCTCGACGACGGTGACGCGGCGTCCGGCGCCCAGCAGGTGCAGCGCGGCCGACAGCCCGGCCAGACCGGCTCCCACGACCACGACGTGATCGCTGCGCCCGGGCAGCGTACGCGTCATCGTCCGCACTCCTGCGCACCCGAACCGGCCAGGAACGCCGGCCCGGACACGCCCACGTCGCCCCTGGAACACGAACCGCTGCCACCGGACGGCACGGACTCCGCCCCGTGGCCTGATGCCGGCACGTCGCCCGCGGACGGCCGCGGGGTCCCGCCGTCCGACGACGCCCGCCCGCCGTCCCCGGCCGCCGCCCCGCCCTCCCCGGGGCCCGGCCCGGCGTCCGCGCACGGCACCGGTCGCTCGTGGTCCGCGCATCCCGGCCCGTCCCCCGTGGAGGCCGGTCCGTCGCCCGCGGCGGCGAGGAGGCGGCGGAGCCGGGCGCCGGGCACGTGCGCGAGGCGGGCGTCGTCGAGGTGGTGCAGGCCCTGGGCGATCAGGCGGCCGATCCTGTCCTCCACCGCCGCTCGGGCGCCCGTGCCGGTGAGCACCTCCCGCACCCGGTCCAGGTCCGGCTCGGTCAGGCCCGCGTTGCCCAGCGCGCGGCGCAGGACGGTCAGCGCCGAGTGGTCGCCGCTGGTCTCGGCGCGGACCCGGGCCAGAGCGACCAGGTACGTCGGTTTGCCCTCGCGGACGTCACCGCCGCAGGGTTTCCCGGTCCGCAGGGGGTCACCGAAGACGTCGTCCAGGTCGTCCCGCAGCTGGAAGGCCATGCCGGCACAGCGGCCGGCCGAGCGCAGCGCGCGCGTCGTGGCGTCGTCCGCGTCCGCGAGCACGGCGCCCAGCGCCAGCGGCCGCTCGACGGAGTACCGGGCGCTCTTGAGACAGGCCGCCCGCAGGGCCCGGGACAGGGAGTACGCACCCGTGATCTGTCCCTGCACCTCCAGATACTGGCCGGCCACCATCTCCGTGCGCATGTCACTCCACAGACGGCGCACGGCGGACGCCCGCACCGGGTCGAGCGGTGTCTCGGCGACCAGGTCGTCCGACCAGGCGAGCGCCAGATCACCGGCCAGCAGCCCGGCGGCCTCCCCGAAGCGGCCCACGCGCCGGGGCGAGGCCGAACCGGCGTACTGGGCGCTCAGCTCGGCGTGCAGCGCCGGCCGGCCGCGGCGCCGGACCGAGCCGTCCATCACGTCGTCGTGCACCAGGGCGCAGGTCTGCAGGAGTTCGAGCGCGGCGCCGATCCGCAGGGCCGACACCGTCAGCGCCTCCCCGGAGCCGCCGCAGGCACGCAGTGACCACCACAGCAGCTGGGAGCGGGCCCGCTTGCCCCCGGTCCGGGTGAACCGCACGACCCTGCCGGCCAGTTCCTCGGCGAACAGGACGTCCATGGCGCGGGCGCGGGCCACACGGCCGGCCAGGAAGTGGTCCAGCACCCGGGCCACGGCGGCCGGCACGTCCGCGTCGGCCACGCCCGCGTCCCCCGTGCCCGGCGGGATCGCACCCTGGGCCTCGCCGGTTGCGCCGTCCGGACGCACCCGGACGGGGGAACCCGACAGCGGCACCGGGCGCGGGAGGGGCGGCGGTGCGACCGCATGGTGTTCCTTCGCCTGTGTGGAGCGCATCGCGGTTCCTCTCGTCCTGATCACAGAGCAGTTCGTCACCACGTCTTCGGCGTGTGGGCCGGACGCGGATGCGGTACGGGCCGAGGCGCGGCGGACCGCTTGTGACGATGCCTTCCACATCCCTCACGCACCGTGGCCGACGCGTGCCGCATACGAGTGACCCGCATCCGTTCGGGCACATGGGCCGGAACAGGGGCCGGGTGCGCGACACGCACCGGGACGCACAGCACGGAAGGAGCCGTAGTGCCGGAGACGGAGGTGGCCGTCATCGGGGCCGGAGCCGCCGGGCTGTCCCTGGCCCACCGTCTGGCCGGGCCCGCGCCGGGACTGCGCACGCCGTCCGTGGTCCTCGTCGACGCGCCGCCCGGCCCGCTGCGCGCACCCCGCCGGACCTGGTGTTTCTGGGAGGCGGGCCGTGGCCGCTTCGACGCCGCGGTGACGGCCTCCTGGCGGCACCTGCGGGTACGGCCCCCGGCGGGGCCCCCGTTCGAAGGGGACCTAGGGCCGCTGCGGTACAAGATGATCCGCTCCGACGACTTCGAGGACCTGGTCGCCGGGGACCTGGCGCGCAGCCCCCACGTACGGCGCCTGGAGGCCACCGTCGAGACGGTGGAGGACGTGCCGGGCGGCGCCCGCGTCCGGCTGCGGAACCCCGACGGCACACCAGGGGTCCTCGACGCGCGCTGGGTGTTCGACTCCCGGCCGCTCGGCAGCCTGCCCGCCGCCCGCACCACACTCCTCCAGCACTTCCACGGCTGGTTCGTCCGCACCGCCGAGCCGGTCTTCGACCCGGCCACCGCCGACCTGATGGACTTCCGCACCCGCCAGCCCGCCGACGGCCTGTCGTTCGGTTACGTGCTGCCCACCGGACCGCACGACGCCCTCGTGGAGTACACCGAGTTCTCACCGCGGCCCCTGACCGCCGGCGGGTACGAGGCGGCGGTAGGGCACTACACGCACGATGTCCTGGGGCTCGGCGACCTCCGGGTCCTCGCCACCGAGACCGGGGTCATCCCGATGACGGACGCCCCGATGCCCCGTCAGGTCGGCGCGTCCGTCTTCCGCGTCGGCGCCGCCGGCGGCGCCACCCGCCCGGCCACCGGTTACACCTTCTCCGGGCTGCAACGCCAGACCGCGGCCGTCGCCGCCGCCCTGCGCCAAGGACGCCGGCCGGTGCCGCCCCCGGCCCACTCCGCCCGCTCGCGCGCCATGGACGCCGTACTGCTGCGCGCCCTGGCGAGCGGCCGGGTCGACGGCCCCGCCCTGTTCTGCGGGCTGTTCCGCCACGTGCCCACGCCCACACTCCTGCGGTTCCTCGACGGACGCACCCGTCTGCGCGAGGACCTGGCCATCGGCCTGCGCACCCCGGTCGGCCCGATGCTGCGCTCGGCGCTGGAACTGCCGGGCCTGCCCCGCCGCCCCTTCGACTGACCCGCCCGCCCCGCGCACCCTCGCCTTCCTACCGACCCCGCCGCACCTGGAGACCGCATGACCCTGCTGCGTGACGCGGACCTCGCCGCCGCGTTCGACCACGCCGCCCGCAGCTACGACGCGCTGGTGGCCGCCAACCCCGGCTACCACGCCCACCTGAGGCGCTCGGTACGCCGTCTGGGCCTGCCCGGACACGGTGCGGGGCTGCGCCTGCTGGACCTCGGCTGCGGCACCGGCGCCTCGACGGCCGCGCTCCGCTCCGTCCTGCCGGCCGCGCACATCACCGCCGTCGACGCCTCCGCCGGTATGCTGGACCGGGCCGCCGCCAAGCCCTGGGCGAACGAGGTGACCTTCGTGCGGGCACCGGCGGAAGGCCTGGCCGAGGCGGGGGTGAGCGGGCCGTTCGACGCGGTCTTCGCCGCCTACCTCTTCCGCAACGTGTCCGATCCCGACGCCGTCCTCACCACCGCCCGCGACCTGCTCGCGCCCGGCGGGCGGCTGGGCGTGCACGAGTACACCCTGAGCGGCCGGCGCGCCCACCGCGCCGTGTGGACGCTGGTGTGCCGGGGTCTGGTCCAGCCCACGGCGTCCGCACTCGGCGACGGCGAGCTGTACCGCCATCTGTGGCGCAGCGTCGTGGAGTTCGACACCGCCGACCGTTTCGCCGGCCGCGTCCGCGCGGCCGGCTTCGAGCAGGTCCGCGCCCTTCCCCTGCCGGGCTGGCAGACGGGCATCACCCACACCTTCGTCGCCCGCGGCCCGGAGGCGGCCCGCGGCCCGGAGGCGGCCCGCGGCCCGGAGGCGGCCCGCGGCCCGGAGGCGGCCCGCGGCCCGGAGGCGGCCCGCGGCCCGGAGGCGGCCCGCGGCCCGGAGGCGGCCCGCGGCCCGGAGGCGGCCCGCGGCCCAGAGGCGGCCCGCGGCCCAGAGGCCTCCGGCGGCCCAGAGGCCTCCGGCGGCCCGCGGACCGCCCCCCGCCCGGGGACCGCGCGATGACCGGAGCCAGGCACCCGAACGGCGCCCGTCGCGGCCGGGACCGGCGGGCCCGGCTGCTTCCGGCACATCCCGGGAGGCGACGCGTGGACGGCGCCCGACCCACCACGGCCGTCATCGGCGGCGGCATCGCCGGTCTCGCCGCCGCCACGGCACTCGCCGAGCGCGGCGTCGGCGTGACGCTGTACGAGAGCCGGCCCTACCTCGGCGGACGGGTCGGCGGCTGGCCGACCACCCTCCGGGACGGCACGCCGGTGACCATGAGCCGCGGCTTCCACGCCTTCTTCCGCCAGTACTACAACCTGCGCGGGCTGCTCCGCCGTACCGACCCCGGCCTGCGGCGGCTGACCGGCCTGCCGGACTACCCGCTGCTGCACGCCGGCGGGTTGCGGGACAGCTTCCGCCATGTCCCGCGCACCCCGCCGTGGAGCGCGCTCGGCTTCGTCGCGCTCAGCCCCTCCTTCGGCCTGCGGGACCTGGGGGACATGGATCCGGTCGCGGCGCTGCCGCTGCTCGACGTCCGCGTCCCCGGCGTCTACGACCGGCTCGACCGCACCAGCGCCCACGACTTCCTGCACGCCGTCCGCTTCCCCGAGAAGGCCCGGCACCTGGCGTTCGAGGTGTTCTCGCGGAGCTTCTTCGCCGATCCCCGGCACCTCTCGGCGGCCGAGATGGCACTGATGTTCCACATCTACTTCCTCGGTTCCGCCGAGGGCCTGCTGTTCGACGTGCCCCGCGCACCCTTCCCCACCGCCCTGTGGCACCCGCTGGCCGGCTACCTGGAGGGGCACGGCGCCGAGGTGCGCACCGGCGCGGCCGTCGAACACCTCGCGCCGGCACGGGACGGCGGCTTCCTGGTGACCACCGACCGGGACGAGCGGCACCACGACAGCGCCGTCCTGGCCCTGGACGGCGCGGGCCTGCGCTCCCTCGTGGCCCGATCGGACCGGCTGGGCGACGCGCCGTGGCGCGAGCGGGTCGCCCGGCTGCGCAACGCCCCGCCGTTCCTGGTCACCCGGCTGTGGCTGGACCGGCCCGTGGCGCCCGACCGGCCCGGATTCCTCGGTACGAGCGGCTTCCCGGCCCTGGACAACATCAGCGTCCTGGAGCGGTGGGAGGACGAGGCCGCCCGCTGGGCCGCGCGCACCGGAGGATCCGTGGTCGAACTGCACGCCTACGCGGTCCCGCCCACGGCGCCCCGGGACGTCGAGGAGAAGCGCCTGGTCGAACAGATGCACCGGGTCTACCCCGAGACGCGTACGGCCGCGATCGTCGACGTCCGCCACGAATGGCGCGAGGACTGCCCCCTGTTCCCGGTGGGCGGCTACCGCGACCGGCCGACCGTCCGCACCCCGGATCCGCGACTCGTGGTGGCCGGCGACCTGGTCCGCACCGGCCTGCCGGTGGCACTGATGGAACGGGCCGCGACCACCGGCTTCCTGGCCGCGAACGCGTTGCTGGAGCGGTGGGGCGTGCGGGGCCAGACCCTGTGGACGGTGCCGGACCGCGGGCGGAGCGCCGTACTGCGGGGCCTGGCCGGGTGGACGGGGAACGGCGCACGTCACAGACGCGACCGCCGGCCGGGAGCGGGCTCGCCCCACCCGGCCGGAGAGTGACAGGATGGCGGGATGCAGTGGGAGTCAGGGACGGTCGTACAGGTCACCCGGCACCGTCGTGTCTTCGAGGTCACGGTGCGCGGAGAGATGGACTACGACGAGTGCGACCTGCTCGGCGCCGCCTGGGACGAGGCCGACGACTGCGCGCTGCCAGCCACTGTGGTGGATCTCACCGGTCTGACCTTCGGTGACAGCCAGCTGCTCCGCTCCCTCCTCGACGCGCGCCAGCGCCACCAGGCGGACGGCCGCTCGTTCGTCCTCCTCGGCCCGCTCCAGGCAAGTGTCGACCGCCTGCTCACCATCAGCGGCACCCGCGAGTACTTCACCCTCACCGACTCCCGTGAGGCGGCACTGCGCACCACGGACGGCTGACGGCCCCTAGGATCCGCGTCCCGGAACACCAAGACCGGCGAACAGGCATGAGCGGCCTACGACCGGGTAGCCGGGCCCTATCAACAAGTCGTCCGGTACGGGCGGCGTGCGTACCCGGGAGGGGAACACCTTGACGGCAGTGAGCGTGGCGAAGACGGACAGGCGTGCGACGACCCATGCGGTCGGGCTGCCGGAGGTCGCGGATCCCACGGCTGTGGCTCCTCGGGATGCGCGGGAGTTGTCGAAGGTGTTCTTCGATCAGCTGGCGGTGCTGGAGGAGGGTACGGCGGAGTTCCAGTACGCGCGGAACACGTTGATCGAGATGAACATGTCCTTGGTGCGGTTCGCCGCCGCGCGGTTCCGCAGTCGTGGGCCGGAGGAGATGGAGGACATTGTCCAGGTCGGGATGATCGGCTTGATCAAGGCGATCGACCGGTTCGAGTTGACGCGTGAGGTGGAGTTCACGTCGTTCGCGGTGCCGTACATCGTGGGGGAGATCAAGCGGTTCTTCCGGGACACGTCGTGGGCGGTGCATGTGCCGCGGCGTCTTCAGGAGGCGCGGGTGGCGTTGGCGCGGGCGACGGAGGAGTTGCGCAGCCGGTTGGGTCGGACGCCGACGGTGCGTGAGCTGTCGGAGTTGATGTGCCTGTCGGAGGAGGAGGTCGTGGAGGCGCGGTTGGCGGCCAACGGCTACAACTCGGCTTCGCTGGACGCGGCGATCGGTGGCAGTGAGGACGGGGAGAGCGCGCTTCAGGACTTCATCGGTACGGAGGACGCGGCGCTGGGGTTGGTGGAGGACTTCCACGCGTTGGCTCCGATGATCGCGGAGTTGGAGGAGCGGGACCGGGTGATCCTGCATCTGCGGTTCGTGGAGGAGCTGACGCAGGCGCAGATCGGTGAGCGTCTGGGTGTCTCCCAGATGCACGTCTCGCGGCTGCTGTCCCGCACCCTCAAGCGCCTTCGGGAAGGCATGCTGACCACCCGCTGAGTCCCCTTCGGCGTAGGCAGGGGCATGGAGCCCCACAAGGCGGGTATAGGCGGCCAAGTGAAGGTAGTGAAGGCGGCTTCCACGGCGTGCGGTCTCCGCGCCGACCGTGTACGGGACATGGCCCCCGAGCCGATACAGGCCAGCGCGGCGCTCGACGGAGGTCTCGGCTGCATCGCCGAGGCGCGGCGCCGGGCCGCCGTGTTCCTGACGCACGCGCAGCAGGAATACGGGGTCCCGGTCTCGGCCCGGGCGCTCGACCTGACGCAGCTGGTCGTCAGCGAACTGGTCACCAACGCCTGCAAGTACGCGCCGGGACCGATCCTGATGGACCTGCGCGTCACCGGTGCCCTGGTCGAGGTGTCCGTGTGGGACTCCGACCACGTGCTGCCGGTGGCCCGCGCCGCCGAGCCCGGCCGGGTCGGCCAGCACGGCCTGGAGATCGTCCTGGCCGTCGCCGAGGCCTTCGAGGCGCAGCGCGAGCCCGTGGGCAAGAGGATCACCGTGCGCATCGCCCTGGCGGACGCCGGGCCCGCCGCGGCCAGGTAGCACATCGCCGGGCGTCCACGGCGAGGACCGCGGGCCGGCTCCGGCGCGCGGTCCCGGCGCACACATGGAGGCGCTCGGTCTCCGCTCCGCGTGAGGAATCCGCTTCGCACGGGGCCCCGGACAGGAAGTCGCCCACATTTTTCTCCCCACCGTACGGCCCCTCCCAGCAGGGATCTGGCACCGGAGCGCCGCCACCGACCGCGCAGAGCGGCTTGCGCCTGACACCAGGATGCGGAACTGTTGCCGTAAGGCATCTATTTCCGAAGGCAGGAAGGTGGTGGGGCGCGCACGCTGCGCGCCCCTGCTTGTGTGCGCATTTCGCGGCTCTTCCGCCGCCCCGCGCGGCGCCGCCGACACTGTCGGTGCGACGTGGGTCGACGCCCCCTGCCCCGTCCTGGTCGTCGACCGGCACGGCGGCCTCGTACAGCTCAACCGGGCCGCCCGGTCGCTGCTGCCGGACGCCTGCGGCGGTGACCGGTTCCACGACATCGTGCCGGCCTGGCTGTCCGACGCACACCGGGATCTCGCCGGCGAACAGCCCGATCGTCCCCGCGGCCCGTCGAGCGGCGCCATCGGCGAACGCTTCTTCGAGGCGCATCCCTCGCCGTCCCACGACGGGGACGTGGTGTGGTGGCTGATCGACGACACCGGCCGCCGCCTGGCCGAACGGGCCCTGCACAGCGCCCAGGAGCGGTCCACCGCCCTTGCCGAGGTCTCCAGCAGGCTCCTGTCCACCCTGAACGTGCCGCGCTGCATGGAGGTGGTCGCCGACACGGCCGCCGAGTACCTGGCCGAGGCCGCCGTGCTCGTCGCCCCGCCGCAGGGGCGGCGCCACCACGTGACGTACGCGCGGCGCGGGGGGTCCGTCACCCAGGTGACCCGGAACATCGATCCGCACGGCGTCCCCGGTCTCAGCGAGGCGCTCCAGGGGTTCCCGCCCGTTCCGGCGCGCTGGATCAACCCCGACGACATCCCCGACTGGCTGCTGCCCGAGGGCTTCCCGGGGGCGGCCGGCTCCGTCATCATCGCCCCCCTGCCCGGCCACGGGGTACCCGCCGGAGCACTGATCCTGCTGCGTTCCGGCACCGAGAAGTCCTTCTCCGACGGGGAGGAGGTCTTCGCCCGGCTGTTCGCCGCCCGTGCGGGCGCCGCCCTGTCCGCGGCCCGGCTGTACACCGAACAGGCCGCCATCACGGCCACGCTGATGCGGGAACTGCTCCCACCCGCCCTGCACCGGGTGCACGGGGTGGAGTACGCCGCCGCCTACCGCCCGGCCAAGGACCACGAACGGGTCGGCGGGGACTTCTACGACTTCCACCCCGGAGCCGACCCCTCGCGGGAGAGCCTCGTCGTCCTCGGCGACGTCGCGGGCAAAGGCCTGGACGCGGCCGTACTGACCGGCAAGATCCGCAACACCCTGCACGCGCTGCTGCCCCTCGCGGCGGACCACCACCAAGTCCTGAGCCTCCTCAACGGCGCCTTACTGACCTCGCACCACACCCGGTTCGCCACGCTCGTGCTGGCCTCGGTGTCCCGCCGGGGCGGCCGGACGCACCTGCGGCTGACCAGCGCGGGACACCTTCCGCCGCTGGTCGTCCGCAACAACGGCGAGGTCGAGGAGATGCCCACCCGCGGCACCCTGGTCGGCGCGCTGCCCACGGTGACGGCCCGCACCGTCGAGACGACGCTCGCGCCGGGGGAGACCTGCCTGCTCTACACCGACGGCATCACCGAGGCCCGCGGCGGACCACTGGGCGACGAGTTCTTCGGGGAGCACCGGCTCAGGCGGGCACTGGCGGAGTGCGTGGGCATGCCGGCGGAAGCCGTCGTGGAACGCGTCCAGATGCTCGCCACCCAGTGGCTCGGCACCGGCCACCACGACGACATGGCCGTCCTCGCCATGAGCGCCCCCAGGACCGGCCCCCTGTCGCTCGTCGACGGCAAGGTCCGGCATCCGCGTCCCAGGAGGAGCAGGTGATCCACCCCGCCCGGGCGGACGAGTGCCGCGACCGGCTGTGGGAAGCCGTCGCGGCCGGTGACGAGTACGACGCCGTGGACGCCGTCCGCGACGCACTGGCCGACGGCCTCGACGAAGAGGCGCTGCTGCTGGACGTGATCGCCCCCGTGCAGGAGAAGGTCGGCACCGAATGGGCCGCCGACCGCCTCACCGTCGCGCAGGAGCACGCCGCCACCGCCATCAACGAACGGGTGGTCGCCGCCCTGGCCCACCCGCCGCGGGCCGAGCGGACCGGCCGGACGTTCCGGGGCCGGGTGACCGTCGGCTGCGTGGACGGCGACTGGCACGCCTTCCCGGCCCGGCTGGTGACGGAGGTACTGCGCCTGCGCGGCTGGCAGGTGGACTACCTCGGGGCCCAGACGCCCACCCCGCACCTCATCGCCCATCTGCACCGCAGCGATCCGCAGGCGGTGCTGCTGTCCGGCTCGCTGCCCACCCACCTGCCCACCGCCCACACGGCCATCACCGCCTGCCAGGCCGTCGGCGTCCCGGTCCTCGCCGGGGGCCGCGCCTTCGGCCCGGGCGGCAGATACGCCAGGGCGCTGGGCGCCGACCGCTGGGCGGCGGACGCCCGCGGCGCCGCGGACGCACTGGCGGGCGGGCTGCCCCGCCCCGCGCCGACGGCGGTCCGGCAGGCGGTCGACGACCTGCCCCACCTGGCCGACCAGGAGTACACGATGGTCGTCCACTCCCGCGGCGGGCTGGTGAAGCAGACCCTCACCGACCTGGAGGACCGCTTCCCGGCGGTGCGCGCCTACACCGACGCGCAGCGGGAGCGGACGGCCGAGGACGTCGCCCACATCGTCGACTTCCTGGCCACCGCCCTCTACGTGGACGACCCCGAGGTGTTCACCGCGTTCCTGACGTGGACCGCCGCCATCCTGCGGGCACGCGGGGTGCCGGTGCACTCCCTGCTCGCGGGGCTGGACGTCCTGGCCGGGCAGCTGCGCGACTTCCCCCGCACCCTGGGGGTGCTGCGCGAGGGGAGCCTCGCGATACGCCCCCGCTCCACCGGCCCCGCTCCCGGACCCGGCGTCCGCCCATGACCGAGCACGCCGCCCCCGCATTCAGCCTGGAGGCCACCGCCGAGCCGGCCGTGTGGACGGTGCACGTCACGGGCGAGCTGGAGTACGCCACCAGCGACGACCTGGTGGACGCCGTCGTCGGACACCTCCAGCGCCATCCGCGGCCCAGGGTGGTCCGGCTGGACTTCCGCGGTCTGACGTGGATCGACTCCTCGGGCCTGTCCGCCCTGCTCATGGTCCACCGGTACACCAGTTCCCTGGGTGCCGACCTCTGTCTGGACAACCGCCCCGACTTCCTGGACCACCGGCTCCGGCTCACCGACATCCTCGACCACCTCACCCGGCCCGTGACGCCCGCGGACGCCCGGGGAGCCGGGGCGGACGGCGACGCCACCCGGGCCGGCGCCACCTGAGCGAACCGCTTTCTCCCGGGTCCGGCCGCGGCCTTCGCGCTGGCGGGACCCGGTTCCCCGGCCTGCTCGCGGGCGCGCCCGCGCCACCCGGCCGAGAAGTGCGCCACAGGGACCGCGGATCGCCCGGAGCACGGGGTACACGGATGACAGGACGACTTCCGCACGTCCGCCGGGAGCTGTCGGCACGCACAGTTGCCGTTTGACAACTATAGCCAGGAGGCAAGAAAGTAGCCGTGTCGGTGTACACGGGAAGGATCTGGGATGCTCCGGTCAACGGAGGCCGCTCCGTGTGCGCGCCACCGTCCAGGACAAGCGGTGCCGGCCTGCCGGCCGGTTCAGGCGGTCCGGCTTCCGGGCCCCTGCGCGTCGTCGTGTATCTGCGCGGCGGCCACGGCACAGAACGCTTCCAGCCCCTCCGCGAGCGCGGTGCGCTTCGAGACCGGCATGAGGCTGAGGACCGCCCTGAGTTCCGCCTCCCGGCGGGAGCGCAGATCGGCGAGGAAGGCGCGGCCCCGGCCGCTCAGGCGCAGCCGCACCTCGCGCCGGTCGGCCGGGCTGTTCTCACGCTCCACGAAGCCGGCCGCCTGCAACCTGTCGAACAGCCGGCTGGTCGACGGCGGCGTCGAAGCCAGTGCCTCGGCGAGCGTGCGCATATTGATGCCGTCCTGGTGCTCGAGGATATGCAGCAGGCGCAGCTGGGACGCGGAGGCCGGCGCGGTCGACGCCCGGCCCCACAGGACTTCCAGCAGCTCCGCGGCCGTTGAGGTCACACGTGCGATCTCGTCGGGCTCCGGTCGGCGGTGGAAGGAAGTCACAGTCACACTCTCGCAGGCACTGGGGTGCCCGCCAGCGTACTAGGTGCGGGTGCCGGCGACGGATGTCCGGCGCGACCGGCCCACGGTACGCGAGAATCCCGCCTCCGCAGGAGGCTCACACTTTGTCCGGCGAAAGATTGGTTCACTGTCCATCGTGAAGAGATTCGTCGCCGCTGTACGCGCTCTGCGGACAGCGGCTCCCCATGAGTTGCTCGACGCCGCCCGCCGCGTACTGGTCGAACAGTACGCGGCCGAGGCCGTCGAGCTGTTCATGGCCGACTACAGCCTGACCGTGCTCCAGCCGGTGTCCGTGCTGCCGCACACCCTGGAACCGGTGTCCGTGCACAACAGCCCCGCCGGACGCGCGTTCGGCTCGCAGCAGTGCTACAGCGAGAACCTCAGGGACGGGCGGGCGTGCCTGCACCTGCCGGTCAGCGTGCGCGGCGACCGGATGGGCGTGCTGTCCGTGACCCTGCCCGACGCCGACGCCCGCCGCCACCAGGCCGAACTGTGCGAGATCGCCGAGGTGCTGGGGCGCGAGGTGCTCGTCGCCGAGCGGGACACCGACCTGTATCTCCAGGCGCGGCGCAAGGACCGGCTGACCCTGGCCGCCGAGATGCAGTGGCAGCTCCTGCCCGGCCGCTCCTGCTCGCGTGCCGAGTACGACCTCGCCGCGCAACTGGAGCCCGCCTACGCCATCTTCGGTGACAACTTCGACTGGTCCGCCACCGCCGACCACCTGATGCTGTACGTCACCAACGGCATGGGCGAGGGCATAGAGGCGTCCCTGCTGACCAACCTCGCCATCAACGCCCTGCGCAACGCCCGCCGGGCCGGCATCCCCATCGCCGACCAGGCAGCCCTCGCCGACCAGGCCGTCTACGCCCACTACCGCGGACGCTGCTACCTGTCGGTCCTGCTCTTCGACTTCGACCTGACGAACGGGCGGGTACAGGTGGTCGACGCCGGTTCCCCGCAGTTGCTGCGCCTGCGGCGGGGCGTCGTGGAACGCGTCGCCTTCGAGGCCCAGCTGCCCCTGGGCATGTTCGAGGAGACCGACTACGTGGCGCAGGAGTTCCAGGTGGAAACCGGGGACCGGCTGCTGTTCGTCAGCGACGGCGTGCACGCGGTCGCCTCGCCCAAGGGGGAGGCCTACGGGGAGGCCGCTCTCGCGCGGGCGATCCAGTCCACCCGGCTGCTGCCCGCGGCCGAGGTGCCGCGTGCCATCCTGCGCGAGCTGACCGGCCACCGAGGCGAGGCCATGCCGGACGACGACGCGCTGGTGGTCTGCCTGGACTGGCGCGGAAGGCCGGCCGACCGGTGAGCGCGGCGTCCTGACCGCCGGGGGCCCCGAGGCCCCGGGCGGCCCGGGCCGGCACCCGGCCGGGCGCCCGCCACCGGCGGTACGGCGGGTGCGCGGCATCCGGTTCGCCGGTGCGGCACGCCGACCGCCGGCGCCGCATGCCCGTCCCGAGCCGCGGGCGGCCGACGGCGTCACCTGTGCCCCCGATCCCACCGTGCACCGCCCGCTGATGCTCACCTGTGCGCCGCGTCCCGCCGCGCGCGGCGCACGGCGTCAGCTGTGCGTCGTGGACGGCAGCGTCCTGACCCGCGCGTCGTGCGGGGCAGTGTCATCACCCGGGCGGGCCGCGTGGGCACCGCATCCGTCCGCCTGCTCCCGTCGGCCGGGGTTCTCCGCGAGCCGACGCCCGCCCGCCGGACCGGTGCGCGGAATGCCACCGTGGTCGTCCTGCGCCGGCACGCGGCACCGACCGGCCGTCACCGGGGGGCCGCCGTCCGTCAGGGTTCGCGGGTGCGGGGATCGTCGTCCGGCGCGGGCCCGTGCCGCTGCGCCCTCAGGAACGCCCGCATGCCCTGGATCAGCGCCGCACGGTCGGCCGGCCGCATGGTGGCCAGGGGGGCGGCGAGCGCCCGTGCGCGCTCCGCGGACACCTCGGTGAGCAGGCGCCTGCCGTGGCCGGTGAGGTTCAGCTGCACCTCGCGCCGGCTGTGCGGATGCAGCACCCGCTCCAGCAGGCCGGCCGCCTCCAGACGGTCGCACAGCCGGCTGGCCGTGGGCAGGCCGATGTCCATGCGCTCCGCGAGCCCCGTCAGATTCAGCCCCGGCGTGGCCTCCAGTATCCGCAGCCCCCGCAACTGGTGCGCCGACAACCGCAGACTCGCCCGCTGCACGGCATCCGACCACACCTGGGACAGACGCTCCACGGCATCGGCGATCTGCGACGCGGCGGCTTCGGGGGCGTCCCCCTCCGCGCGTGCCCGACCGTCTGCGGCATCACCGGGACCAGTCACGAACACATCACTCTCAGGAACCCCTGGACCGGACGGACACCTACCTCACGCACACGCTGTACCCGCCCCTTCGCAGGGCAACCGGTGCCGGTCCACTTAGGGTCCGGGACGCGGGTGACTCCTCCCGGCGGGCACCTGTGTGCGAAGGGGGCGGGGCCGCGGCCCGCTCGGGAGGCCGGCCGCGGCACACCGCCGCCGGAGCGCGGCACGGACGGCCGGCTCCGGGTCACGTGCCGACTGCCCGGCGAGGGCCCCCGCACACGGAGCCGTCCGGGTGATCCGCGTACGAGGGCGGCGCCCGCGCCGTGACCCGCTCGGGTCAGACCCGGTCCGCGTGGACGACCACGGCATAGGAGCCGAGGCCGATCAGACGCTCTCCCGGGATGTCACCGAGCGCCGTGTACAGCGTGAGGACCTCTCCGGTCACCGGATCGAAGCCGACGTCCTTGACGGTGCCGTGTTCGGTGCCGTACTCGGTCAGGACCCGGCTCCCGACGGCCTCGCGGTGCTCGGGCGCGTCGTCCGGCCCGGACTCCGCGGCGACGTGTGAGCGTACGATCACGGCATCGCGACCGACGGCCTCCACCGCCCTCCACGCGATGACCGAGGAGCCCTTCGGCGCCCCGGACAGGCGCAGGCAGGCGACGCTCCGCGTCCGGACGTCGATGGTCAGGCCGCTCACCGTACCCAGGGTCACCGCCTCCTCGGCGGTGATCACCGAAAGCCCCTGGGCCTGTGTGAAGAGGGTCATGCCGGGTCTCCTTCGGCTTCGGCGCGTGCGGGGGTGTCCGCGTGCGGCAGGTCGGCGCCCGCCTGGAAGGCCTCCACCTGGCCGCCGAAGCTGGGCAGGTCCGCCGCGGCGAAATGGCTCGCCCGCGCCGGGACGACCATCGCCTCGCCCGACACGGCCAGAGTCTCCCCACGGGGGATGAACACATGACGCCGGTGGCTGTCGAAACGGTCGTTGGCGGCGATCTCGAAACCGACGACGCGCCCACCGGCACCGGCTTCGACCACCACGTCGCGCACGGTGCCGATCGCGGTGCCCTGGTCGGTGAGCACCGGCGCCCCGATCACCTGGCCGCTTCCGGCGGCGTGGGACCCCACGACCGCCTCCCGGTCCGCGAGCACGGCCTCACTCGGGATCATCACCGCAGCGGGCCCCACGGCGTGCACCGCCGAAAACGGCAGACTCCGCTTCAGCGGCCCGGCCAGCAGCCCCCGGCCGCTGAGGGTGAAGCCGGTGATCCGGCCCGCCCCGGCGTCGAAGACGGTGTCCTTGATCCGCGCGACCGCCTCGCCGCCGAGGGTCACCACTTCCCGCCCGGTCAGCTCGCGAGCGAGCATCAGCGTGATCACCGCGGACCTCCTCGACCGGAACGACGGCCGCCGCGCACCGCGATCACCGTTCCGGAACGGCGTCTGGCCTGCACCGCCAGCGTCGCCGCGGCGATCAGTCCCATCGCCACGATCACCAGGACCACCCAGGCCCACCACACCATCGCCGACCTCCTCAGGGACCATGTCCCTCGTCGTACCGGGGTTCCCCTGTGCTCCCGCTTGCCCGCAGGGGCAGGGCACACGCCTGCCCATGCGGGGGACACGGCCCCCGGTTTCCCGGGGAATCAGGCCCTTGCGGAACCTGGGCTCTTCCGCGGGCATACGGCCTCCCGCACGAGGGCACGCGGCCGCCGGCCGGTCACACGGTTGGGCCGCCCGTCCTCGGGCACCCGGTGACGGCCGTCGGCAGTCCGCTATCCGGAGGCACCTATGGCAGTTCGTCATCGTCTGATCAAGGCCGACCCGGCCGCGGTGTGGGAAGTCCTCGCCGACGGCAACCGATACGCCGACTGGGTGGTGGGTACCGGCGAATCTCATCCGAAAGAGGGACAGTGGCCGCAGGTCGGCGCGTCCATCGCGTACGAGATCCCGCTGGGCCCGGTGCGGCTCGCCAACGAAACGGTCGTACGGCACTGCGAGGAGGGCTCCCGCCTGGAACTGGAGATCATGGCGGGATGGCTCGGCACGGCCCGCTTCTCGATCGAGCTGAGGGAGTGGGGTGAGCACTGCCTGGTCATCGTGGACGAACACCCCTTGCAGGGGGCCGGAGCCCTCCTGCACAACGTCGGCGTCGAGGCGTTGATCCAGGTGCGCCACCGCTCCATGCTCGCCCGGCTCGCCCGGTGCTGCGAGGACGCACAGCGCCGCCCGACGGCCTCCTCCCGGCAGGCCCGCGCCGGGGAGGCACCCGGCCATGCCTGACGCCGTGGTGATCGGAGCGGGCCCCAACGGGCTGGTGGCCGCGAACGTCCTGGCCGACGCCGGCTGGAGCGTCCTGGTGATCGAGGAACAGCCGGAGCCGGGCGGCGCGGTCCGCCACGACCGGGGCGTCCACCCCGACTTCGTCAACGACGTCTTCAGCTCCTTCTACCCGCTGGCCGCCGCGTCCCCCGTGCTGTCCACGCTGCGCCTGGAGGAGCACGGACTGCGCTGGAGCCACGCACCGAGCGTGCTCGCCCATCCGCTGAGCGACGGCCGGTGCGCCGTCCTCGACCGGGACATCGAGACGACGGCCGCGTCCGCCGAGGCCTTCGCACCCGGCGACGGAGCGGCCTGGCGGCGCCTGTGCGAGCTGTGGGAGACGCTGAGCCCGGACCTGCTGGGCACCCTGTTCACCCCGTTCCCGCCGGTGAAGTCCTCCCTCCGGCTGCTGCGCACACTGCGCGCGGCGGGTGGTCTGCGCACGGCCCGGTCCCTGGTCCTGCCGGTGCGCCGGATGGGGGAGGAGGAGTTCCGCGGCGAGGGCGGCCGGCTGCTGCTGGCCGGCAGCGCCCTGCACGCCGACCTCGCCCCCGAGTCCGCGGGCAGCGGCGGCTTCGGCTGGCTGATGTCCATGCTGGGGCAGACGTACGGCTTCCCCGTGCCGGCCGGCGGCTCCGGTGCGCTGACCGAGGCGCTGGTGCGGCGGCTGCTCAGCAAGGGTGGAGAGATCCGCTGCGGGGAACGGGTCGACAACATCGTCATCCGCGGTGGCCGGGCCGTGGGGGTGCGCACCAGCGCCGGTGCGGCGGTGCCCGCGCGCAGGGCCGTACTCGCCGACGTGGCCGTGCCCGTCCTCTACCGGGAACTCGTCGGCGCCGAACACCTGCCCGCCCAGCTGATGGCGGACCTGCTGCGCTTCCAGTGGGACTTCGCCACGTTCAAGGTGGACTGGGCGCTCGACGGCCCCGTGCCGTGGCATGCCGAGCAGGCCGCCCGGGCCGGAACCGTCCACCTGGCCGACGGTGTGGACGAGCTGACCCGGTTCGCCGCGCAGATCGCCATGCGCCAGGTGCCCGACCGTCCCTTCGCCCTGTTCGGGCAGATGACCACGGCGGACCCCTCCCGTTCCCCCGCGGGCACCGAGTCCGCCTGGGCCTACACCCACGTGCCCCACGACATCCGGGCGGACGCCGGCGACGAGGGCATCACCGGCACCTGGGACAAGTCCGACCAGGAGCGCATGGCGGACCGGGTGGAACGCCAGGTGGAGCGCTTCGCCCCGGGCTTTCGCTCCCTCATCCGCGCCCGGCGCGTACTCGCGCCGCCCACCCTGGAGGCGCTGGACGCCAACCTGTCGGGCGGCGCCATCAACGGCGGCACGACCGCCCTGCACCAACAGCTCGTCTTCCGCCCCGTACCCGGCACGGGACGGCCGGAGACCCCCGTGCCGGGCCTGTACCTCGCCTCCGCCGGTGCCCATCCGGGCGGAGGCGTGCACGGCGCTCCGGGCGCCAACGCGGCACGCGCCGCGCTGCGCTCCCGGCGGGCACCCGGCCTGGCCGGCGTCCAGCGTGTCCTCACCCGCCGCGACCGCACCGGACGCAGACGCTGACCGGCCGGCCGGTGGACGGCGCATCCGGTCACCCCGGGAATCGGGAAGAGGACCGGACACGCCATCGCATCCCAGGGGAGCACCATGCACGACCACCAGGACGGGCCCGACCGCCGGCACCGGCGTCCCGAAGGCGTCGACGACAAGACCGTCGAGGCTCTCGGCGCCCTGTCGAAGGCCCTGGAGACCACCGAACGCGCCCGCGGCCATCTGTACGGCTTCCACCAGCTCACCGGCGGGGCCGACCTGGAACTGGACCGGGCGGTGCGGCTGCTGCGCGAGGCGGGACATCCTGAGTGGGCGGACAAGGTCGAGGCCGAGATCCTGGGGCGCAATGTCATCCCGGGCCACTGGACGTTCCAGATCGTCGAGGCCTACAACGACACGTACTACCGCCCGTTCCAGCAGCTGGAACGCAGTGCCGTGAGCGAACTCGCCCAAGGCCGGGACCACCTGTACGAGGCCGAGATGAAGGAGGACCGCCGCACCCGCGGGCATCCCCACCACACGGCGCGCCCCCCGGCCGCCGAGGCCTGACCCGCACCCCGCCACCGGAGCGCGGCCGGCGCCCCGCCGAGAGAAAGGCGAAGCCTGTGGGAAGCAGTCCCCTCAAGGACCGGACCGTCGTGGTGACGGGCGCCGCACGGGGGCTGGGGGCCGCGCTCGCCCGCGAGGTCGCCCGGCGGGGCGCCCGGCCGGTCCTCCTCGGACACGAGAAGGCCCTGCTGGACGACCTGGCCGCCCAGCTGCCGACGCGGGCACTCGCGATCGAGGCGGACGTGACCGACCTCGCGGCCCTGCGCCGGGCCGCCCACGCGACACACCGGTGGCTCGGCACCCCGTCCGTCGTGATCGCCAATGCCGGCATCGCGGCGGGCGGCCTGTTCGCCGACACGGACCCGGCCGAGTGGCGGCGGGTGATCGACGTCAACCTCACCGGGAGCGCCCAGACCGCCCGCGTCTTCCTTCCCGACCTCCGTGCCACGGCCGGCTACTACCTGCAGATCGCCTCCCTCGCGTCGCTCGGCGCCGCCCCCTTGATGAGCGCCTACTGCGCGTCGAAGGCGGGGGTGGAGGCCTTCGCGCACGCGCTGCGCGCCGAGGTCGCCGCCCACGGTGTCGCCGTGGGCATCGCCTACCCGAACTGGACCGACACCGACATGGTGCGCGACGCCGACCGGTACGCGGTGCTGCGCGAGCTGCGCGGCCACATGCCGGGACCCGCCCGCCGGGTGTACGACGTCCCGGAGGTCGCCGCCCGGATCGTCGACGGCCTGGAACACCGCCGTACCGCCGTGTACGCACCGCCCTGGCTCCGGCTCGTGCAACCGGTGCGTGCCGTCCTGCCCCCGCTGGTCCTGCGGGCGGCGCGCAGGGGTCTGCCGCGCCTGGAGGCCGGGGATTCCCTGGAGCCCACCGGACTCCTCGGCGCCGGCGGGGACGCCGACCGCGCGGCGAGCCGGCGCGCCCCGTGATCCGCCGGGGAACACCACCGCGGCATCGGAACCGAGCCGGCACCCCGCCCCCACCCCCACCAGGACGGCGTCCATGCAGACGTTTCTCCCCGATCCCGACTTCCGCTGCTCCGCCCTGCTCCTCGACCGCCGCCGCCTGGGCAAACAGCGGGTCGAGGCGCTCCAGGTGCTGCGCGGCCTGACCGTCCCCGGGTACGGCTGGCGCCGGCACCCGGCCGTGCGCATGTGGATCGGGTACGACGAGGCACTGGTCCGCTACGGCCTCGAGGTGTGCCGGGTCTGGCGGGAGCTGGGGCACCAGGACAGCTGCGCCGCCTCACTGGTCGCCGGATACGCCGCGCACCGTCCGGGCGCGCCCGTGCGTGACCAGGCATCCCTGGCCGCCGCCGGGGAACTGCCGCCGTGGCTCGGTGACGAGGCATTCCACCGCAGCCACCGCTCCGCGCTCGTCCGCAAGGACCCGGAGACGTACGCGCCCGCCTTCCCCGGCGTCCCGGACGATCTGCCCTATGTGTGGCCGTCGTCCGACCGGGAGGGACACGACCTGTCCGGGCATCCCTGACACTGGTTGGGGGGCCGCATCGGGGGCAGGCGCCCATTTCCGGGACGCGGTCCGCGCTCCGGGCGGTATCGGGAGGGCTGGTGTCCAACGTTCCTACGGTGGTGAAGACCCGTTCGGGTCACGCTCTGGTGGCCGTGTTCCAGGGGGAGATGGATTACCTCACCGGGCCCATGTTCCGCACGGAGTTCCTGAGCCTTCTCGATTCCGGTGACCGGTTCGTCGTACTGGATGTCGCGGGGGTGCCGTTCTGTGATTCCGCGGGACTGAACGCGCTGCTGGCGGCGCATCGGCATGCGAAGGAGATCGGTGCGAGGCTGGTGCTGGCCGCGGTGCCCGACCAGCTGCGGCAGCTGCTGAGAATCACCGGCGTCGACGAGATCCTCGACATCTACGGTTCCGCCCAGGAGGCGGCGGCAGCGTTAGACGGCTGACCTCGTTCCCGTATCCGTCACTCCGGTCCGTCACCCGGACGGCCGTATCGGACGCGTTTCCCTGCTCGACCGCCCCAGTTCAGCACCCTTTCGAACGCACGGGCGGGCCTGATGCGTCATCAGGTGGGTAAGCGCCTGTTCTCGACGGCATCAAGGAAGGGGCAAGCCATGTCAGTGGAACCCGAACCTGCCGGAGCGGAACTGGCGGCGGAACACGTTGCCGCATCGATGATCCAGTTGTGGCAGCGGGCCCATGAGGACGTCGCACCGACGGTCGCCGAGGAGCAGATGCGCGCTCTGCTCGCCCTGGAGGGTGGGCAGGCCGGCCCGGAGCGGATCGCCAGGGACCTCGGCATCAGCCTCTCCTCGGTGCGCGGCCTGCTCGACCGGCTGGAGCAGCGCACGCTCGTGCGCCGTGTCCCGCCCGGGGAGTTCTGCCTCACCGGCGCCGGCAAGTGCGTTCTGGAAGCGACACGTCAACGCCGCCGACAGCTCCTGGAGCAGGTCCTCGGGACGGCCGCGCCGCAGGACCGCCCGGTGCTGCGGGACGCCTTCAACCAGATGTACGGCCTGGTGAGCCCGCTGGCCCGGGTACCCCGCAGCCGCTCACCCCTGTGAGCCGGCACCTGGATATTCACGCGGATATCGAAAAAGGGCCTTCCCGGATCAATTCCGGGAAGGCCCTTTTCGTATGACGGGGAGAAGCCCATCAGTGCTTGAAGGCGTCCTTGGTCTTCTCCTTGGCCTCGCGGGCGTCTCCCTTGCTCTTGGTGGCCTGCCCCTCGGCAGCCATGCGGTCATTCCCCACGGCGCTTCCTACGGCTTCCTTGGTCTTGCCCTCGGCCTGCTCGGTCTTCGCCTTGGCCTTCTCACCGGCAGTCATGGAACAGTGCCTCCTCATAGCTTGTGTGCCGCTGTCGCGGTAACCCGCTCGTGCCCCCGCTTTCCCTTCACAAACACGGGGCCGGTGAAGAATGAAGGGAAGTTCGCAGGGCATGCGGAGGTCAGGAGGTTGATACATATGGTTCCCCTGCTTCTCGTCCTGCTTCTGGCCCTGATCCTCTTCGGCGCCGGTTTCGCCATCAAGATCCTCTGGTGGGTCGCCGTCGCCGTCCTGGTGCTCTGGCTCCTCGGCTTCGTCATGCGCTCCGCCAACTCCGGCGGCGGTCGAGGTCGCTGGTACCGATGGTGAGCTGACTCAGCGACACACGCACCCCGCGCGGGGCCCGGCCGGTATGACGGCCGGGCCCCGCGCGTGTGCGGTGGCGTCCCGCTCGGGCCGGCTGTCGGGTTCGACGGGCGCACCGTTCTCGACCCGGAACCCGAACGTGGCGTTCGCGTGCGCATCGGTCCTCCAGGTGCTCCGGCAGGTGTCTCCCTGCCCCGTACAGGTGCCAGGGGGGGGCCGGGTCCACCCGTCCGCCGGGCTCGGCGAAGGCGACCGGCGTGCGCGGGGTCGGCGAGCCGGTCCCGCAGCCTCCTCAGGTTCGCGGCGGCGACGGTCCGGTAGAGGGTCCAGCGGAAGACCTGGGCGCGTTCGGCCGGCAGCGGGCAGGTCGGCGTCGCGGGGCAGCCCGCGCTGATGGCCTGGGCCGCACAGGCCGCACAGACCGACCGATCCCGGGCCGGCCAGAGCCTCTATGTCAGATAGCCTGACATCAATGCCGTACGGAACCGGAGGTTCTGCATGACCATCGAGTACGCCACCCGTTACCGGGCCCGCTCCGTCATCCCGCCGGAGCCGGGCAAGCCCTACTTCGTCGAGAAGGGCCTGGGCGACCGCGCCCACCTGTTCGGCGACCTCGTCACGGTGTACGCGGGCGGCGAACAGACCGAGAACACGTTCAACTTCTTCACCTGCGAGGGCCCCAAGGGCGAGCTGATCCCCACGCACTCCCACGCGAACACCTACGAGGTCTTCTACATCACCCAGGGCGCCGTACGGCTCTTCGTGGAGGACCTCGGGGGCGAGCAGCACGAGAAGCTGCTCACGCCCGGTGACTTCGGCTTCGTCCCCAAGAACTGCCCCCACGCCTACCGCATGGAACGGCACCACTCCCAGGTCGTCGGCGTCGCCGCCGGACCCGGCGGCACCTTCGAGCGGTTCTTCGAGACCCTCGGCACGCCCGCTGACGAACTCGGGCTGCCCGTCCGCCCGTTCGTGCCGGAACCGGAGAAGTTCGCGACCGCGCCCCGGCAGTACGACGTCCGCTTCCTGCCCGGCCACCAGTGGCGCACCGGGAGCTGACGCACGTGCCGTACGCCGAGGCGCTACCGGCGGGCGTCCTGGGCGTGCCCTGTACGCGCTGCTGGGGGTCAGGTCGCCGGCACCACCGCCCGTCGGCCTGTTCGGCATGGTGCCGGGGCAGGCCCTGCCCGGGGAGTCTGCTGAACCGGTCGGCCGGTCCTTGCCGCGGTGCTTCGCGACGTCGGCCGGATTCCCGCCCGCCGCTGCTCGGGAGGATAATCCGGCGGGTACCCCGAGCCTGTGAGGAGCCATGAGTCATCGCGCCGCCAACCTGCCCCAGCTCCTGTCCGAGGGCCGCCGCTGGTTCGAGGACGCCCTGTTCGCCAGCATGGAGGCGGCGGGCGAGCAGCCGGTGACGACGGCGCAGGCGTCCGTCTTCGCGATGCTCGACGCGGAAGGCACCACCGTCTCCGAACTCGCCCGGCGCGTCGGGGTCACCCGGCAGACGGCCCATCAGGCGGTACACGGCCTGATCGGCATGGGGCTGCTGGAGCAGACGCCCGACCCCGGGTCCGCCCGCAGGCGCCTGATCCGCACCACCCCCGAGGGGCGGCGCGTGCACGAGCGGGCCCAGGCCACGATCAGGGTGATCGAGACGGCGCTGGCGGAACGGATCGGTCCGGCCGCGGCGCGTGCGCTGCGGGAGGCGCTGACCTGCGACTGGGGGCAGCCGCCGCTCGTCGCCGCGCCCTGAGCGGCCTCACCCGGCCATGTGTTCCTTCCCGGCAGGCGCCGGGACCACGGTGATGCCCTGGACGGCCCGGCTGAGGACCACCACCCCCACCACGATCATGAGGGCCCCGCACGCCTCGGGTGCGAGCCACCAGCCGGTGCGGATCCGTTCGTCGAAGAGGGTGATCCCCAGGACCAGGCTCACCACCGCGTCGCCGATGGTCAGGGCCGGCTGGCTCGCGGCCAGCGGACCGGCCTGGAGCGCGTTCTCCAGCAGGAACACGGAGGCGGCGCCGGCGAGCGCGAAACCGTACGTCTGCCAGGACCGCAGGAACGCGGAGAAACCGTGGTCGGCGAACGTGCCGCTGGCCGACTTCAGGAGGGCGGCGGTCAGGGCGTTGCCCGTCGCGGAGGCCGCCCCCAGCAGTGCGGCGCGCCGGGCCGGCGGGCGTCCCCGGCCGGCCAGCAGGATCGCCGCGGCCATGCCACCGGCGCACAGGCACACGGCCGGGATCCAGCGGGAGAGGGGCGCCTGATCGGTCGCGCCGTGCGGGGCCGCCGCCAGGAGCAGCAGGGCGAGGCCCGCCACACAGCCGCTGACGCCCCACCAGCCCCAGGGCGGCAGCCGCCGGTGCATCAGTGGGGCGGCGACGAGCAGCGCGAAGGGCAGTTCCAGGATGAACAGCGGCTGGACCAGCGCGAGCGGGCCGTTGACCAGGGCCAGGCTCTGGAACAGCGCGGCGCAGATCACGCCCGCCATGCCGGCCATCCAGTAGGGCCGGTGCACCAGCTCCGCCAGCAGCCGCAGCCCGCCCCGGCTGCTGGCCGACGCCGCCTTGCGCTGGAACGCGGTGCCCACGGCGTTGCTCGCTGCTCCCGCGACGGCGAACGCCGCGGCCAGTTCGATCACGACCGTCTCCTGCCTGCGGCGGACCTCCCGGAGGAGGACCGGGCCCCTCCAGCCTAAGGAGGGCCGGATCCGAGTGCCGGGTGCGGCCGCGGGCGGCAGGCGCCGTTCTCGCCCGGACGGGCTATGCGCCCGGTTCCGGGGTATCCGCCGGGCAGAGCCGGTCCGGTGAGCTGGAGGAGTGCATGACGCAGGCGGTCCGCGAGATCATGACCACCAATCCGGTCGCGGTGGCGCCGGACACCCCGGTGTGCGAGGTCGCGGCCCGGATGCGCGACGAGGACATCGGCGTGGTCCTGGTCTGTGCCGGCCACCGGCTGCGCGGCCTGGTCACGGACCGGGACCTGACGGTGCGGATCCTCGCCGAGGGCGGGGACGTCACCGGGCGGACGGTCGCCGAGGCGTGCAGCCGCGAGCTGGTCACCGTGGCGCCGGACGACGACGTGGACCGGGCCGTGTGGCTGATGCGCGGCAAGGCCCTGCGCCGGCTACCGGTCGTGGAGGACGGGTGCGTGGTCGGGATCGTCGCCCTGGGCGATGTGGCCGTGGAGTACGACCCCGAGTCCACGCTGGGGGTCATCAGCGCGGCCGGCCCCACCCGGTGAGGACGGACTCCTTGGGGGACCCGAGAGGTTCGGGTACGGCCCGGTGGGCGCGACGGTGCGGTAAGTCGGCCTGCGCACGGCCAGTAGCAGTGCTGGACGGCGTGTGGACCCCTTTGCCGCGCTGCGCGTGTCAGGGGTCCGCCCGACGCGCACCTTCACCCTGCGACCCGGTGGCGACCGGGAGCGGTCGGGGTGGGCGGCGGACGTCAGGCGGCGGCCCCGCCGGCCGTGCGGCTCACGCCGTGCCGGCGCCGTTCGTGCGCAGGGCGGTGTCCACGGCGCGGATCCGCCACTCCTCCACCGTGTCCTGCTGCCGCCGGGCCCGTTCCAGGAGGGTGCCGAGCTGACCGGGATCCAGGCGCCGGTCGGCCGTCGCGAGCCGGCGCAGGGTGCCCCATCCGGCCGCCTTGCCCTCCACCGCCATTCGCAGCGCCTCCAGCTCCACGACCGTGGTCAGCGGAGACCGCCTCACCAGCCGGCCGTTGGTCTTCAGCCGCCCCACCTTCTCGGCCGCCCAGCCCGCGCAGACCTTGGCGCGGCGCACCGGCACGTTCAGGTCCCGCATGATGCCCAGCAGTGCCGCCCGGTCCTCGCGGATCTCCGCGGCGACCGGTCCGAGGGCCCTGCCCAGCGCGGAACCGCGGGCCGACCGCACCAGGCTGCCGGCCCGCTCGGCGCCCGCCGTGGCACCGGTGAGGTGGTCGTTGAGGTAGATGCCGAGCAGCCGCTTGTCCAGGCCACCCGTGCCCTCGGGGCCGGGCGTACGGGAACGGTTCATCGCGAGCCTCCTTCGTAGCTGCTGTGGCTGCTGTGGCTGCCGTGGCTCCGGGGCGTCCGTGATCCCGGTGGCCCGCCGTTCGCGTCCCGGCCGCGAGCGGGACGCAGCGGGCGGGAGACGCCGAGACGCACGTCCCGCACGCCGTCGGAGAAGTGCACGGTCGGCTCGGTGCCGGACGGCGGCAGTCCGGCCGCCCCGGTGAGGGTCTCCTCGACCCGGTCGAGGCGGGCCGCGCGCAGCGGCCAGGGCGCGTGCTCGACGGGCGTCTCCCACAGCGCGCCGAGTTGCCGCGTGTAGGCCCGCCACCGCGAGGTCAGCCACACGTCCCGGGGGTCCGGCCGGATCGGCGTGCCCGGCCGGACGGCCAGGTGGTAGCGGGGGCCGCCGCCGCGCCGGACCCCGGTGTAGACGAGGGTGTCTGCGGGGCGCGACACGTCCAGGCGGCCGAGGTGGTACGGCACGCCCACCGCGCGGGCCGCCAGCATCACCGGGCAGGCCACCTCGATGGAGAGGAACCACAGCCCGTCCCGGCCGTCCCGGTCACGGACGTAGGTCCGCAGGTTGGTCTCGGCGAAGGAGGGCAGGGCCACGGGGGAGCCCGGCGGACGCACCCCGGCCATGACGAACGTGGTGAGGCCCACCCACGCCGCCCCGTCGAAGGTGTCCACCACCAGGCCCGCCGGCAGCAGCCGCTGGACCTGGCCGGGGGAGTACGGCCAGTGCACGAAGGTCTGCGTCAGCCACCCGGCACGCAGCACGGGAGTGTGCACCCGCTGCTCCGGTCCGTACGACACCACGCCCAACGGCTTTCCCGCGCACGCCGGCCGAAACCCGGTGTGCCGGGTGCACCGGCGGGTTCAGCCGCCCCAGACCGACCAGGACGCCGTGCCGTGCGCGCAGACGAGGACGGCGAGCACGACCAGGTCGGCGATGCCCAGTCCCAGTCCCAGGAGCGCCCGGAACCGGCGCGGTGTGTCCCGGCGCAGGGCCAGGACGGCCAGCACGATGGCGACGGGGCCGAGGACGAGGTTGAGGACGAGCAGTCCGACGAGTCCGAGGACGAAGGAGGCCACGGCCATGCCTTCGGTGTCCCGCCGGCCCGTCCGGGCCGAGGGGGGTGCGGTCAGCCGCATCGTCACGCCCCCCTCGTCCGGTTGCGGCGCCGCCGCTCGCGTCCCGCGAAGACGGCGAGCCAGAGGGCGATGAGCGAACCGACCACCAGCGTGACGGGCCAGGGGAGGTAGGCCGCCGACCCCACGACGATGCCCAGCAGGAGCAGGGCGGCGATCAGGAAGAGCACGGCTGCCTCCCCGGGCCGGCGACGAGGGGCGCGGACTCCTGTCGGTGCACCGGCCTCTGCGGCCGTTTCTTTAACGCGTTCATGACATCGCCGGTTACCCGTGAGTCGCCGTCTCACGCAGTGGTTCGCCGGACGGGCGTGTTCCTGACGGCGCGGCAGCACACGCGTGGCCGGATCGGACGCGTTCGCGCTCCGGGCTCCACGGACCGCGCCCCTTCCGGCCCCCTCGGGTGCTCGGCCTGCCCGTGGCCGCCCGCCCGGACTCGGCCGGGTCCGATCCGCCCGCTCGGATCCGGCCACCGGTGCTCAGGTGGCGCGGGTGCCGCCGCCCCGGCGGATACGGCCCAGCAGATCCCGGTGGTAGGCGGCGATCTGACCGCCCGGCACCGGTGCGGGGCTGCCGGCGAGGGTGTACCAGGTGTCGCTGCCGGACTGCTGGACGGCGACGCGCACACTGTGTCCGTCCGAGCGGAGGATGGTTGCGACGGTGAGGTCGCCGGTGATGGCGCCGACTTCTTCGGTCAGCGCTCCGCCGGGGCCGGCCGTGACCCGGTCGACGTAACTGTTGATGGCGGGGGGGTTGTTCATGAGGCGCAGGTTTCCATCAATCCGGCCGGTGCGTCCCGCACCGCGCAGGAGTCGCGCGAGCGTTCCCCGTGTTGGGTGTGTGGCCGGGGTCCGGCGGGGCCTCATCCGAACAGCGGGAACCGATCCGCCGCCGGCCCGAGGGCCGTCCGTTCGGCGTCGGTGAGCGCGGCCCGCCCGGTGCCCACGCGCGCGTAGTGCGTGTCGCTCCATTCCGGCAGGGCGGGCCGGCCGAGCAGACCGTCCAGGGTGGCGCGGACCGCGGCCAGCCCCTCGGCCGAGGGGCTGGGCGCGTGCGGGAGCCGGACCGTCAGGTCGAGGTGGTGGACGGTCGCCTCCACCGCGAGGGTGAGCGTGAGGTCGCCGGCCGTCAGGACGTGCCCCTGCGTGGCCACCCTCGTCCCGGGCGGCACGGTGGCCGCCGCGTGCGCGGCCGCCGCCAGCGTCTCCAGATACAGGCCGCGCAGCTGGCCGAAGTCGAGGAACATGCTGCCGTTCACCCGTACCCAGCGCCTGCCGTTCGCCGCCCCGGCCGTGCCCGGCCGCCAGTCCCGCCAGTAGGTCACCGCGTTCCGGTCGGCGGGTCCGTGCGCGGGCGTGTGGAGGGCCACCAGGGCGCGCTGGGCGTCCTGGAGGCAGTGGAAGACGAGGTCGCGCACCGCCCAGCCCGTACAGCCGGTCGGCAGCCAGGACTCCTCGTCGCCGAGGTCCGCGACCGCCGCGGTGGCGGCTGCGTACGCCGCGCGCAGGACGGACGCCGGGCCGGTGCTCTGTGCTGTGCTCATGCGGTCTCCCTGTCCCGTTGCGGTCAGGACACCGGATGGTAGTCACCGTCGCCCGCGGCGCCGGGCCCGGCCGTGCGTGAGAACCGGATGTCCGGGGCCGGTCAGTCGCGTGCCGTGTCCCGGTAGGGCACCCGGGCCAGCTCGTGGACCTCGCCGACCGTGCCCCACTCGTCGCCGCCCAGCCGGGACAGCGGACGCAGCAGCGCGATGTCGGGGCGGCCGGCCACCAGCGCGTCCTCGCGGACGGCGGCGTGCACGACCCGGCCGAACACGACCGTCGAACCGCCCAGCCGCAGCGTCGAGTGCAGGGTGCACTCCAGCGCCACCGGGGAAGCGGCCACGCGCGGGGGCCCCACCCGCAGCGAGGGTTCGCGCTCGATGCCCACGGCGTCGAACTCGCTCCGGTCCCGGGGGAAGTCGGTCGCCGTCGCGTTGATCTGGGCGAAGAGCGGCTCGGGCGCGAGGTTGACGACGAACTCGCCCGTCGCCTCCGCGTTGCGCAGCGAGTCCTTGCGGCCCACGGAGGTGAACTGGACGATGGGCGGATCGGTGCAGGCGACGGTGAAGAACGAGTGGGGAGCCAGGTTCGCCGTCGCGCCGTCGGGCGTGAGGGTCGAGACCCACGCGATCGGCCGGGGCACGACGACGGCCGTGAGCAGGCGGTAGAAGGATCCCGGATCCATGGCATCCGGTGAGTAGTCGACACGCATGACAGCACGCTAAGCGGTCACCCGGCCGGGTCACACCGCCGGCCCCTGTGCACCGGGCGCCCACACACGGTGAAGCGCGCCGCCGGTGCAGCCGTGTTGCCCGTGTCGCCCTGAGCGGAACCCTCTGCGCCGACGTCTACGAGCCGGCGGCCGACGCCCGCGACCACGTCCGCGACACGGCACGGCACGGAGTGACCCCGGACCGTCGTATGCCGGTCCGGGGCCGCTCGCCCGGGTGCCGCCCGGTACCCGGGCCGTCGGTCCGTCAGACCGCGAGGCGCTCCGCGAGCTGCTTGGCCCTGGCGGCGGCGGCCTCGAAGGCGCGGTCACGCGAGGCCTCGTACAGCGGGACCAGCTCGGCCATCGCCGGGTTCTTCGACGCCATGGTCAGCTCCGGCACGATGAACTCGAGGTCCAGGCCGAGGGCGTCGGCGAGGACGGCCTTGAGGTAGTTCTGCACGTACTCGTACGACTCGCGCGGCGTGCCCGGCGCGTAGGAGCCGCCCCGGCTGGCGACGACGGTCACCGGGGTGCCCTTGGCGGACGGGTCCGGACCCCCGGTGCGGCCCATCAGGACGATGTTGTCCAGCCAAGCCTTGAGGGTCGACGGGATCGTGTAGTTGTACATCGGGGCGCCTATCAGCACGGCGTCGGCCTGCTCCAGCTCCTCGATCAGCTTCACGCGCTCGGCGAAGACGGCGGCCTGCTCCGGCGTGTGCGTGGCCGGGTCGGTGAAGCCGGCGAGGTGCGCCTCGGCGGTGATGTGCGGGACGGGGTGCGCGGCCAGGTCGCGGTAGATGACCGTGCCCTGCGGGTGCTCCTCCTCCCAGTGCTTGCGGAAGGCCTCCGTCACGGCGCGGGAGGCCGACGCCTGGGTCGGGAAGACGGATGAGTCGATGTGCAGCAGGGTGGCCATGAAGGTCTCCAGTGAGCGAAGCGAGGCAGCAATGAGCGAGGCAAGGCAGCCGGACACGCAGCGCACCGGCTGACGATTCATACGAGACTATTTCTAACACAGGGACTTACTTTTTCTCACCCCCCTACGGAGGAGTAGTACCCTGAGGTCATGGCGGACGAGAACCACGACAGTGCGGCCTGCAAGCGGGTGGACGACGGCATCACGCGCGTCTTCCAGTTGCTCGGCAAGCGCTGGAGCGGCCCGATCGTGGCCGTTCTGGTTGAACAGCCCGCGTACTTCACCGACCTGTGCCGGGCCGTCCCCGGCATCAGCGAACGCATGCTGTCCGACCGGCTCGCCGAACTCGGCGCGGCCGGACTCGTGCTGCGCGAGGTCGACGAGGGCCCGCCGCTGCGCGTCTCCTACCGGCTGACGACGGCCGGCGCGGCCCTGGAGCCCGCGCTGCGCGAGCTGGCGGAGTGGGCCAAGGTCCACCTGCCGGAGGCGTCGGCGTGCCCGGAGACCAGCCTGGAACGGCCGCCACGGACACGGGCCTAGCGCTCGGTCACCGGGGAGCCCGGCGCTCAGCCACCCGGGAGCCCAGCCCTCAGTCGACCGGCCAGGTGTGCACCGGTGCGTTCAGGTGCATGTAGTCGATGTACAGCTGGGCCATTCGCCGCAGCGCCTCGTGCCGGCCGGCGTGCGTGGCGGTGTCCAGGCGGTGGAACATCTCCTTCTGCCACACGGCCCCGTTCCGTGCCGTCACACAGCGCTGCTCGATGATCCCGAGGAGCGGCTCCCGCCACGCGTCGTCCATGCCGGAGTGTTCCAGTCCGCGGTGCGCGAGCGGCAGCAGCCGGCGCAGGACCAGTTCCGGCACCGGCACCTCGCCCATCCCGGGCCAGTACAGCAGCGCGTCGATGCCGTGCCGGGCGGCGGCGTGCAGGTTGTCCTCGGCGGCCGAGAAGGACATCCGTGACCACACGGGCCGGTCCTCCTCCACCAGGGCCCGGGTGAGCCCGTAGTAGAAGGCGCCGTTGGCGAGGGTGTCGGCGACCGTCGGTCCGGCCGGCAGCACCCGGTTCTCCACCCGGATGTGCGGTACGCCGTGGGTGACGGCGTAGACCGGTCGGTTCCAGCGGTAGATGGTGCCGTTGTGCAGGGTGAGTTCGCCCAGCTCGGGGGTGTCGCCGCGGTCCAGCGTCTCGGCCGGGTCCTGCTCGTCGCACAACGGCAGGAGAGCCGGGAAGTAGCGCAGGTTCTCCTCGAACAGGTCGAAGACGCTGTTGATCCAGCGTTCCCCGAACCACACCCGGGGCCGTACCCCCTGCACCCTGATCTCCTCCGGGCGGGTGTCGGTGGCCTGCTCGAACAGCGGGACACGGGTCTCGTGCCACAGCTCCTTGCCGAACAGGAACGGGGAGTTC
Source organism: Streptomyces sp. Y20 (assembly GCF_043195475.1). Classification (NCBI taxonomy): domain Bacteria; kingdom Bacillati; phylum Actinomycetota; class Actinomycetes; order Kitasatosporales; family Streptomycetaceae; genus Streptomyces; species Streptomyces sp. Y20. The sequence continues at coordinate 162,832 of NZ_JBIDDP010000006.1, forward strand.
GCCGCCAGGGCGACCTGCACCCCGGCGATCGCCTGGGCGGCGTTCCAGTACGGGGCGAACTCCTCCGGGGACACCTGGAGGTGGAACTGCGTGCTGGTGCAGGCCGCCTCCGGCGTGATGGTGTCCGCATAGGTGCGCAGCCGGTCGACCCCGTCGATCTCGATGCGCAGGTCCTCGCCGCGCGCCGCGAAGACCTGGTCGTTGAGGAGCCGGTAGCGGGGGTTCTCCGACAGTGCCCCCTCGCCGATGTCCTCCTGGCGCAGCGTGGGCAGGATCCCCACCGTGATCAGACGGGCACCCACCGAACGGGCGCGCTCGTCGGCGTGGTTCAGCGCCGCCCTGATCTCCGACTCCCAGGCGTCGGGTCCGCCCGCCGTCAGCCGCCGGGGCGGGACGTTGATCTCCAGGTTGAACCGGCCCAGCTCGGTGGACCAGGCGGGATCGGAGATCGCTTCCAGTACGTCGTTGTTGCGCATCACCGGCTCGGCGCCGTCGTCCACCAGGTTCAGCTCGATCTCCAGGCCGACCTGCGGCCGCTCCGACTCGAACCGTGCCTCGCGGAGCATCAGCGCCAGCGCGTCCAGGCAGGCGTGCATCTTGATCCGGTACCGGCGGCGGTCCTCGCGGGTGAAGACGAGCGCCGGGACGTCACGCCCCATCGGCCCTCCAGGGTCCCCTCGACGGACACCTCTCCCCCCAGCGTCGCACCCCCGCACGACCCGCACCAAGCGGGTCGCCGTCGAGCCCCCTGCCCGTCGCCGCTGGCCGCCCGCCTCGGGGGGGACCCCGTACCGGCGGCGCCGCGCGGTTCCCTCTCACCCGCCCGGCCCTCTCGGATGGCCCGCGGGCGCCCGGCGGCGGAGGGTCTGAACCAGACCGGTCGGGTCGTTGGACGGCCGGTCCGAGGCGGGGAACGGTGCATCCATGCGCTCGGGCCGTTCCCCGCCGTTGCCCGCCGCCCCTGCCGTCGCGCGGGTGTAAGTAGTCGCTGTACAGGAAATCCCGGTAGATGATCATGGGCGGCTGGCACGCCGGCCGGGAGCTACGAGAGGTTCCCGGAAAGATCGCCGGACGGCCGTTGGCGGCCTTGGGATGCCCGACTTCCGCACCAGTACCGACCGACCCCCCCGCAACTCCGGCAGTGACTGACGACCATCGCACCACCGGCCGCTTCGCACAGGATCACGCAGTGAATTCAGCTGTGAGGCGGCAAAACCTCGATGACCGTGGCCGTGCCGGCAATAGGCCGGGCCTCGTGCATCGTGATCACGTCACCGCACTTCAGATGCCTCCACTGCTCGGGGCTCAGAGGGGCCAGCCGAACGTCGGCGGTCTCTCCCGGGCCGAGCTCCTCCGCGAACTCCACCCACACCCGTGCGACGCTCAGCTCGCGTTCTCCACCGGTGGTGCGGTTGCCGATGTCCCACATCGGTCTGAGTCGGCCGTCCCCGGCATAGGCACTCCGGCGTCCGCCCTTCTTTGCCTCTGGGAGACTCAGTGTCGCCCTGACCGTGCCGTGCCGGACTTCCCAGCCCCGCCACTCGCACCAGCGGCGGCTGCGGTCGAGCATCATCTGCCGGGCGGCCTCGGCGAGAAGCTCCCAGAAGTGCAGGGAGATGGAATGGACGTCTCCGAACTCGGTGAGAAGGCCGAGCACCATCTCCCACTCCTGGCGCCTGATGTCCTCGCGAACATCCCCGACCGTCACGCCGTTCTCTGTCATGGCGTCCTCGGGCAACAGGTCAACGGCTTGCCGAAGGAGCGTGAACGCGTCATCCATGAGCCGGATTCTCCCTGGCCTTGGGCACCTCGTCACCGCCGAGCACCAGGACCCACCGGCGCGACACGCCTGGATGCTTCTGGATGCTCGGTGTGAGTGGCGAGCCGGGTGCCATGGCCGGCCGCGGCGACCTGATCGTTGGGTGATCGCTTGTCACCCCGTCACCTTGGTGTTCGCCGGCACCAGTGATGCTCGTAGCAGCAGACCTGGCCGGTGCCGGTGCCCCCGGCAGGCAAGAACGGGCACGTGGTAGAACGAAACGACTGTCCGAGGTGTGAAGCCCCGGCCGGGAGCCCATGCCGTCCCAGACCAACTCCCTGCGCCTGGAGCTGAGTCCGCGGGGCATCGGTGTCACCGGACTGCACGTCGGCTACCTCGACACCGACACGGCCGCACACGTCGACGCGCCCAAGTCCAGCCCCCGGGACGTCGCCGCGCTGGCGCTGGCCGGCGTCGAGTCCGGGGCGTACGAGGTGCTGGCGGACGACGTCAGCCGGCAGGTCAAGGCGGCCCTCTCCGGCGACCTGGCGGCGCTCCACCCGCAGTCGGCGGACCAGGTGCGCCGTCCCGGGACATTGGTGCCACGCGTGCGGCGCTGCACGTGCAGGGCGGCGGCGTGCGGTGGTTCGCCGTCGGTGAAGGCGAGGCCGGGCTCTCCCGGATCACGACGGTTCCCGGCGACGCGCACAGCCACTCGCTGACGCTGCCGGCCCGGGCCGTGGGCGGCGTCGGAGGCGTCTAGCCGGTACGGCCCGCGGGGCGGCGGGATTGTCAGTGGGGCCCTCTACCGTGTGGAGCAGTGAGGACCTGCGGGAACGGCCGCGGTCCGTCCTGGGGGAGGGGGCTGCCATGTGCACGGCGTGCACCGTGTCGACGACGTATCTGGAGCTGTCGCAGGAGGGCGAGGGTGCCCACAAGTTCTACGAGGTGACCGTCGACGGTCTGGTGGTGACCGTGCGGTACGGCCGGATCGGCGCCGCCGGGCAGACGCAGACGACGGCGTTCGCGACGGCGGAGAAGGCGCGGGCCGCCGCCGCGAGGAAGGTGGGGGAGAAGGTCCGCAAGGGATACGCCCCCGCCGTCCCGGGACAGCGCGCCCCGCGCGCGGTGACCCGGCGTCAGGTCAGCTCGGCCCCGTCCACGGCGCGGGCGGTGGCGCCCGTGCTGTGGCGGTTCCGCACCGGCTCCGCCGCGTTCGGCATCCATGTCGACGACGAGCGCTGCTGGGTGGGCAACCAGGCGGGTGACGTCTACACCCTGGACCACGAGGGCGACGTCCTGGCCCGGTTCGGCCTGCCGGACGGCGTCAAGTGCCTGGTCGCCGACGACTTCTGGATCTACGCGGGCTGCGACGACGGCACGGTGTACGACCTCTCCTCGAAACTCCCCTTCGCCGCCTATGACATCGCGGTCGACGTGGACATCTTCTGGCTGGACATCCACGAGGGCGTCCTGGACGTCTCGGACCGCGCGGGCCGGCTCACCGTCATCGACCACGAGGACGAACACCAGTGGTCCCGCCGCAGCCGGGGCGAGCACGCGTGGATGGTCCGGGCCGACGACCGGGCCGTCTACCACGGCCACCAAGGGGGCGTCACCGCCTACGCGCCCGACGGCGGCGGCGAACTGTGGCACACCCCCACCCGGGGCGGCGTGCTCTTCGGCTGGCAGGAGGAGCACGCCGTGTACGCGGGCACCGCGCACCGGGTGGTCCAGCGGCTGTCCAAGGAGAGCGGTGCCATCGAGGCGACGTACGCGTGCGACAGCAGCGTGTACTCCTGCGCCACCTCGCCAGGCGGCCGGTTCGTCTTCGCCGGTGACGGCGCGTCATCCGTGTACTGCTTCGACCGGGACGGCAAGCGCCTGTGGAAGCTGGGCACGGGCAGCGGTTCGGCGCTGTCGATGCAGTACCACGACGAGCGGTTGTACCTGGTGACCACGGACGGATCGCTGGTCTGCGTGGACGCGAGCGAGGCGGCGGTCTCCGCGGCCCAGCAGGGCACGGTGCCGGTGGTGCGGGACGTCAAGCTCGCCGCCGCCCTGCCGACGTACGCGCCGGCCACGGCAGTGACCGCGGTGGCCACGGTCGCCCAGGCGCCGGCCGGTTCGGTGGTGGTCGAATGCGTGCGGGAGGCCGGCCGGGTCCGGGTGCACGTGCTGTCCGACGGCTACGACTCCTCCTGGAACGTCCAGTTCCCCCGCGCGATACGGGAGCCCGGCGCGCGGTACGTCGTCGACGCCCTGCACCCCGCGGCGGGCGGCTTCTACCGGGTCCGGGGTGACATCCGGCGCCTGCTCTGACAGCCCGGCCGTACCGGGCCGGGTGCCGGGCCCCGGCGGGTCAGGGGCGCGTGGTCGCCGTCCGTTCCAGGATCTCCCGTGCGACGGGGAGCGCGTCGGCGCGGTCCGCGGGGACCAGGCCGATGCGGGTGCGGCGGTCCAGGAGGTCCGACTCGTCGAGGGCCCCCTCGTGCTCGACCGCCCAGCGGAGCTCCGCCCGGGTCACGGGATGGCCGGGCAGGACCGGCTCGGCCAGGGCCGGGTCCCGGGCGGCGAGCGCGTGGACGGCCGCGGCCTCGGTGCCGTGGCGGCGGACCAGGTCCGGCGGCGCGGACAGGGCCCGCAGCCGGCCGGGGGCGGCGGCGCCGACCAGCGGCAGGTCGGCGGTGGGGGAGGGGACCGTACGCAGCCCGCGCGCCGCGGCCGCGGCGTCCACCGCGTCCTGCGCCATCCGCCGGTAGGTGGTGAGCTTGCCGCCGACCACCGTGGTGACACCGTCGGCCGAGGTCAGTACGGCATGCCGGCGCGAGATGTCGGAGGTGCGGGCCGGTGCGCCGTCCCGGCCGCCGGATCCGGAGGTGTCCAGCAGCGGGCGCAGTCCGGCGAACGCGCCGACGACCTCGTCCCGGGCCACGGGAGTGTCCAGGACGGAGCCGAGCACGTCCAGAAGGAAGCCGATGTCAGTCTCGGGGACCTCCGGCACGTCGGGGATGCCGCCCTGGACCGGCTCGTCGGTGAGGCCGACGTAGACGCGGCCGTCCCCCTGGGGCAGGACCAGCACGAAGCGGTTGGTCTCCCCGGGGACCGGGACGTGCAGGCCGGCCGGCAGGGCACCGAGCCGTTCGGAGCGCAGGACCAGGTGGGTGCCGCGGGACGGCCGTACGCGGAGGCCGTCGGCGAGGGTGCCCGCCCACACCCCGGTGGCGTTGATCACGGCGCGGGCCCTGATCTCACCCTCCTCACCGGTGCGTTCGTCCCGGATCCGGGCGCCCGTCCCGGTCAGCTCCAGTGCCCGCACCCGGGTCAGCACCCGGGCGCCGCGCGCGGCGGCCGTGCGGGCCAGGGCGGTCACCAGGCGGGCGTCGTCGGTCACCCTGCCGTCCCAGGACAGCAGTCCGCCACGCAGTCCGGCCGCGCGGACCGAGGGCGCCAGGTGCCGGGCCTCCGTCGCCGACAGCCGGCGGGGCGCGGGCAGCACCTGGCGTGGGGTCCGGGCGGCCAGCCGCAGCACGTCCCCGGCCCGGAACCCGGCCCACGCCAGCGAGGCCTGGGCCCTGGACACCAGCGGGGTGAGCGGCAGCACGAACGGCTGGGCGGCCACCAGGTGCGGGGCGGTGCGGGTCATCAGGATGCCGCGTTCGACCGCGCTCTCGTGCGCCACGTCGAACTGGGCGGAGGCAAGGTAGCGCAGCCCGCCGTGGATGAGCTTGGAACTCCAGCGGGAGGTGCCGAAGGCCAGGTCGTGGGCGTCGACCGCGACGACGTCCAGTCCGCGGGCCGCCGCGTCCAGGGCGGCTCCGGCCCCGGTGGCGCCGAGCCCGACGACCAGGACGTCGGCCGTCCGGCCGTCCGCGGCCTCGGCCAGTTCCCGGCCGCGCCGGCGTGCGCTCAGGGACGAGCCGGGCGCGGCCTCGGTGTGGCTCATGGCGTCAGGGTCCTCTCCAGGAGGGCGCGCAACTCACCGAGGAACGCGCCGGAGTCCAGCTCCGGGTCGTCCTCGTCGGTCATCGTACGCAGGGACAGGGTGAAGGACTGCACGGTCAGCAGCAGGGCGCGGGCCTGCCGTTCGGTGTGGCCGGGCCGGACGGACCCGTCCGCGTGCCCTTCGCGCAGGGCGTCGGCGAGCAGCGCGAGCAGTGCTTCCTGGCTCGCGCCGCGGCGGTCGAGCACGTAGGGGAGGAGCAGTTCCGGGTCGACGTCGATGATCTTCCGGAAGAGGGGGTGCGCCCGGAACGCCTCGACCCCCCTCACCAGTCCGTCCACGATCCGGGTGCGGGTGGCGGTGCCGGGGGAGGGCTCCGGTATGGCCCGGCCGGCCACGTCGATCCACTCGCGGGTCATCAGGTCGCCCACCAGGGTCCGCAGGTCGGGCCAGCGCCGGTAGAGGGTCATCCGGGAGACCCCGGCGCGCCGGGCGACGTCGGCGAGGGTGGTGCGCCGTACCCCGACGGCCAGTACGCAGTCGCGTACCGCGTCGAGGACGTGATCACTGTCCGAACCGTTGTGACGAATAGGCGTCATGTGTCACAGTGTAACGCCCCGGGGGCCGGAGGGAAGGTGCCCGTGCCCCGGGGCGCGGCCCAGCCGCGCGAACCGAGCACACCGACCTGTGAGGACGACCGTTCGATGGACATGCTGTGGAACGGCTGGGGAGACCCGGCCAAGGCGGCACCGCTGCCCGAGACGGTGACCGGCCTGCTGCGCGACCTGCTCGGCGTCACACCCCGCACCACACCCGCGCCCGCCCTCGCGGACGTCCGCCCGCCCGCCCCCACGGCCGCCCCCGCAGCGCTGCGGGCGCTCGCCCGCGCTGCCGGCGGCGAGGAACACGTCCGTACCGACGCGGAGACCCGCATACGCCACACCCGCGGCAAATCCACCCCCGACCTGCTGCGCGTCCGCGCCGGCGACCTCTCCGCCATCCCGCAGGCCGTCGTCCTGCCGGGCAGCCACGACGAGGTCCTCGCCGTGCTGCGCGCCTGCGCCGCGCACGGCCTGGCCGTCGTCCCCTTCGGCGGCGGCACCTCGGTCGTCGGCGGGCTCGCCCCCCAGCGCACCGCGTTCGTCGCCCTGGACCTGCGCCGCATGAACCGTCTGCTCGACCTGGACCCCCTCTCGCGCACCGCCGTCCTCCAGCCCGGTCTGCGCGGCCCCGAGGCCGAGGCGCTCCTCGCCGGACGGGGCTTCACCCTCGGCCACTTCCCGCAGTCCTTCGAATGGGCCACCATCGGCGGGTTCGCCGCCGCCCGCTCCAGCGGCCAGGCCTCCGCCGGCTACGGCCGCTTCGACGAGATGGTCCTCGGCCTTACCCTGGCCACCCCTGCGGGCACCATCGAGACCGGCCGCGCCCCCCGCTCCGCCGCCGGACCCGACCTGCGCCAGCTGATCCTCGGCTCCGAGGGCGCCTTCGGCGTCATCACCTCCGTCACCGTACGGATCCGCCCGCTGCCGCAGACCCGGGTGTACGAGGGCTGGCGGTTCGGCTCGTTCGAGGAGGGCACCAGGGCGCTGCGCCGGCTCGCCCAGGACGGCCCCCGCCCGACCGTGCTCCGGCTGTCCGACGAGACCGAGACGCTCATCGGCCTCGCCCAGCCCGAGGCGATCGGCGCCGGTCCGGGGCGCGGCGACACCGGATGCCTCGCGATCACCGGTTACGAGGGGACGGCCGAGGACACCGCGTGGCGCCGGGAGCGGGCTGCGGCCGTCCTGACGGACTGCGGCGGCACCCCCGCCGGCACCGAACCCGGCGACCGCTGGGCGCACGGCCGCTACTCCGCGCCCTACCTGCGCGACGCCCTGCTCGACGCCGGAGCCTTCGCCGAGACGCTGGAGACCGCGGCGTTCTGGTCCCGGGTCCCCGGCCTGTACACGGCCGTCCGCACCGCCCTCACCGACACCCTCACCCAGGCGGGCACCCCGCCCCTGGTGATGTGCCACATCTCCCACGTGTACGAGAACGGCGCTTCGCTGTACTTCACCGTCGTCAGCGCCCAGGGCGAGGACCCGGTGGCGCACTGGACGCCCGCCAAGCACGCCGCCAACGAGGCCGTACTGGCCGCCGGCGGCACCATCTCCCACCACCACGGGGTCGGCACCGACCACCGCGACTGGTACGTCCGCGAGGCCGGCCCCCTCGGCGTCTCGGCCCTGCGCGCCGTCAAACACCGCCTCGACCCCGACGGGCTCCTCAACCCGGGTGTCCTGCTGCCCACCGACTGACCCCACCGATCCGACCGCCTGCCTCGAAAGGCACACCGATGCGACAGTTCACCGCCGTCGTCAATCCCACCGCCGGCGGCTCCACCGGGGCGGCGACCCTGCTCCACCTGGCCCGGCTGCTGCGCGAGGCCGGCGCCGGCCTGGACACCGAGTACAGCCACAGCCTGGGCCACGCCCAGGACATCGCCCGCACCGCCGGCGAGCGGGGACGCGTCGTCCTCGCCGTCGGCGGTGACGGCATCGCCGGCGGCATCGGCGGCGCGCTCAGCGGCACCGGCACCGTACTGGGGCTCGTCCCCGCAGGACGCGGCAACGACTTCGCCCGCGCGCTGCGCCTGCCCGCCGACCCGGCCGCACTCGCCGGCATCCTGCTGCGCGCCGAACCCCGGCCCGTCGACACCATCGAGGTGGAGTCGGCCGTCCATCCGCGCACCGTCGTCCTGGGCAGCGTGTACGCCGGGGTCGACGCCGAGGCCAACCGGCACGCGAACAACGCCCGGCTGCTGCGCGGCGCCGCCTCCTACTACGCCGGAGGCCTGCGTGCCGTCACCACCTGGCGGCCGGCCGGCTTCCGCGTCACCGTCGACGGCACCGAGCACACCCACCGCGGTTACACCGTCGTCGCCGCCAACTCCCCCTACTACGGCTCCGGCCGGCTCATCGCGCCGGACGCACGGGTCGACGACGGGCTGCTCGACATCGTCATGATCCGCGACGCGCCACGCCGGCTCTTCTTCACGCTCATGAACGAACTCAGGACGGGCGCCCACGTGAACCGTCCCGAAGTGCGCGTCCTGCGCGGCCGGGAACTGCGTATCGAGGCCGACCGGCCCGTCCCCTACGGCGCCGACGGCGAGGTGGAGGCCGCCCTCCCGGTGACGCTGCGGGTACGCCCCGCGGACCTGCGGGTGCTGTACTGACTCCGTCCCCGCCGGCTTGCGCGCGACCGGCGCCGTGCGGGCCGCGGGGCGTGCCGCAGGCGACCGTCTCCGGCCCGGCCGGCGCCCCGCCGGTCCCGGGGTGCCGGCGCCGTTCAGTCCTGCAGGGCGTCGCCGACGCTCGGGTAGCACGGGATGAGGGTGGTCAGGCCCACGATCTCCAGGGTGCGCAGGACGGTACTGCGGACGCCGGCCAGGCGGAGCCAGCCGACCGGTTCATGGGCCTGGTGGGCGGCGATGAGGACGTTGATCCCACTGGAGTCCATGAACGCCACGCCGCTGAAGTCCGCGACGGTACGCGCCGGCTCGGCGGGGTCCTCGGGCAGCAGGGCCCGGCGGAGCACGCCCGAGGTGTGATGGTCGACCTCGCCACTCACCGTGACCACGGTGACACCGCCGACGGTGGCCTGATCGACCGACAACCGGTCCGCTTCCGTCTCTTCGTTCGTGTCTGCCACGTGTTCCTCGTCCACGCTCGCCGATCCTTGCCCAGAGCTTTTCTCTCCGGGAGGCTGCCCAGGATCGCGCAGAGGATGCGGGCCGGCCCTCGACCGTCCGGCGCCGAGGTGCCGAGTCCCCTACAACCTCGGGAGTCCCTGGTGTGTCCAGTACACGACGACCGGGCCCGCGCGGCCCGGTCACCGCCTTTTCCCGTCCTGACGAGAGGTCCACCGTGCGCTCACCCCTGCGCCCCGCGGCCGCGGTGATGGCCGCCGCGATCGCCATCGGCGTCCCCGCCCTCGCCGCCCCCCTGGCGCACGCCGACGACCTCGCCCCCGACCTGGTGGTCTCCTCCCTGCCGGCCGCTTCTCCCGAGCCCGGCGAGGTGTACGACCGGAACGTCACCGTCACCAACCAGGGCACGGCCCCCGCGGACGGCGTCACCTTCCGGATCCGGCTCACCCGCGGACTCGACTTCCCGGAGCACGCCGACGGCTGCACGTACTACATGGACGACCCGAACGCGGCGATCCTCGTCCGGGCCATGCTGGGCCAGCTCACCGCGCGCCCGCGGCCCCCCGCCGCCCCGGTGCCCCGCCTGCGCCGCACCGGCGGCTGACCATCCCGCCCGTCGCCGGATGCGGCGGTGCCATGAGATGCCTCACCTGTGAGTTGCGTGTGGATCTGTGCGGTTCCGGCCACGGCTTTGTTAGATTGCGCAACTACGCAACCGAGAGGTCACAGCACCTCTCGCCTGCCCGTACACCGCCGCGCACGCCCGGCCGTCCCTGCGACGGACCGGCCCGCGACAGGCCCGACCGTTCAGGGGAGTGGGAAATGAGCGACCCGTGGGACGGGCCGGCCGGCCAGGCCACGCGCCGCCGTAGCGACAGGGTGCCCGGGCAGCGCACCGCCGGACCCGACGAGCCGGGCGGCCGGGCCGCGGTCCGGGCGGCCTCCGGCACGCGCGAGGGCGGCCGCTCCCGCCGCGCCCGCCCACTGCGCCGCGGCCTACGGGCCTTGAAGATCCTCGGCGTCTGCCTGTCCACCCTCATCCTGATCACCGCCGGCGCCGGCTGGTGGTTCTACCAGCACCTGAACGGCAACATCCACAGCCTCGCCCTGGACGGCAAGGGTGGCGCGGAGCAGGCAGACGCCTTCGGCCGGACGCCCATCAACATCCTCGTCATGGGCTCCGACGGCCGCACCAGCAAGACCGACTGCTCCCTGGGCGGCGGCTGCTCCCGAACGGGAGTGCAGAGCGGCAGCAACGCCGACGTGGAGATGGTGCTGCACATATCGGCCGACCGCTCCAACGCCACCGTGATGAGCATTCCCCGGGACACCATGACCAGGGTCCCGGCCTGCGAGGACGGCGAGACCGGCAAGTCCACGTCCGGCTACTACGGGCAGGTCAACAGCGCGCTCCAGTACGGCCCCGCCTGCCAGGTGGCCACCGTCCACCGGCTCACCGGCATCCCCGTCGACCACTTCGTGAAGCTCGACTTCTCCGGCGTGGTGAAGATGTCCGACGCGGTCGGCGGCGTGTCCGTCTGCGTCAACGCCGACGTCTACGACACGTACTCCCACCTGAAGCTCTCCCGGGGCACCCACACCCTCAAGGGCGTCGCGGCCCTGGAGTTCGTCCGCTCCCGGCACGGCTTCGGGGACGGCAGCGACCTCGGCCGTACGATCTCCCAGCACATCTTCCTCAGCGCGATGATCCGCAAGTTCAAGAGCGCGGGCACGCTCACCGACCCCAGCGCGGTGTACGGGCTCGCCGACGCCGCCACCAAGGCACTGACCGTGGACGACGGCCTGGGCTCCGTGAAGAAGCTGATCGCGCTCGCGGGCGACGTCAACAAGGTCCCGGCCAAGCGGATCACCTTCGCCACGATGCAGACGGCACCCGACCCGGACGACGACAACCGGGTGGTGGTCGGCCCGGGCGCGAAATCCCTGTTCTCCACCATCGCCCACGACCAGTCCCTCAGTACCGGCTCCGGCGGCAAGTCCGCGGTGGCGTCCGCGACCGCCACGGCCACCGCCGTACCCGCGTCCGAGATCGCCGTGACGGTGGAGAACGGCACGCGCGTCACCGGCCGCGCCTCCGCCGTGGCGGACGCCCTCACGGAACAGGGCTTCGGCACCGGTACCACCACGGGCAACGCCCCGACCCCCGCCACCAGGACCACCCTCACCTACGGAGCCGGCCGGAAGGCCGCCGCGCAGACCGTGGCGAAGGCGCTCGGCCTGCCCGCCTCCCACCTGAAGCAGGGGACGGGCAGCGGACTGACCCTGGTCGTGGGGGGCGACTGGACCAGCGGCAAGGATTACCCCGGCGGCTCCTCCGCGCACGCCGAAACCGGCGCCGCCGTCTCCCACGCCCACGCCTCCACCGCCGACCAGGCCAAGACCTGCGCCAAGGTCAGCCCCTACAAGACGGTCACCCTGCACGGCGTCTCCATGACACCGTCCCAGGCGTACGCGGCGGCCCGGAACGAACCCGACTCCGACGGCTGAGCGGCACATAAGGGCGCGTCGCGGTCGTGGTAGGTCTGTTCCGGGCCGACGGGAATGTGCGGCCGGGCAGGGGCCGGCAGGGTCAGATCCTGCGCCAGCGGGCCATGAACCAGGAGAAGACGCCGAAGGCGGCCAGACCGAGCGCGATCAGGGCGAGCAGCCACGGCCCGGCCGGCAGATCCCGGAAGGAGCGCAGGGTGTCGTCCATGCCCTTGGCCTTGCCGGGCTGGTGCTGGACGGCCGCGACGATCGCGAACACCCCGGCGACGGCGAAGACGATGCCGCGTGCCACGCCGCCCGTGACCCCCAGGACGTCGGTCACCCGCTCGGTCCGCTGCGACATCTCACCGGTCCGCAGCCGCTTGCGGAACTTCTTCCGCACGGCCTGGACGCCGATCCACACTCCGGCGATCACCACGCCGACGCCCGCGATCCCGACGAGCCACTCACCGGCCGGCCACTTCAGCACCATCGCGGTGACGTCGTCGGTGTGCTGGTCGGAGGAGCCGCTGCCGCTGCCCTTGTCGCCCGCCGCGTAGGACAGCACGGAGTAGGACACGAACGCGTAGAAGACGAACCGGCCAGCGGACGCCGCCCGCTTCGTCAGCTTCGTGCCGTCCGGACCCGCCGCGCCGACCACCGCCTCCGACAGCCGCCACAGCGCCATGCCGGCGAGCGCGATGCCCACGATCCACAGCATCGCCGAACCGAGCGGCTTGTCCGCCAGTTCCGTGAGGGCACCCCCGCGGTCGGCCTGTTTCCCGCCGCTCCCACCGCCGAAGGCGATCTGGAGCGAGATGATGCCCACCAGAACGTAGATGAGCCCACGGGCGGCGAAGCCCGCCCGGCCCGCCATGGCCATCGCCTTGCTGTCGGCCGCGCGCCGGGCCCCGAACCGTCCTTGCACTGCCCACGAGTGTGTCCCCATACATCGCCGATGCCCCCGCGTCCCGGTACGACACCTGGCCGATGCCCCGGCCCTCGGGGGCGACGCTACTTCGACCGCTGCGAGGCGGCGGCGGCGGGCCGCAGGTCGGCGAGAGTGAGGGGACGGGCCGGAGGGTCGGACAGCGCGGTACGGGACGTGATCCGGCCCTGCCCGTCGACGTGCAGCAGTTCGCCGGGGTCCATGAGCCGCCAGTGCGGGTTCTCGTCCATGGGCTCGCTGGCCACGACGACGGCGGGCCGTTCGCTCAGGGCCGCCGAGTGCACGCGCAGCCGGCCGTGGCGGCCGGAGTGGTCGAGATGCCGCGATCCGTGGCGCCCGCCGGCCGGACGGGGAAGGACGTACAGCTCGTGCGTGGCCGGATAGCGCAGGGCCCACAGCTCGTCAGCGGTGGCGACGATGATGTTGAGGGCGTACAGGGGGAGGTGCTCGGCCGCCCAGCGCGCCGCGGAGACGATGCCGGCGGAGACGTCCCCCCCGTGCGCCGCGGTCTCCCGGGTCACCAGCGCGAAGAAGCGCTCGGAGTCGGTGTCGCCGTGCACCAGCGAGCGGTCCTCGCCCAGGTGCCGGTCGAGTGCGTCGAGGCCCTCGATCACGCCGTTGTGCGCGAACAGCCGCCCGTCCTGTGCGAAGGGGTGGGTGTTGCGCACGTCCAGGCCCCCGGTCGAGGCGAAACGGATGTGGGCGAGGAAGGTGGCCGACTCCACCTGTCGGGCCTCGTGGGCGAAGACCCGGTCCTCGTAGGCGGCGATCGGCGCCTTGTGCACCTTCGGGGTGCCGTCCCCGGTGAAGTAGCCCAGGCCGGTGCCGTCGGGTTCCCGGTGGCTCTGCGCGTCGAGGCTGTCCGGCGCGTCCAGCAGCCAGAACGTGGCGTTCGTGCGCGCGGGGGAACTGCTCAGCCCGAAAAGGCGGCACACGGCACCCTCCTTGGTCTCGGTCCCCGGCCGGGAGATCCACGGCCGGACGGCCATGGTCCCGCGCCCGGCGCCGCCGCGCACGCGCGCGCGGCGGGCGGTTGGCCGACATCCGGCGAAAAAAACAGGTGTGTTTGTCGAGCGGCCGGGTAGACGCGGCTTCGTCGACCGGTGACCAGCACCTATGGAACGATTCGGGAGGGGAACACCATGACGACGCTCACCGTGGCCCAGGACACGAAGACGGCGGTCGGGCTGCCGGAGGTCGCGGATCCCGCGGCTGTGGCTCCTCGGGATGCGCGGGAGTTGTCGAAGGTGTTCTTCGATCAGCTGGCGGTGCTGGAGGAGGGTACGGCGGAGTTCCAGTACGCGCGGAACACGTTGATCGAGATGAACATGTCCTTGGTGCGGTTCGCCGCCGCGCGGTTCCGCAGTCGTGGGCCGGAGGAGATGGAGGACATTGTCCAGGTCGGGATGATCGGCTTGATCAAGGCGATCGACCGGTTCGAGTTGACGCGTGAGGTGGAGTTCACGTCGTTCGCGGTGCCGTACATCGTGGGGGAGATCAAGCGGTTCTTCCGGGACACGTCGTGGGCGGTGCATGTGCCGCGGCGTCTTCAGGAGGCGCGGGTGGCGTTGGCGCGGGCGACGGAGGAGTTGCGCAGCCGGTTGGGTCGGACGCCGACGGTGCGTGAGCTGTCGGAGTTGATGTGTCTGTCGGAGGAGGAGGTCGTGGAGGCGCGGTTGGCGGCCAACGGCTACAACTCGGCTTCGCTGGACGCGGCGATCGGTGGCAGTGAGGACGGGGAGAGCGCGCTTCAGGACTTCATCGGTACGGAGGACGCGGCGCTGGGGTTGGTGGAGGACTTCCACGCGTTGGCTCCGATGATCGCGGAGTTGGAGGAGCGGGACCGGGTGATCCTGCATCTGCGGTTCGTGGAGGAGCTGACGCAGGCGCAGATCGGTGAGCGTCTGGGTGTCTCCCAGATGCACGTCTCGCGGCTGCTGTCCCGCACCCTCAAGCGCCTTCGGGAAGGCATGCTGACCACCCGCTGACCACCGCCTGACGGTCACGGCCTCGTGCGGCGCCCCTGATCTCAGGGGTGCCGCGGCCGCGTTCATCTCCCGTCCGGTCCCTGGCCCTTCGCGGCACGCATACCCGCAGCCCCCCACCTGGGGGGCTTTTGCGTCTTTCACCGTCGCCGACAGGCAAGTCCAGTCTCCCCCGCCCCCGTTCGCCACCTCTTCGCCCAACGTCCCTGGCCCGACCTCTTGTTGAACGGCCTGCGATAAGGTACGACCTGTTTGGTTCGATTCTCGGCCGGGGGAGGGTCCATGGCTCAGCAGGAGCGAGCTGTCCGGACCCGGCGCGCTGTTCTCGAGGCCGCCGCCGGCGTCTTCGCGGAACGCGGATACGCGGCCGCCACCATCGCCGAGATCCTCCAGCGGGCCGGTGTGACCAAGGGCGCCCTTTACTTCCACTTCGGCTCCAAGGCCGCCCTCGCCCGGGGGGTGCTCCAGGAGCAGATGAGGACCGAATACCACCTGCCCCGGGAGCTGAAGCTGCAGGAATGGGTGGACGCGGGCATGACGCTGGCCAACCGCCTGCCTCAGGAACCGATGCTGCTCGCCGGTGTCCGGCTCTCCGCCGATCTCCAGGGCCATGACATCCTCGGCAGCACCTGGCCGGCCTGGGCCCGTCTGACCTCGTGCGTCCTGTCGGAGGCCAAGCGACGCGGTGAGGTCCTCCCGCACGTGTCGCCCGAGGAGACCGCCCAGGTCTTCCTCGGCGCGTGGATCGGCGTGCAGTTCGTCTCGCAGGCGGTGGCCGGCTGGGCGGACCTCGACGACCGTATGGCGGCGCTGTACGACCACCTCCTCCCCTCGATCGCGGCCCCCGCCGTCCTGGTCCGGCTGGACACCGCACCGGACCGCGGCGCCCGCGTGATCGCGGAGACCCACGAGAAGTCGGCAGCCCTCGCCGGAGCCTCCGCCTGACCCGGCCTTCGCGCCGCAACCTCCCGCTGCCGTGCCATGCCCGTACGACGGGCAGCCATTTCCTCGCCGTCCGACGGGCGCACGCGCGGGCCCGTAACAAACCGCCGTACCGGTTTTCCCGGGTCGGGCCCGCACGGCGTGACGGTCGTCCGAAATACCCGTGTCACCTACCCGGCCAGGCGGGTGGCGGGACCCTGCCCGCCTTCGGACGACTTCCCAACCCCTCCCAGGCCCAGCGGCGTTGGCGAGCCGTTCATCTCTGAACGGCGTCGGCCCGGCGCAGCGCGTCCGATGCGTGAACACGTGCGCGCGGTCACTAGGATGTGCAACCAAGACAACCATGCGACCGGCCCGTGACCTGCGTGCCGGTCGGGGTCGCCGATGCCAGGGACCGCTCCCCGGGCTGCGGTGATCTTCCTTCCCAGGAGGACCCTCCGCATGTTCCGACGTATAGGCAACACTGTCGTCCGTCATCCCATTTGGACGATCGTGGCGTGGCTGATCGCCGCGGTCGCCATTGTGGCCACCGCGCCGAGTCTGCCCTCCAACAGTGATGAGAGCAGTTTCCTGCCGAAGAGTTACGAATCCATCAAAGCGGCACAACTCCAGGAGAGGGCGTTCCCCAGCGCCTTCACCCCGTCCGCGATCGCGCTCTACCAGCGCACCGACGGCGGCAAGCTGACCGCCGCCGACCAGAAGGACGTCGCCCGGATCACCTCGGATCTGGGCAAGAAGCACATAGACCAGGTGCAGAAGGTCGTCCCCGGCCAGCCGTCCAAGGACGGCAGGTATGACCTGACCCTGGTGCAGATGGACAGCAAGAACGCCGGCCAGCCCAAACAGGTCGACGCCGCCAGGGACTTGCGCGCGGAGGTCAGGAAACTGACCAAGGGCACGCATCTCGACGTCAAACTCGGCGGCTCCGCCGCCCAGGCGCTCGACCAGGAGGACTCCTCCAAGCGCGGCCAGGCGCTGATCGGTATCGGCACCTTCGTGATCATCCTGGTGACACTGCTGATCATCTTCCGGGCGCCGATCCTGGCCGTCCTGCCACTGCTGCTGATCGGCCTCGTGTCCGCCATCGCCAACGGCCTGATCGCCTACGCCACCAAGCTCTTCGACCTCCAGGCCAACAGCTCGATCTCGTCCATCCTGATCGTCGTCCTCTTCGGCGTCGGCACGGACTACTTCCTGTTCCTGATCTTCCGGTACCGCGAAAGGCTGCGCGCGGGTGACGAGCCCAAGGAGGCCATGATCAACGCGGTCGCCCGGGTCGGCGAGGCCATCGCCTCGGCAGCCGGAGCGGTCATCATCGCCTTCCTCGCCCTCGTGCTGTCCACGCTGGGCTTCCTCAAGCAGATGGGCCCGGCGCTGGCCATCGCGGTCGCCGCCACCCTGGTCGCGGGCCTGACCCTGATCCCGGCCGTGGTCTCGCTCATCGGGCCCAAGGTGTTCTGGCCCTCCAAGTCCTGGCAGAAGGAGCCGGAGAACGCCCGCTTCGCCGCCCTCGGCCGCGGCGTGCGGCGCCGCCCGGCGCTGACCGCCGTAGTGTCCGGTCTCATCCTGCTCGCCCTGTCGCTCGGCACGCTCGGCTACAAGGCCACCTTCGACCTGGCCTCGGGCTCCATGCCCAAGACCAAGGAGTCCATGGTCGTCCAGGACGAGATGCAGAAGGCGTACTCGGCGGGCGCCGCGGCACCCACCGACGTCTACCTCTCCTCCACCGACGGCAAGCCGCTGGACAGGTCCGCCTTCGACGCGTACGCGCGCAAGCTCGGCGCCGTGGACGGCGTCGCCAACGCCCGCATGACCCAGGTGAACAAGCAGGGCACCACCGCCGACTTCACCGTCACGCTCAAGTACGAGGCGTCCACGGACAAGGCCATCGACGCCGTGGGCCGGGTCCGCGACGTCGCGCACTCCGCCGCGCCCGGCGGTACCGAGGCGCTCGTCGGCGGCATGTCCTCCATCTTCAAGGACATCAACGCCGCGGTGAACCACGACTACCGCACGGTGTTCCCCGTCGCCGCCCTCCTCATCATGATCATCCTGGGGCTGCTGCTGCGCAGTGTGGTCGCGCCCTGGTACCTGATGGCCTCGGTGGGTCTCGGCTTCGGTGCGACCCTCGGCGCCACCGTGTGGATCTTCCAGGACGGGCAGGGCCACTCGGGACTGATGTTCATGCTCCCGGTGATCATGTACCTGTTCGTGGTCGCGATCGGCACCGACTACAACATCCTCATGATCGCCCGACTCCGCGAGGAGGCCCGGGAGGGCCGTGACCCCCGCGAGGCGGCGGGCATGGCACTGCGGCACGCCGGACCGACCGTGGCCGCGGCGGGCTTCATCCTGGCGGCGACCTTCGCCACCATGATGCTGGCGGGCAACTCGCTGCTCATGGAGATGGGCTTCGCCGTCTCCTTCGGCATCGCGGTCGCCGCGTTCATCATGGCGATGTTCTTCACCCCGAGCCTCACGGCGCTCATAGGCCACGCGGCCTGGTGGCCGGGCCACGGGGACCGGGCGACGGTGCCGGCCACCGGCGCAACCGTCGGCTCCGCACCCGTCCACGGAGACGAGGACCGGGACGCCACCCACGACCCGGCGGGCCGCCGCGGCTGACCGCGTCACCCACCGAAGTCCTGCCGGGCCGTGCGGCCCGGCAGGACTTTTCGCGTTCCGCGGGCAATCCGCCGGTGCCCGCCGGTGCCCTGCCGTGCCCGGCCAGCCGACGGACGCGACCGCTACGGCACGCGGCGGCCGCGGCCGGCCGTCGCCCGGCCCGCCAGGCACCGACGCGGACGCCGGCGTCCCGCACCGGGCACGGCCGTGCGCGGTGCGCCCGCGCCGGGGGCCGCGCGATCTGTGGCCGTAGCCGGTCGGTGCGCACCGCACGCTCGTGTGAGCCCTGTACGCGCCCCCGTCCGCGCGACAAGACTGCGCTGCCGGCGGGCAGCCGGGCCGTCGTGCCGGCCGCCGGTCGTTCCCGTGACCAGGAAGGCAGGTCGGCGCCGTGCTGTTGTGTCTGCCCACGTCCGTGACGGAAGCCCAGGAGTGCCTGGCCGAGGGGGCCGTGCCCATCGGCGGGGCGACCCTCGTGTGGGCGACGTGGCAACGGGACGGTTTCCCCGGCCTCGCCATGTCCCTGCGCGAGGTGCCGGAGGCCAATGTCCTGGGACGCGAGACCGTCGGCGGCGCCGTGGTCCTGCACCGGATCGACGCCGAGCAGCCGGACGTCCTGCGGCTGGCCGCCGCCACCATCGGCACCGGAGCCGTGCGGCGGACCGCGACGGTCGGGGGCAACCTCGTCGGCAGCACGCTGCGCTGCCTGCTCCCCGCCGCCCTCGTCCTGGACGCCCGCGCCACGGTCCTGGAATCCGACGGGGTCCGTGAGGCGGACCTGACCGAGGTCGTCGCCGAACGGCCCGTTCTGCTCAGCCTGCGCTGGCGTGCGCCGGTCGCCTCCGCCTACCGCAAACTGCCCGGCGAGGCAGGCGGGCCGCCCCCTCTGGTCGTGGCCTCGGCCTTGAGCGCCGGTGACGGCGCGCGCCGGCGCCTGCGCGTCGCCGTACGCGACGGCTACGACGTGCTCAGCGGGGACACCGCCGGAGACACCGACGCCGAAGAGGCCCTCGGCGCACTGCGCGGCACGGCCCTGGGTGACCTGTCGGCCGTCGCCTGGGAAGTGATCCGCCCCCAGGTCACCGGCCTGCTGCGTGAGAACGCCGGGAACGGGGACGGCCCGAGCACGCCGCATCGGTGACCGCGCCGCCGCGCGCCCCGCAAGCGGGCACGCTTGCGCACGATCACGGCGCGAACGGGCGGTGGCGTACGTCCGCCGGGGCAGAGGTCCGCCCTCGGACCGACCGGCCGTTTGCCGTACCGGCAAAGACGCTGGCCGCCGGCCGTCACCTTGACCGAGCCTGACCGGGCACCGCTCCTGTACCCGGAAGGCAGACCGTGACCGCGACGACGCTCGCCCCGAACCCACCGCTCCCGCTGAGCACCCGCAGACGCTGGACGGTACTGGCCGTCTGCTGTCTGAGCATGTTCCTGGTCGGCCTGGACACGACCATCGTCAACGTGGGCCTGCCCGCCATCGGCCGCGGCCTGGACGTGGGGACCCGCAGTCTCGAGTGGACCGTGGACGCGTACACCGTCGTCCTGGCCGGTCTGCTGATCTCCTCCGGCGCGCTGGCGGACCGCTTCGGGCGCCGGCGGGTGTTCCAGTGGGGGCTGACGGTGTTCGGCGCGGCCTCGCTGGCCTGCGCGCTCGCCCCGTCGGTGGGTGCGCTGATCGCGGCACGCGCGGTGCAGGGGGTCGGCGCCTCCATGCTGAGCCCCGTGGCACTCGCCATCGTGGTCAACGCGATGCCCGACCCGCGGGAGCGAGCGCGGGCCATCGGCGTGTGGGCGGCGGTGTTCGGGCTCAGCATGGCCGCGGGCCCGGTCACCGGCGGCGCCCTCGTCGCGGGACTCGGCTGGCGGTCGCTGTTCTGGATGAACGCCCCGGTCATCGTGGCCGCCCTCGTGCTCAGCGCGCTGTTCGTACCCGAGTCCCGGGCGGCGAAGGCCCGGCGGCCCGACGTTCCGGGGCAGCTCCTGCTGACCGTGACGATCGGACTCTGGGTCGGCATCCTCATCGAGGGGCCGCGCATCGGCTGGACGTCCTTCGCGGCGCTGACCGCCTACGCCCTCGCCGTCGCGGCGACGGCGGGATTCGTGTGGGCGCAGGCCCGCCGGACCGAACCGCTGGTGGACCCCGGCCTGTTCCGCGGGCCCGTGTTCAGCGGCGCCGTCCTGGGCGCCGTGGCGGTGTTCGCCGCGCTGAACGTGACGCTGCTGCTCAACACCCTCTACCTCCAGCACGCCCGCGGCTTCACCCCGCTGGCCGCCGGTACGGCGACCCTGCCCATGGCGTTCGGCGCCACCGTCTGCGCACCGTGGTCCGGCCGCCTGGTCGGCCGTACCGGCCCGGGGCTGCCGCTGCGCCTGGCGGGCGGCTTCCTCACCGCCGGCGGGCTGTGCCTGACCGGACTCGACCGGCACACCAGCGTGTACCTGCTGCTGTTCGCCTACCTGCTCATCGGCATCGGCTTCGGTTTCGCCAACGCGCCGATCACCAACACCGCGGTGAGTGGACTGCCTCCCGCCCGGGCGGGGGTGGCGGGCGCCGTCACGTCCACCGCGCGACAGCTGGGCTCCGCCGTCGGCATCGCCGTCGCCGGCGGCCTGGTCGCGGGCACCGCCCCCGCGGGCCTGGCCCGCGCCTCCCGCCCGGGCTGGCTGCTGGTCGCCGCCTGCGGGCTCCTGCTGCTCCTCGTGGCCCGCGCCTCCCGGCCCGCGCGAGGCCACCAAGACCCGGGGCCCGGCACGCCGGACCCCGCGCGGGCCCGCTGACCGACGCGCCACCGGCCCCCCGCGGGTGTGTCGTACGGCCCGCGGTGACGTGTCATCGTGGCCGGTATGACGGCAGAGGCGGACGTGGCCGTGCTGGTCGGCCTGCAGGCGTCGGGGAAGTCGGCCTTCTACGCACGGTGCCTGTCCGACCGGTACGAGCTGGTCAGCAAGGACCTGTTCCCACGGAAGGCCAGGAACAAGCAGGGCCGGCAGATGCGGCTGCTGGCCGATCACCTGGCGGCCGGACGGGCGGTGGCCGTGGACAACACCAACCCGTCGCCGCGGGAGTGGGCTCCGCTGGTGGAGCTGGCCCACGCGCACGGCGCGACGGCGACGGCCTACTGGTTCCCCCCGGACGTGACCGGCGCCCTGCGGCGCAACGCCGCACGCGAGGGCCGCGACCGGGTCCCGGACGTCGGTGTCCTGGCCACCCTGAAGAAGCTGCGCAGACCCTCGCCCGCGGACGGGTTCGACGCGGTCCACGAGGTACGGTTCGACGGCCGGGGCGGCTTCGAGGTGCGGGCCGCCTGAGCAGTGTGCGCCCGGCCGGCGCGGCCGCGCGCCGACCGGGGGCCGTCGGCCCGGCGCTGTGATGCCCCGGTGGTCCCGTGTCCGGTCTCCCGTGCTCCGTGCGGAGTGCCCGTGGACGGTCCCCGGGCCCGGGTCCGGCCGTCAGGGCAGGGTGCGGCACAGCAGGGCCGCGGGGCCGGGCCGGCTGCCCACCCGGGTGGTGAAGGCGATCCCGGCGGCGTACTTGGTCGCCGCGCACTGTCCCTTGAGGCTGCCGTACGCGAAGTCCCCGCCGGCCGCGTCGGCGGGACGGCCGTCGGACCGGTCGAACCACACGGTCCGTCCGGCGCCCGGCAGCGCGCCGCGCGCCGGGACGCACAGCGCCGTCGACACACGCTCGCCGCGCAGCGCGTAACCGATGAGGAACTCATCCTGCGGACACTGGTACTTGGTGTAGCCGGACGCCCAGTCCCCGCCGGCCGGCACGTACCGCTCGTCGGTGACCACCGTCCGGCGCGCGTCCCCCGCGCGCAGGTCCGCCGTGCCCGTGTCGGTGCACAGACCGCGCCCACCGGTGTGGCCCAGCCCGAGGAGCCGGGTGCCGTCGGGGCAGGCGGCCTTGTACGCTCCCGGGTCCCAGTCTCCCGCGGCGCGCACCCGCAGTGACGCCACCGCGTCCCCGTGATCGGTGCTGAGCATGCGCCAGACGGGGACCGGGGCCACGGGACCGGCCTTGCCCGGCGTGGTCATCAGGCGCTGCCATGCCGCGCCGCGCCAGTCGCCGGGGTCGAGGATGCCGGAGCGGTGCCCGGTGTCGTCGTAGCGCAGCAGTGCCCAGTCGTCGTGGCCCGCGAGGCCGACCAGGGGCCAGAACGCGAAGTCGGCGTCGTGCTCGGCGAGGTAGCCGGTGAGGCTGCCGAACCAGGCCCGGGCCGCCGGGTTCGTCTCGCCCGAACCGATGCCGAACTCGCTCACCCACAGCGGTGCGGT
Organism: Streptomyces sp. Y20; assembly: GCF_043195475.1. NCBI lineage: Bacteria > Bacillati > Actinomycetota > Actinomycetes > Kitasatosporales > Streptomycetaceae > Streptomyces > Streptomyces sp. Y20. The sequence goes on from NZ_JBIDDP010000006.1 coordinate 185,491, forward strand.
GTAGTGCCGGCCGCTCTCCTCCACGAAGAAGGCCTCGTCGTCGAGGGCCGTGGCCAGCTCGGCGGGTGACAGGTCCTGGTAGCGGGCGTCGTGGGTCTCGCCGACGCCGGTGGCTCCGCTGTGGTGCGGGCCGGTGTAGCCGTAGAAGTGGGCGGAGTAGACGAGTTTGCGGGCGTCCACGAGCGTGTGGGACAGCGTGCGCGCGGGAGTGAGCACCGGCCGGCCGTGCGGGAGTCCGTCCACGGGTACCCCGGTCCAGTTGATCCCCTCGATGACGATGAGGAGGCGCGGGTCTCCCTCGGTGAGGATGCGGTCGGCGGCCAGCTGGGCCGCGGCGTACCAGTCGTGGGCGTCGCCCATGCCCCAATTGGGGTCGTCCAGTACATCGCGCCGGACCTCGTTGTACAGATCGGCGCCGACCACGCGTGGGACGGAGGCGTAGCGGCGGGCCATGAAGACCCAGTCGTCCGCCCACTGCCCGGTGGACTGCCCGCTGTTCCACCGCTCGTTGCCGTCGACGCCGCAGCACCAGCGGGAGGTGTTGGTGTGGTTGTTGAGGACGACCGCGAAGCCGTACCGGCTGAGCGCGTCCACCACGGCGTCGTACACCTCCAGCGGTGTCCTGCCGCGCAACTGGGGATTGGCCGCGACGGCGCTGTCCGGGACGGCGGTCGTACGGTGGATCATCTCGTTGGAGAACGGCAGCCGGATGGTGTTGATGCCCGACTGGCGGAAGTCGGTGAGGAGCCGGGCCAGCGGTGCGCGGTCCAGGCCGAGGGGGATGCCGTGGGAGTCCTGCCCGGCGTGATGGTTGGCGGGGTCGGCGGCACTGCCGACGCCGGTCCAGGAACCCTGTGCGCCGTCCCAGTTGGCGCCCTTCAGCCGGAAGCGGTCGCCGTGTGCGTCGACGATGTACCGGCCGCGGGTCGACAGCGGTGCTTCCCAGGCGGCGGTGTCCGCCCTGCCGGCGGTGGTCCGGGCGGCGGCGGAGTGCGGTGGTAAGCACTTGCCGAGCGCCCGCAGGGTGCCGTCGCCCGGGTTGGACCAGCGCTGCGCGGCGGTGCCGTTGCAGTCGTGGAGCTGTACGGCGGTGCCGTTGGCGTTCGCGGCGCCCGCCACGTCGGCGCGCTTGCCGGCGAGGCCGGTGATCCGGCCGTCCGCGGCCTGGGCGGGCGTGACGGCGAACAGGACGGCGAAGGACGCGGCCATGAGAGCGGCCGCGAGCCTCCCGGGACCTACGCGGGGGGAGGGCGACCGCCTGGTGCACGGGATAGGCATGGAGAGACCACTCCAGTTCACGGAACAGCTGGGGTACGGGCCAAGCAGTCTGGCACGGGCCTCAGTTGAGGACCTTCTGCGTGACCACGATGTGTCCGGCGTCGGGGTTCAGGCTGCCGCCCAGCCGGCCGAACGCCCCGTCGGTGAGGTCGAGGCACTTGGGTTCCTGAGGGGTCTGCGCGAACGTGCCCCGGTCGTTGATCCGGACCACCAGTGACCTGCCGTTGGCGAGGTTCGTCACCTGCACCCGGGTCCCGAACGGCAGTTGGGGCTGACGGGTGAGCGAAGTGGCGGCCGTGTCGGCGTTGTTGTCGAAGACCTCGCCGCTGGCGGTCAGCGCGCCGGGCGGCTGGGGGCCGTAGTGCGTCGCCCAGCACTGCTCGGCGGCGGCCTGGGCCGGGGAGGTGGCGAGCAGACCGGCCGGCACGGCGAGGGCGACGGCGAGTGCGGCCTGTAACAGGGTGCAACGTATGGGGGGTTGTGCGGCCACGGAGGAGATCACAGCCTTTCGCGGTCGGCGGATGGCGGGGCGGGCCGTACAAAGCCGCGTGCCCGCGGAAGAAGGCCGCCCGGCATCGGAACGTAAAAGGTCTGAACCACAGCCGTCAAGGGGTGAACAGGCCTTCAGGGCAGACCAGTTGGGGTGCCCGGAACACGAAGGCACCGTCCCGGTGGCGGCGAGGCGGTCGTTCGGATGGTGAACGTCCGCTGAGGCCGCTCACCTGACGACTCGGCCGGGGGAGGCTCCCCGCCCCCACGGCCGCTCACGCGCGCCTCGCCCACGAGGCCCGGGGAAGCCGGCGTGCGCCGCGAAGTCCTGCCCCGGGCCGGCTGGGTGGGCGGATCCTGCCCCGCGCCGTGACCGCCGGCCGGACACGACCGACGCCGATCCCTACCCCGGGGTCGCCCCGGCGGGGGGCCGCCCGCTGCCGCGCCCGGACCCCTGCCGTGGGGCTCCATGGCATCGATCGGACGCTCGCGGACTTCCGTGACCGGACCTCACCCGGCTCCCGCGGCCCGCCGTGACCAGGGGACCGGCCGGCAGCACGCGCACGTGCTGCCGGCCGTCCGTCGCGGGTCTCCCGGCCGGCGGCGTCAGCCGCTCGTGAGGACGACGAGCTTCCGGGTCGCCCGGGTCATCGCCACATAGCGGTCCACCGCTCCCTCGACCCCTTCGCCGAACTTCTCCGGATCGACGAGGACGACGAGGTCGAACTCGAGTCCCTTCGACAGTTCCGGTGTCAGGGACCGGACACGGGGCGTCGCCCGGAACGTGGGGTCGCCGATGACGCAGGCGATCCCGTCGGCATGCGCGGCGAGCCAGTCGTCGAGGATCGGGTGCAGGTCGGCGGTCGATCCGTGGACGACGGGCGTGCCCCCGCCGCGGATGGACACCGGCACGTTGGCATCCGGCAGGACGGCCCGGATGACGGGCTCGGCCTCCGTCATGATCTCCTCCGGCGTCCGGTAGTTGATGCTCAGGGGAGCCACGGTGACCCGGCCGAGCCCGACCCGTGCCAGCCGCTCCTGCCACGACTCCGTGAACCCGTGCCGGGCCTGGGCGCGGTCACCGACGACGGTGAAGCTCCGGGACGGGCACCGCAGCAGCAGCATCTGCCATTCGGCGTCGGTCAGTTCCTGCGCCTCGTCCACGACGATGTGCGCGAAGGGACCGGCCAGCGAGTCCGGGTCGGCGGTGGGCAGGCCGCTCTCGTCGACGAGGCTGTCCTGCAGGTCCTTGCCGTGCAGCATCGTCACCGCGCCCTCACCGTCGTCGTCCGCCCTGAGCAGGCCCTCGATCACGGCGGACATGCGCTCGCGTTCGGCGGCCACGGCCGCCTCGTGCCGGCGCCTGCGCCGCGACGCCTCCGGGTCACCGAGCCGCTGCCGTGCCGCGTCCAGGAGCGGCAGGTCGGACACCGTCCACGCCTGGGCGTCCGCGCGCTGGAGCCGCCGTACGTCGTCCCGGTCGAGCCAGGGAGCGCACATCCGCAGGTAGGCGGGCACCGTCCACAGGTCGCCGACGAGGTCGGCGGCCTCCAGCAGCGGCCACGCGCGGCCGAACGTCGTGAGCAGCTCCCTGTTCTGACGCAGCGCCCTGCGCAGCAGCGTCTCCGAGACGTCACCGGGGTGCTTGTCCACCAGCATCGTCAGCAGCTCCTCCCAGACCTGGTGACGGGCGTCGTTGTGCGGCGTACCGGGCTCCGCCGCGTCGAACGCCACGGCCCAGTCCTCGGCGGTCAGCGGGATGTCCGACCAGGGGGTGATGACCTTCATGCCCTCGGTGGGCGGTTCCTCGTAGAACCGGACGGCCTTCTCGATCGCCTTCACCATGGCCGCGGACGACTTCAGCCGGGCCACGTCCGGGTCGGCCTCGACCGTCGCCGACGCTCCCTCGGCGACGAGGTCCCGCAGGATGCAGGTCTGCACGCCCTCCTCCCCGAGGCTGGGCAGGACATCGGCGACGTAGTCCAGGTAAGGCCGGTGCGGGCCGACGAACAGCACACCGCCCCGGCGGTGCCCCAGCCGGGGGTCGGAGTACAGGAGGTAGGCGGAGCGGTGCAGCGCGACGACGGTCTTCCCCGTACCCGGACCGCCGTCCACGACGAGAGCACCGCGGGACCCCGCGCGGATGATGGCGTCCTGGTCGGCCTGGATGGTGGCGAGCACGTCCCGCATCCGGGCCGACCGGTCGCCGTCGAGGCTGGCGATGAAGGCCGACTGGTCGTCGAGAGCGGCGTGGCCCTCCAGCCCGTCGGCGGCGAACACCTCGTCCCAGTAGTCGCTGATCCGGCCGCGGGTCCAGCGGTAGCGGCGGCGGCTCGTCAGTCCCATCGGGTTGGCGTGGGTGGCCCCGAAGAACGGCTCCGCCGCGGGCGAACGCCAGTCGACCAGCAGCCGGCGTCCGGAGCTGTCGGTGAGGCCGAGCCGTCCGACGTACACGGGCTCGGGGTGGTCGGCGCTCACCATGTGCCCGAGGCACAGGTCCAGGCCGAAGCGGCGCAGGGTGCGCAGGCGAGCCGTCAACCGGTGGATCTCCGCGTCCCGGTCCATCGCCTGCCGGCCCTTGCCGCCGGGCGCCTTCCGCTCGGCCTCCAGACGGCCGGACAGTTCGGCGACCGACTGCTCGAGGCACCGCGCGATCGCGGCGAAGTGCTCCTCGTCGCCGCCGATCAGCGCGGGGTCGGCCTTGGAGGACAGGCGGTCGGGAAGGTCGAACGCGCCGAGGGCCAAGGGGTTCACGCATCAGCTCCGATATGAGATCTCTTGCGGCCATGACGGCACCCGGTGCCGTGAGAAGCCGGTTCAGGCCGGTCATTCTGCGGTACGGCAGGGGCCTTGCCGCAAGGCCCCTGATCGGCTATATGTTGAGAGTGGCAAGGAGTGGGTGACCTCCTTGCCTTCTTGTTTTTGCCGCCGCGTCCGTCCGGAGTCCGAAACCCGGTGCCTCATGCAGGGTACCGAGTGCTCCTTCGAACGATCTTGGTGTACGGGCCCGGCTTCGGGATACCCGCGTCACACACCCCGCCCGCCGCGGCACCGTCTCACGAGCACCGGCTCCGGCCGGCGGATACGGAGCGCCGTACGCGTACGGGCGCACCGGGTGTCCGCCCGGCCTCCCGACGCGGGCAGAACCCGGGAAGAACGCCGAGCGGAACCCGAGAAGGACCCGAGAGAAGGAGCACACGCATGTCGCAGGTGGAAGAGTCCATCGAGGTCGCCGTCCCGGTCAGCACCGCCTACAACCAGTGGACCCAGTTCGAGACCTTCCCCCAGTTCATGGACGGCGTCGAGCGCATCGAGCAGCGCACGCCGACTCTCACGCACTGGGTGACCAGGATCGACGGTGCCACCCGCGAGTTCGACGCCGAGATCACCGAGCAGATCCCCGACGAGCGCGTCGCCTGGACCACCGTGAGCGGCGAGACCAAGCAGGCGGGGGTCGTCACCTTCCACCGTCTGGACGAGACCCGCACCAAGGTCATGTTGCAGCTGGACTACGAACCCCACGGCCTGGCCGAGACCGTCGGTGACAAGCTCGGCGTCGTCAAGCGGCAGGTCACCGGTGATCTGGCGCGGTTCAAGAAGTTCATCGAGGCTCGCGGCGGCGACGAGACCGGCGCCTGGCGAGGCCAGGTCTGAACCCGCACGTGACGGCCGGTGCGCCGCACGCCGCCGCACGGCGGGCGTGGGAACCGGCCCCACGTCCGGCTGCCGCACGGGCATAACCCCGGCCGGCCGGGCAACACGCGGTGGCAACGGCGGGTAACCGCGCGACGAGGAGGGGACAGGACCATGGCGGTCAGGCGGCACGAGGCGTTCGCGATCAGCTGTGCGGCGATGGCAGGAGCGGGGACGGCCGTCGCGGCCGTCCGTTGGTGGAACCGCCGCCGGCCGCGGCTCTGCCCCGACCTGCCGGTCGAGGACCGGGTGGAGGAACTGCACCTGGCCTTCCAGGACCCGTCGGTCCCGCCGTCCGCCGCACCGGAGGAGGCACTGCACCGGTACTGGAGCCGGTTGCAGCCGCTGGACCTGGCAGCCGAGAGGGCGGACGCGTTGCCCGCGCTGCCGCCCGAATGACAACGCAGGGAGCGTCGAGGCACCGCTTCACCACCGTCGGCCGGATGAAGCCGGGGCAGTTGCCCTGCACCGCTCTGTACGGGGTACTCGCACGCTCTCCGGGGGCCGGGAGCGCCGACGGCGCCCTCGGCCCGGACACAACGAGTGACGGGAGGTGATCGTCATGTCGGACACACAGTTCCACCACGAAGCAGGCCGACAGGCGCCGGGTTCGGAGCCGGTGGGCGAACTGGTGCAGCGCGCGTCGCAGCAGCTGACGGAGCTGGTGCGGGGCGAACTGCGCCTGGCGCAGGCGGAGATGAAGGACAAGGGCAAGCGGTACGGCAAGGGGGGCGGACTGTTCGGCGGCGCCGGACTGGTCGGGTTCCTCATGCTCCAGGCCCTGGTGGCGACCGCGATCGCCGCGCTGGCGGTACCTCTGCCGGTGTGGGCCGCGGCCCTCATCGTCACCGCGGTCCTCGGCGTGATCGCCGCGGTGATGGCGCTCAAGGGGAAGAAGGAAGTCGCCCAGGCCGCGCCGCCCGCGCCCCAGCAGACGATCGAGAACGTGAAGGCCGATGTGGCCGAGATCAAGGAGAGTGCGCACCGATGACCCAGCCGCCGCATGACGAACCGACCGCTTCCAGCCAGGAGGAGCTGCGCGAGCAGGTCGAGCACACCCGTCAGGAGTTGGGGGAGACCGTGGAGGCGCTCGCGGCCAAGGCCGATGTCAAGGCGCGCGCCCAGGAGAAGACCGCGGAGGTCAAGGAGCAGGCCGTCGCGAAGGCCGGTGAGCTGAAGGAGCAGGCCGCGGTCAAGGCCGGGGAGGTCAAGGCCCGGGCCGCCGAGGCGGCGGCCCGGGTGCAGGACAAGCTCCCCGAGCCGGTCAAGGAGAAGGCCTCGTCGGCCGCCCAGCAGGCCCGCGCGAAGGCCGCCGAGGCGGGCCGGCTGTGGGAGGAGAAGGCGCCGCAGCCGGTGCGGGAGAAGGCCGCCCAGGGCGCCCGGATGGCGCGGGAGAACCGTACCTTGCTGGTGGCAGCCGTCGGGGCGGTCGTCGTGCTGGGGCTCGTCTGCCGCCGCCGCAAGGACTGAACCCGTGACGGCGGCGACGGCGTGCCGGCCCGCCGCGGGCCGCCACGCCGTCGCCGTCACCCGCGGCCCGGCCGGACACCGGCCGGGCCGCCCCGCCCCGCGAGGGGTCTCCGCCGACATCAGGGAGACCATCGCCCCGGCGTTCCCTACCGCGAGGACCGGCGCCCCGGCGTCCCCGACCGTGGGTTGACCGGCGCCTCAGGCGCTCCCGGCGTGTCCGGGCCCCCGCCGCTCCCGGCATTCCCGGCGTCCCTCAGTCTTCACGGCGCCCCGCACAGCAGACCGGCGAACCAGCGGCACCGGCGGGTTCCCGGTCCGCCCGCAAAGGGGAACACATACCCGGCGACCGACCGGCACGGTTGTGCGCTGTCGTGCCGGACACTGAAGAGGACACGGGAGGTGGCGGATGCTGGCGGACGCGCGTGCGCAACTGGGCCGGGCCCTGTTCCATCGGGTCGCGGGTCCCGACGGGCCGGTCACCCGCGCCCGGATCCACCGGACGCCGGGCCCGCGCTGGTTCGGCCCCGACCGTCCGATCCGGACCGTGCACGGCGACGCCTCGATGTTCATCGGCGGGATCAGCGCCCTGCTGCTCCAGTCGCTGCACCCGCGCGCCATGGCGGCCGTCGCCGCCCACTCCGGTTACCGCGGCGACCCGTGGGGCCGGCTGCAACGTACGAGCACCTTCCTGGCCGTGACGACCTACGGCACCGCCGGGGACGCCCAGCGCGCGGTCGACCATGTCCGCGCCATCCACGAACGGATCCGCGGCACGACGTCCGACGGGCTCGCCTACCACGCCGCCGACCCGCACCTGCTCGGCTGGGTGCACGCGGCTGAGACGTACAGCTTCCTGCGCGCCCACGCGCGCTACGGGGCCCGCCCGCTCGACGCCGCCGGATACGACGCCTACGTCGCCGACACCGCCCGCGTCGCCGAGGCACTCGGAGTCACCGACCCGCCCCGTGACCGCCGTGCCCTGTCCGAGCGCCTCGCCGCCTACCGGCCCGAACTGCGAGCGGCCTCCGAGGCCCGCGCCGCCGCCCGCTTCCTGCTGCTGCGGCCCCCGCTGCCCCTGGCGGCCCGGCCGTTCTACGCGGGACTGGCCGCGAACGGCGTCGCGCTGCTCCCGCCCTGGGCCCGGAACATGTTGTGGCTGCCCAGGCTTCCCGTCGTGGAGGACATCGCCGTACGCCCCACGGGCCATGTGCTGACCCGGACCATCCGCTGGGCCATGATGCCGCCGCCGCGCTCCCGCACGGACTGATCCGGCCGGCCCCGGGCCGCCTCAGCGGCGGATGCGGTGCTTCCTGCCGCCCCGGCGGAAGCGGAGCGCGGCATAGACGAGAGCGACGACGAGCACGACGGCGCCGATGATCAGGAGATAGAACAGGCCGTGCGCCGCGACTCCGATGATGCCCAGCACGACGGCCACGAGGATCAGGAACAGGAACACGCTCATCGGGTCTCCCGGCGGCTCGGTGCGTCAGCGGCGGGCCAGGCGCCGCTCGCCGCCGGCGCCCGGTGCGTAGGGCAGTTCGTAGTGGGCGAAGACACCCGGTTCCTCGACGGCGGACAGTTCACCGTCGGTGTCGATCGCCGGGGCCTTCCTGACGGTGTCCTTGCTGTGGGCGACCTTCAGATATCCCGGGCCGACCGTCGCACCGGTGAGGGGGACGAACGCCAGCCGGCGCCGGGTGGGCAGGCCCACGGTGACGGTGGCGAAGAAGGGCTGATCGGTGCCGGTGTCCACGTAGACGGACTCCAGTACGCCGATCTTGTGCCCGCCCGGGTCGACCACGTCGTGGCCGCGCCATTCACGGATATCGGATGCCTCGAACATCAGAGCCTCCTCTGCGGGGGTACCCACGATGCCGCCGGTGATGTCGTGGCCGCCATCGGCCGCCGCCATCGCGGTGATCAGAAGGCGTACCGGATACGGAGCCAGGGCGCGTGGGCGGCCACCAGACCACGCAGGGCATGCACGGCCTCCGCTTTGACGTGGTTGGTGTAGCGGACGTTCGACGCTCCGTTCTCGGAGCGTTTGCCCTGTTGCAGGGCGGGCTGCCAGAGCACCTCCTCCGCGCGGGGATGCCAGCCGAGGTTGACCTCGTGCAGGTCCCGGTTGTGCGTCAGCATGATCACTTCTGCGGCCGCCTGCCGTTTCACCCGGTCCGGCAGGACGTCGTCCAGCTGCCGGAGCAATTCGGTCCAGGCGTCCTGCCAGCCGGGGCGCAGGACCACCGGGGAGAGGTTGAAGTGGACCTCGTATCCCGCGTCGAGGAAGTCCGCCGCGGCGGCGATCCGGTCGGCCACCGGCGAGGTCCGCAGGTCCAGCAGCCGCGAGTCCGCCGCGGGCATCAGCGAGAAGCGGATCCGGGTCCGGCCGCGCGGGTCCAGCGCCAGCAGGTCGGGGTTGACGAACTTGGTGGCGAACGACGCCTTGGCCGTGGGCCACTGCCGGAAGGACCGCACGAGATCCGCGGTGTTGTCGCAGATCAGCGCATCCACCGAACAGTCGCCGTTCTCCCCGATGTCGTAGACCCAGGCCGACTCGTCGCACTGGTTGGGTTCCGGTTTGCGGCCCTGGCGGGCGATGTGCCGGGCCAGGTGGGTGATGATGCCGTCGATGTTGGTGAAGACGGTGATGGGGTTGGCGTACCCCTTGCGGCGCGGCACGTAGCAGTACGCGCAGGCCAGCGCGCACCCGTTGGACGGGCCGGGGGCGATCCAGTCGGCCGACCGGCCGTTGGGCCGCGTGGTCAGTGTCTTCCGCTCGCCCAGGACCAGCGTCTCGCCCTTCACCCGCACCCAGCGCTCGACGTTGCCCTCGTTGCCGTGCAAGCCCGGGATCCGCCAGTGGGACCGCACCTCGATGACTTCGGCGGCCGGGAAGCGGGCGAGGATCTGGCGGCCTCGCGGGGAGGCGGCGGCCGCCGGCTCCGCGTAGACGGCGCGCACGGGCAGGAGACGGCGGGCCGCGGGGGAGTCGCGGAACAGGGGGCCGTCGTGCCGCCCGCCACCGGGAGCCGTGCCGCCGTACCCGGCCGTGGCGTCCCCGCCCGGCGTCGCCGGGGCGTCCAGCGCGTCGAGACCGAACAGGGCGTCCGAGCCGTCGTCCGGCGCGGAGGGGTGGTTCATGTGCGCTCCGCTCGGGATGTGGGGGTGGCGGCCTCATTCCACTGTAGGCACGCACGGCCACGGCCGACCGGTCTCAGCCGTCGTCGAGAGGATCGTGGCCCCAGTTCATCAGCGAGTGGCGCCAGCGCGTGTCGCGCACGTCACCGGCGGGGCGCTGCGCGAGGTGGCGGCGGATGTAGCCGGTCACCTTGCGCATGTGCGCGTAGTCCGCGTCCGAGAGCGCGTGCTCCTTCCTGCGGAGGATGGCCACGATGGCACGGCCGGAGGCGTGCCCGGTGGACTCGCCCCCGTCCTTGTGCTGTCCGGCCGCCTGGGATTCCTCGGTCGCCAGCCACTCCTCCAGCGCGGCGGGCGACATGTTCACCAGCTCGCGGAAGGAGTCCCGGGTCTCGCGGTGCTCGTCCTCGCCCGCCACGCCGGACCTACTTCTTCTTCTTCTTGAGAGCCGACGGCTTGTGCACGGCCGTACGGCCGGACTTGTCGCTGCGCACCTCGTACTGCGGGTCGTCCGGTGAGGCGTCCACGGTGCGGCCGGCCGCCTCGGTCCGCTCCGTGATCTTCTTCTCCACGGTGCCCGAGGCCTCACTGCCGTGACTGCGCCAGGCGACCTTGTCACCCTTGGACGGCTCGTTCTTCCCGGAAGAGCCCTTCGCCTTCGCCATGGTCGTACTCCCGCCGTGATGGGTCCGTTGTCCGGCAGTACCACCTTGCGGGCGGGCGCCGCGCTCCGCACGCGCAGGCGGCCACCGGCGTCGGGACCGCTGCCTTCCACCGGCCCACGGCCCGCCGCTCATCATCGCGGCTGGGCCGCTCATCTGCGTTGCAGCCGTCTCCGGGGAGCATTCGGTTGCTTATTGCCGAGCCAACTGGGAAGTCGGAGGGGCACAGCCCGCCGCCCGCACAGCCGGCCAGGCGGGGCCGGTTTCGGGGCGAGGGCGGCAAGCGCCCCGCCCGTCACCTCAAGGAGTACCGTGACCGTTCGCATCGGAGTGGAAGAGGAGTTCCACATCGTCGAGGTGGAGACGGGCCTGCTCGTGCCACGGGCCGACACGGTGCTGGAAGATCTTCCCAGACAGGTCTTCACGACCGAGTTGCAGCAGGCGACCGTGGAGTCGAACAGCGGCGTGCACACGTCTCTGGACGACCTGTACGGCGATGTCCTCGGCACCCGGCGCCGGCTCGACGCCGCCGCGACCTCGCACGGCCTGGCCGTGGTGGCCGCGGGTACCGTGCCGCTGGCCCGCACCGCGGACATCCACCCCACCGCCGGCTACCGCTACCGCCACATGATCGACGAGTACCGGATGGTCGCCGACGAGCAGCTGATCTGCGGAGCCCACGTCCACGTCGACGCCCCCGACCGCGACCTGACCGTACGCCTCATGTGCGAGGTCGCGCCGTGGCTGCACGTCCTGCTGGCCCTGTCCGCCAGCTCCCCGTTCTGGCTGGGCGCCGACACCGGTTACGCCAGCTGGCGGACCATGCTGTGGCAGCGCTGGCCCACCGCGGGACCGGCCGGCTGCTATGCCGACGCCGCCGAGTACGACACGGCCGTGCAGGACCTCATCGGCTCGGGCGTCATCAGCGACGCGAAGATGATCTACCACGACATCCGGCCCTCGGCGCACCAGAAGACCATCGAGCTGCGTATCTGCGACGCCTGCCCGCGCGCCGAGACGGTCGTGCTGATCGCCGGCCTGTTCCGGGCCCTCGTGACCGAGGCCCGTGAGCGGCTGGAGCGGACCGGGGTCCCGCCCTGCCAGGGCCGCCACGAGTGGCTGCGCGCCGCCGCGTGGCGGGCCGCGCGCTCCGGCCTCGAAGGCGTCCTCGTCGACCCCGGCACCCGGCAGGAAGCTCCCGCGGCCGAGGTCGTCCGCGGCCTGCTGCGCCGGGTCCGCCCGGCCCTAGAGGCCGCCGGCGACTGGCAGACGGTCCGGGAACTCGCGGAGCGGGCGCTCGCGGACGGCAGCGCCGCGCACCGCCTGCGCCGCACGGCCGCGGACCAGGACCTGCTGGCCTGCACCGACCTGGCGATCGCGGAGACCCGGGGCGCCTCCGGCCTGCGCCGCCGCCCCGCCACCCGGCCGGCCCGGCCCGTTGCACGTATCGGCCTGCCCGCCGAGGACGACGTTCCCGGTCCCCACCCGGCGCCGCTCGCCGGCGGCTGACGCGGACGCAGCCCACCGCCGCAACAGCCGGCCACACCGTACGCACCCCCGTTCCCGAAGGAGATGCACCACCATGTCAACCAGCCCCGACCAGATACCGACGGGCGGGTGCGCGCACACCCCACCACCGCGCGACCCGGACGCGCACCGGGGAGGTGGTGCCTGATGTGCGGTCTGAGCGGAGAGATGCGCTTCGACGGCGGGCGGCCCGACGTCGCGGCCGTACAGCGCATGAGCGACCGGCTCGCCGCCCGCGGTCCCGACGGTCACGGGATCTGGTCACGGGGCGCCGTGGCGCTGGGACACCGGCGGCTGAAGATCATCGACCTGTCGGATCTCGGGGCCCAGCCGATGACCGACGCGCAGCAGGAGATCACCGGCGTCTTCAACGGCTGCATCTACAACTACGAGGAGCTGCGCTCGCAGCTCATGGACCTCGGCCACCGGTTCCGGTCGACCTCCGACACCGAGGTCATCCTGAAGGCGTACCAGCAGTGGGGCACCGCCTGCGTCGACCGCTTCCACGGCATGTTCGCCTTCGCCCTCGTCGAGCACCGCACCGGCCGCCTGATCCTGGGACGCGACCGGCTCGGCATCAAGCCCCTGTACCTGGCGCAGACCGCCGGACGCCTGCGCTTCGCCTCGTCGCTCCCGGCGCTCCTCGCGGGCGGCGACATCGACACCTCGCTGGACCCGGCCGCTGTCCACCAGTACCTCAGCTGGCACGCCACCGTGGCCGCGCCCCGCACCATACTGAACGGGGTGCGCAAGCTGCCCCCGGCCACCGTGCGGGTCGTCGAGCCGGACGGCACCCACCGCGACCACCGCTACTGGCAGCCGTCGTACACGCGCCGCCCCGAGCACGAGGGTATGAGCGCGAGCGAGTGGCGCGACGCCGTGCTCGACGCCCTGCGCACCGCCGTGCGCAGGCGGATGGTCGCGGACGTACCCGTGGGCGTCCTGCTCTCGGGCGGTCTGGACTCCAGCCTGATCGTGGCCCTGCTGGCCGACGAGGGACAGCGTGACCTGGCCACGTTCAGCGTGGGCTTCGAGTCGGAGGGCGGCGACGAGGGGGACGAGTTCGCGTACTCCGACCTGATCGCCCGGGAGTTCGCCACCGATCACCACCAGCTGGTGGTTCCCTCGGAGCGCGTGTCGACCGCCCTGGACGGGGCCATCGCCGCGATGAGCGAGCCGATGATGAGCCACGACGTGGTCGCCTTCCACCTGCTGTCCGAGCAGGTCGCCAAGGAGGTGAAGGTCGTCCAGAGCGGGCAGGGCGCGGACGAGGTCTTCGCCGGCTACCACTGGTACCCGGACCTGGCCTCCGTGGCCCGCGAACAGGAACCGGACAGGTACGCCGAGACGTACTTCGACCGCACGCACGCCGACCTCGCCGCGATGCTCCAGCCGCACATGCTGCCCCGGGAGGACGTCTCCGGCCGGTTCGTGCACGAGCACATGGCCGCGCCGGGCGCCGAGACCGCGCTGGACGCCGCGCTGCGCCTCGACACCCATGTCATGCTCGTGGACGACCCGGTCAAGCGGGTCGACAACATGACCATGGACTGGGGCCTGGAGGCCCGTGTGCCCTTCCTGGACCACGAACTGGTGGAGCTGGCCGCCGCCTGCCCGCCGGAGCTGAAGCTGGCCGACGGCGGCAAGGGCGTCCTGAAGGAGGCCGGCCGCAAGCTGCTGCCCCACGAGGTGGTCGACCGTCCCAAGGGCTACTTCCCGGTCCCGGCGATCACCCACATGGCCGGGCCCGTCCTGGAGCGGGTCCGCGAGGCGCTCAACGCCCCCGAGGCCAAGCGGCGCGGCCTCTTCAAGGACGACTACCTCGCCGGGCTCCTGGCGGCCCCCGACCGACACCGCACCAAGCGCGGAGCGAACGCGCTGTGGCAGGTGGCTTTGCTGGAGATATGGCTTCAGACGCACGGAATCTGACCGAGCGGCGCGCCGCGGACGCCACGGCCGGCACGGTCACCGCCGCGGCCGGGCAGCCCACCGTCGCCCACCGGGCACGGGAGGCGAGCCCGGCCCCGCCGGCCCCCGACGGCCGTACCCGCGACCCCCGCCGCGACCCCCCTACCCGCGACGGCCGTACCCCCGCCTTCGCCGCGCCCGCCCGCGTCCCTTTGCCGGACGCCTCCGGACCGCGCGACGCCACGACCCGGCTCGTCGCGCACGGCTGCTGGTACCCCTCGGCGGACCCCGCCGGCACACAGGTGGCCTTCATCTGCGACCGCGGCGGCGTGCCCCAGCTGTGGGCCGGGTCCGTCGACGGCGACGACGTGCGGCTGCTCGACTCCGAACCGGACCCCGTCCGGGAGGTGTCCTGGTCGCCCGACGGCCGCTGGATCGCCTACACCACGGCCCCCGGCGGCGGTGAGCACTCCCGGGTGCTGTGCGTACGCCCGGACGGCACCGACCGCCACATCCTGGCCGGATCCGAGCCGGGCAGCTCCGCTCACCTGGGATGCTGGGCGCACGACGGATCGGCCGTCGCCGTCACCGTCGCCGTCCCCACCGGGCCGCCCGCACTGGACACCGCGGCGGAGCCCGCCGCGACCGGCTTCGGACCGCCCGCCGGCCACGCCCCGGCCGGCTGGCCGGGCCGGGACGGCGATGCCGTGCTCCTCGGCGCGCCGCCCCACACCGGGACGGTGCGCGGACTGCTGCTGCCCGCCCAGACCGGCGCCGCCATGGCCGCCGGGGACCCGCACGACCGGCACGCCGCCCCCACGGCGGGCTTCGGTGACGGGCTGTCGGCCTATCTGATCGACCCCGACGGCGTGACCGCCCCCGTCCTGCTCGCCAGCGAGAAGGACGCGGCGACGCTCCGCGTGTGCGACCTCAGCCGCGACGGCGCCCTGGCACTGCTGCGCCGGGGACCACGCGGACGGCGCGAGGCGGTCGTGCTGCGCACCACCGACCTCGCGACGACCTGCGTGGTGCCGGTGGCGGACGGCGACCCGTGGATCGGCAGGTTCTCGCCGCACGCGGACACCCTCTGGCTGCGCAGCAACGCCCACCGGGAGTTCGCGGTGTTGCTCGCCGCCGACCTCGACCCGCGAGGCGAGCCCCGCGGCTGGTCGGTCGCCGCCGCGCGCGAGGACACCGACCTCGAACTTCTCCAGGTCGCCCATGACGGCAGTACCGCCGTGCTGGCCTGGAACGTCCGGGGCGCGAGCGACGTGGAGATCCTCGACCTCCACCCCTCCGGTGCCGCCGGTGCCGCCGCGGGACCGCCCCGGCCCGTGCCGCTGCCCCACGAAGTGGTCACCCGTGTCGTGGGTGCCGGGACGCGGCGGCTGGTGCTGGCCCTGTCCGGGTCCCAGCGCCGGCCCGGTGTGTGGTGGCTGCCGGAGGGCGTGGCCCTGGTCCGCACCCACTGGTCGTCCCGGGACGAGGACGCCGTTCCCCCCGGGCGTCCGCCCGTACGACCGGTCCAGCTGCGGCTGACCGCGCGGGACGGGCTGCCGCTGAACGGCTGGTACTACCGTGCGCCGGGCCGCGGCTCGGCGGAACCGGCACCCTGCGTGATCCATCTCCACGGCGGCCCGGAGGAGCAGGAACGCCCCGTCCTGAGCCCGCTCTACCACGAGATCCTGGGGCGGGGACTGGACATCTTCGCCCCCGACGTGCGCGGGTCCTCCGGGTACGGCCGGTCGTTCGTCGACGCCGACCTGGGCAGGGGCCGGTTCGCCGCGCTGGACGACGTGGCCGACTGCGCCGCCCACGCGGTACTCGCCGGCCCGGCCGATCCGTCCCGGCTGGCCGTCATGGGCCGCTCGTACGGCGGCTACCTCACGTTCGCGTCGCTGGTCTGGCACCCGGACCTCTTCCGTACCGGGGTGGCGGTGTGCGGCATGTCGGACTTCGCGACGTTCTTCGAGGGCACGGAACCCTGGATCGCCCAGTCGGCGGCCCACAAGTACGGCCATCCCGAACACGACCGCGAACTGCTGCACGCGCTGTCACCGATGAGCCGTATCGACGCGCTGCGCGCGCCGGTGCTCGCCGTGCACGGGGAACACGACACCAATGTGCCGCCGGGGGAGTCGGAGCAGTTCGTACGGGCCGCACGCGAACGCGGCCTCACCGCCGAGCTGCTCACGCTGCGCGACGAGGGACACGACTTCCTGCGCGCCGACAACCGGCGGCTCTTCCGCCGCTCCGCCGCCGACTGGCTCGAACGCCGTCTGACCGGATGACCGGGGCGACCGTCCGCCTGGATCAACGGGCGTCACAGGGCTTGCCGGGCCGACCGGCTCCGCTCCGTCCGGGCCGCGCGGGACCGGGGCCCGGACGGGACCGCAGTTCGAGCAGGGCCGCAGGCCGCTCGGCGGCACGCTCGCCAGCCCGCGCGCTCGTCCCGCCGCGGTATGCGGACGCGCCGGTGCCGCTGGAACGGGTTCGCCCCGGCGGGTTCAACTGAGCTCGGCTCCCTTGGCCGCCGCCTCCTCCTCGGAGTGCGCGTCGCCGGTGGCGAGGGTGCCGCGCGAGCTCTCCAGGTGCGCCCGCACGAACCACTGGAACTGCTCCAGGTCGCGCAGCTGGCCGATCAGGAGGTCCTCGGTGGCGGGGTCGATCTCGCCCGCCTCCTTGACCGCCGCCCGGACACCCTCGATCAGGCCGGTGTAGACGACGTCGAGCGCGCCGAGGTGCGCGATGGCGTCCGCCCGCCCGATGGAGTAGTCGTCCCAGGTGCGCTCCTTCACCAGCGCGCCCGGCGTGCCCTGGGCGATCCCGCCCAGCGCGGCGATCCGCTCCGCGACGTCGTCGGCCATCTCGCGCACCTGGTCGACCTGGGGGTCGATCATCTCGTGCACGGCGATGAAGTGCGGCCCGACCACGTTCCAGTGCACGTGCTTCAGCGTCAGGTGAAGGTCGTTGAGCGCGTGCAGGCGCAGCCGCAGCAGACCGATCAGCCGGCCGGCCGCCTCCCGCTCGATGCCCGGAACGGTGTACTTGGGGGTCAGGTCGTTGGGCTGAGTGGTCATGTGCTCACCTCTGTGTCGATGGGGGTGAAGTTCCTGCGTCAGCACAGGTGCCCCCGTCCGACGCTGTCAGACCCGTGGGCCGCCCGCACCTCGTGAGGGCGGGAGGGGTGGCGCGCGGCGACGGCCCGTACGAGGTGCCCGGTCCGGGGCGGTGGGTGATCCTGTAGGGGTGTGGGGTGCCCTGGTCGGTCGTCTGCCGACGGCCTACGCCGTCTCCGCCCGCCATGCGCTGACCGTGACGCTGGCCGCCGCGGCCGGCTTCTACCTCTTCCGCTACGGCCTGGGCCGCCCCGTGGCGGCGACCTACGCGCTGTTCGCCGCCGTGGCACTGGGCGGACTGTCCAGGATCCCCGGCACCGGACGCGGGCGCTCCGTGACACTCCTGCGCCTGCTCCCGGTGTGCTGGGCGCTCGTGACCATCGGCACCTGTCTGTCGGTGCGGACGTGGAGCGCGGTGGCCGGCATGCTCGTGGTCGGCTTCATGCTCGCCTTCGCCGCCGTGGGCGGCCCGCGTCCGGCGGGCGCCGCGCCGGGACTCCAGCTCCTCTACATCCTGCCGTCGTTCCCGCCGTACGATCCCGCTTCGCTCGGCGACCGGCTGACCGGAACGACCACCGGCGTGGTGGTGCTGGCCGCCGCCGAGGCGCTCCTGTGCGCCGAACCCGGCCCGACGACATACCGGGAACTGACGGCCCGGGGCGCCCTGGCCGCCCGGCGCTGCGCGGCGCTGCTCGCCGCGCCTCCCTACGCCCTGACCGGTACGGACATCCAGGCCGCCCAGCAGGCCGGGCAGGCGCTGCGGCCCGTCACCGTGCCGGAGGCGGAGCGTCCGGCGGGCCCGGGCCTGCGGGACCGCGCACTCACCCACACCGGTCTGGCCACCCGAGCGGTGCTCAGCAGGCTGGTCCAGCTGCCGTCCGCGCCCGGCCGGGATCCGGGCCCGGACGAGGCCGCCGTGCTGCGCGCGGTGGCCCGGCTGGCCACGGCCACCGCGGGCTGCCTGCGGTCGGGTCCGCCGCCCACTGCACAGATGAAGCAGTTGATCGCGGCACGCGCACGTCTGTCCGCCCTGTCCGCGGGCCCTCCGCCCGGCACGGCCGGTGTCTGCGGCCCGCCCGACGCGGCCGCGCCGGCCTTCCCGCCCGCCGTACTGCGCCGGCACGCCGCCCTGCTGGAGATCGCCGACGCGGCGCTGGCGTTGGGCACGGCGGCCGACCTCGCGGTGCGCGGCCGGCACGCCACGGCGCAGGCGCCGCTCGGGCGTTTCTGGTACGCCTCCCGGCGGACCCCGGCGCTGTGGTGGCACCGGCTGCGCGGCCATGCCGGACGACGGTCGGTGTTCTTCCAGAACGCGGTGCGTATCGCCCTGGCGCTGACGGCGGTCCGCCTCGTGGCCGGGTTGGACACACTGCCCCACGGATTCTGGGCCATGCTGGCGACGCTCACCATCACCCGTACCACCGTGAACCAGACCTGGAGCACCGTCCGCCTGGCGCTGGTGGGCACCCTGGCCGGGGCCCTGCTGAGCGCCGGGACACTGCTGGCGGTGGGCTCCGACACCGCCGTCTACGCCGCCGTACTGCCGGTGTGGATGCTGTTCGGCTTCACGGTCGGGCCGGTCAAGGGGGTCGGCTGGGCGCAGGGCCTGTTCACCGTCCTCGTGGCCCTGGTCTTCGCCCAGCTGGCGCCGCCGACGTGGCGACTGGCGGAGGTCCGGCTGCTGGACGTGCTGGTCGGCAGCGCCATCGGTGCCGTCTTCGGCGTGCTGGCCTGGCCCCGCGGCGCCCACGACGAGCTGCGGTACGCGGCGGCCGAACTGCTGCGCAGGGCGGCGGAGATCGTCGTGGCGACCAGCGCCTCGGTGGCCGGACCCGATGGCACGGCGGTGGCCGTGCGGACAGGCGTGCCCGGTCACCGGTCACTGCAGCGCGCCGTCATCCTCGCGGAGTCGGCCTACGCGCAGTTCCTGAGCGAGCCGACGCCGTTCCAGCTCAGCAGGCGCAGGGCGGAGCTGCCCGACCTGGACTGGCAGGCCACGCTGATGGCCGGCCATCACACCCTGTGGGGCTCGGACCGGCTGCTGGAGCCGCCGCTCACCGCGCTGAACCCGGCGGCGGCCACGTCGGCCGGCGCGCTGGGGGAGCGGGTGGCGGGACGGATGCTGCTGGTCTCCGCGGCACTGGACCCGGGGGACGACACCCCGGCATCCGTACCGGTGGTCTCTCCCGGCGCGGCGGCGCTGGCGGCCTTCCGGGCCGAGCCGCCCGGCGCTCCCCGGCGGTACTACGCGACCGCGTCCTGGCTGGCCTCCCTCATGACCGACCTGGCACGGATCGCGCACACCGGGCCCGTGCCCGCGGCCGGCAAGGAAGCCACCGGTCGGCGCTGAACGATCCTGCGCGGCACCGCTTGCCGAGCGGGCGTCAGGACGGACGGGCTGGATCGCCGGTCACCGGGTAAGGGGAACGGCACAGCACCTGAAGACAGCGGGGCACCCCGGTGCCCCGGCGGAAGGAGAGTCGTGTCCTCAGTCGTCGAACGGATCAAGCAGTTCGCGCGCAGCCCGCAGGGCCGTCGCGCGATCGAACAGGCACGCCGCACCGCCTCCGACCCACGCCGCCGCGCCCAGGCCCAGCGGCTCTTCGAAAAACTGCGTACCCGCCGGTGACAGGAGGGTGCGCCCCCTCCCCACGGACGACGGGACAGCGGGCAGCACCACCGTCACCCGCCGGGCGTCACACCCTCGCGAGTGACGAGACGGAATGACGCGTGCCTCACCACCCGGTGCGGAGCAGGTGGTTGAGGAGCAGGGCCAGGACCGCCTGGGCCGCGAGCCAGGCGCGGGGGTGGCTGAGGAACGCGCCGCAGGGCAGGAGCCACAGCGCGAAGGGCAGCCAGATGCGTTCCGTCTCGGCCTTGCTCATGCCGGACAGGTCCGCGCACAGCAGGGCGAGCAGGGCGGCGGACACCAGCAGCGCGAGCCGGGCCTCGGCCCCGGGACGGCCGGGGAGGGACAGGATGTCGCGGCGGCGCCGGACGAGCAGCGCACCGGTGTGGCGCAGGCCCGCCGCCGTCGCCACACCGGTGATCAGGACCGTGCAGGCCAGGTTGGCCCATACCCAGTAGCCGTACGGCCTCGTCCCGCCGACGCCCTGGTGATAGCGGGTGACCAGCAGCCGGTACGCCTCCCACCAGTCGAACCCGGCGAGCGTGAACAGCACGGGGACGACGGCCGCCCCGGCGGCCAGCAGCACCGGGATCGACCGGCGTTCGCGGACCCGGTGCCGCCCCGGCACCAGCACCGCCGCCGCGATCAGCACGAACAGCGTCAGGCCGTACGACAGATAGCAGGTCAGGCCGAAGAGCAGCCCGGACAGGGCCGCCCACCCCACGGACCGGCCGGTGACCGCGAGCGCGAGCAGGGCGACGGACCACGCGGCGACCGCCATGAAGTAGCCGTCGGCGGAGGCGCCCACCCACACGGCGGCCGGAGCCAGCACCAGAAAGGGCGCCGCCCGCCGGGCCAGCCGCTCGTCGGCCAGCGCCCGGATCGTCACCAGCGCGGCCACGCAGGCCGTCGCACCCACGGTGACGCACCAGGCGCCCGCCCAGCCGCCGCCTCGCAGACCGGCCCGGTCGAGCAGGACGAAGGTGAGCGTGGCGGCCGGGGGATGGCCGGCGATGTGGGCCGGCCAGGCGCCGGGCGGCCCCGCGACGATGTGCTGGGTGAAGTCCCGCAGGGCGGCCGGGATGTGGTCGAAGCGGCCGATGACCGTCAAGTACTCGTTGGCGGTGGTGAGCCGCCCGGCGACGCCCCGCTGCCACCCGTCGACCAGGGCCAGCGACCACGTCCACACCAGGGCCGCGGCCCAGGAGGCGGCCAGGAGCCCGCGCCAGGGCAGCCGCAGGGCCACCGCCGGTCCGTACAGCACCGCGGCGAGCGCCACCAGCACGGCGGCCGGCGTCCCCGGCCCCGTATGCGGATCCCAGTCGGCGAACAACGGCGGCCAGTGGACGAAGAGGGTGTGGTGGGCGTCCTGGACGCGGCGTCCGACCAGCACGGCCGCCAGCACGAGCAGGACGGCGGCCAGGGCGGCGTACAGGTCCGCGTACAGGTCGGCGGTGCGGCCACGAGGGCAGAAGCGGATCACACCGGGAACGCTAGGCCGCGCGGCCGGTTCCGTACCGCCGTCCGGTCCCGACGTCAGCGTTTCGTCATCAGCGGCACACCCCGCACGGCGAACCCGCGGGCCTACCGTCGAGTCATGCGGCTCCCTCTCCCACCCAGCTCACCCGCCTTCTGGCGCAGCCCGCTGCGCGGCACCCGGCTCACCTCGGTGCTCGGCGTCGTCCTCCTCGTCGGCATCACCGTGCTGTTCCTGACGGGCCTGGCGTCGTACGCCGCCTACAACCCCGACCTGTCGCCCGTGAACGACCAGACACCCGGCAAGGGCCTCCTGGGCTTCTACCTCTTCTCCTGGCCGACCGATCCGCACTGGCTGTACCGCCTCGACCAGGGCGTCCACGTCACCCTCGGCATCACCCTGATCCCGATCCTGCTCGCCAAGCTGTGGTCGGTGGTGCCCAGGCTGTTCGCGCTGCCGCCGGCCCGCTCGCTCACCCACGCGCTCGAGCGGATCTCCCTGCTGCTCCTCGTCGGCGGCGCGCTGTTCGAGTTCGTGACCGGTGTGCTCAACGTCCAGCTCGACTACGTCTTCCCGGGCTCCTTCTACCCGCTGCACTTCTACGGCGCGTGGGTGTTCTTCGCCGCGTTCCTCGCCCACGTCGTCCTCAAGACGCCCGCGGCCGTCCGCGCTCTGCGCCGACGGGGGGAACACGACGGCGAGTTGGCCTCCCCGCTGCCGGATCCGCCGACCGTCTCGCGGCGCGGCGCACTCCGGTTCGCCGGCGGCGGGTCGCTGCTGCTGTTCGCCACGACGGTGGGGCAGGACTTCGACGGG
Source organism: Streptomyces sp. Y20 (assembly GCF_043195475.1). Taxonomy (NCBI): domain Bacteria; kingdom Bacillati; phylum Actinomycetota; class Actinomycetes; order Kitasatosporales; family Streptomycetaceae; genus Streptomyces; species Streptomyces sp. Y20. Next base: position 207,697 of record NZ_JBIDDP010000006.1, read on the forward strand.
CTGCGGCGCACTGCCCTGCTCGCGCCGCACGGCGGCGCCGACCCCGGCACCGGCCCGAACGGCTTCCAGATCAACAAGACGGCGGCCTACGCCGGGATCCGGACGGCGGACACGCACGAGGACGCGTGGCGGCTCGTCGTCACGGGCCCGGCGGGCACCGTCCGCCTGGGCCGGGCCGACCTGCTGCGGCTCCCGCTGCACAGCGCCGCCCTGCCCATCGCCTGCGTGGAGGGCTGGTCCACCTCGGACCAGTGGTGGCGCGGGGTGCGGCTGCGTGACCTCGCGGAACTGGCCGGGTACGACGGCGATCCGCCGGACGTGCTCGTCGAGTCCCTCCAGCGGCACGGGGCCTTCCGTAAGGCGGCGCTGCGCGCCAACCAGGTGGCCGACCCGCGGTCGCTGCTCGCGCTGTACGTCAACGGCGAGGAACTGTCCCCCGACCACGGCCACCCGGCGCGCGTGATCGTCCCCGCCGCGCCCGGCGTGCTGAACACCAAGTGGGTGGCCCGGCTGACCTTCGGAGACCTGCGATGAGGCGTCCGCTGCCGCTGGGCAGCCCCTTCCACCTGCTCGTGCTGGCGTGCTCGTTCGCGCTGGCCGCCTACGCGGGGGTGCGGTTGTTCGCGGGCGACTGGTTCGGCGTGGCGCTGTGGTGGGTGGGCCTGGCCCTCCTGCACGACCTGGTCCTGCTGCCCCTGTACGCGGTCGCGGACCGGGCTGTCGTGCGGGGGCTGGGCGCGGCCGGCCGCCGGGAGTGGACGATGTACGTACGCGTCCCGGCAGCCCTGTCCGGGCTGCTCCTCCTCGTCTGGTTCCCGCTCATCAGCGGCATGGCGGACCGGCGTTACCGGCTCGCCACCGGGTTGTCCCCGGACGGCTTCCTCGCCCGCTGGCTGCTGATCACCGCGGTACTCTTCGGCGGCTCCGCCCTGCTGCTGGCGTTGCGGCTGCGCAGGGCGACGAAGGACCGGCCGCCGGCCGACCACCGGCCGGCCCGCCCCCAGCCCCGCGCGTGACGCAGCAGCGCCGGCGTCCCCACCCGCGCCCACGGGAAGGGGGCGCCGGCCGCACGGGTGCCCGGGGCGTCCACGACCCGTACGTGGGCGCGTTCGTCCACGTCCACCGGGGCGGTCTCGGCGATCAGCAGGCCGCCGGGGCGGAGCAGTCCGGCCACCCGGTCCAGGAGGACGCGCGGGTCGCCGCCGATGCCCACGTTGCCGTCCATGAGCAGGACGGTGCCCCAGCGGCCCTCGCCGGGCAGCGGCTCGAACACCGAGCGCCGCAGGGCCTGGCCGCCGAGCCGTACGGCGTGCCCGACGGCGGCCTCGCTGACGTCGATGCCGAGGGCGGCCCGCCCCCGCGCGGCGAGTTCCGCCACCAGTCGTCCCGGGCCGCACCCCACGTCCAGCACGGTGCCCTCGCATCGGTCCAGGACGTCGAGGTCGGCCGCGTCGGGCCGGGCGCACCACCGTTCCACCTCCAGCGGCAGCAGCCAGCCGTCCTCCCGGCGCAGGAACAGCGGCCCGCGTCCGGAGCGCAGGGCCGCGGTGTAGGAGTCCGCGGCGGCCCACGCGGGCACGGCGGTGCTCACCGGGCCGCCCTTGCCGCGTACCGGGCCAGCCGCGCGGCGAACCGGCCGTGCGGGACCAGGGCGGCGACGGCACGGGCGTCGGCCGCCGTGTCGACGTCCCGCAGCACGGGCAGGTCACGCACCCGCAGCCCGGCGTCCACGAGCCGCTCGCGCTGCACCTCACCCGTCACCGGTGTCGACATCGGTACGCCGCGCAGCAGATCCGGGTCGGGCTCCGCCAGGCCCAGGGCCCAGAAGCCGCCGTCGGCCGACGGCCCGAAGTACGCGTCGCAGCCGGCGAAGTCCACGGTCAGCAGCCCGGGTGTCACCTGCGGGGTGTCCATGCCGATCAGGAGCGCCGGCCCCGGACAGCCGGCGAAGGCGTCCGCCAGCCGCGCGTCGAGGCCGCCCGCGCACTGCGGGACGACGTCGAAGCCGGGCGGCAGCCAAGGCCCGGGAGCGCCGTCCAGGACGAGGACGCGGCGGGCGGCCGGGGTGGCCGCCACCACGTCGAGGGTGTCCGCGAGGCACGCCTCGGCCAGCGCGGCCGCTTCCCGGGGCGTGAACTGCGGGGTGAGGCGGGTCTTGACCCGTCCGGGCCGCGGTTCCTTGGCGATGACGAGAAGCGTGGTCACCGTACGGTCCTCCGCCCACCGTGAGCCGCGCCCGGCGCCGACGCCGGGGCACCGGCCGGCCGCTCGGCCAGGACCCGGCTCATGTCCCGGACCGCCTGCCAGGTCCCGCGCCACGTGCCGGTCACCTTGGACGCGCCCGTGCGGGGCCGGTACGGCACGTCGTGCTCGGTGACGCGCCAGCCGGCGTCGGCGGCCCGCACGACCATCTGGAGCGGGTAGCCGCTGCGGCGGTCGGTCAGCTCCAGGGAGAGCAGCGCCTCACGGCGGGCGGCGCGCAGCGGGCCCAGGTCGTGCAGGCGCAGACCGGTGCGCCGGCGCAGCATCCACGTCACCGCGACATTCCCGGCGCGGGCGTGCGCGGGCCAGGCGCCCCGGCCCTGCGGACGCCGCCGGCCCAGCACCAGGTCGGCGGCGCCCGCCTGTACGTCGCGTACGAACGGCTCCAGCAGCGACGGGTCCAGTGAGGCGTCGCAGTCGCAGAAGCAGACGGTGCCGGCGGTGGCGGCGCTCAGACCGGCGTGGCAGGCCGCGCCGAAACCGCGGCGCGGCTCGTGCACCACGGTGGCGCCGAGCGCCCGGGCGACCTCGGCGGAACCGTCGGACGACCCGTTGTCCACGACGACGGCACGCCAGCCGGCCGGGATGCGGGCGAGCACCCAGGGCAGGGCCTCGGCCTCGTTCAGACAGGGCAGGACGACGTCGACGTCGTGTGGTGGCGGTGAGATGGTCACGGCGTTCACCCTACGGACGCGAACTGCGCATTTCGGATCCCCGTTCCTTACGAAACGAGGACGTGAGAGGCCGCGCGGCGGCCGGGCGCGACGCCGGGCGTGAGGCGGTGCCACGCTGGGGTCATGCAACAACAGTACGAGCCAGTCGAGGCCCGAACATCCGGTCGGCCCGCCCGGATCCTGGTCGTGGACGACGATCCGACCGTGGCGGAGGTCGTCGCCGGCTACCTGGACCGCGCCGGCCACCTCGTCGACCGCGCCGACGACGGCCCCACGGCCCTCACCCGCGCCGACGCGCACCGGCCCGACCTGGTGGTGCTCGACCTGATGCTGCCCGGTATGGACGGCCTGGAGGTGTGCCGCCGGCTGCGCGCCCGCGGCCCGGTCCCGGTCGTCATGCTCACCGCCCGCGGCGACGAGGAGGACCGGATCCTCGGCCTGGAGGTCGGCGCCGACGACTACGTCACCAAGCCCTTCAGCCCCCGCGAACTGGTCCTGCGCGTGGAGTCGGTGCTGCGCCGCACCCGCCCGCAGGCGGCCTCGCCGGCCCGTACGATCGGCGCGGCCGGACTGACCCTCGACCCCGCCGCCCGGCGTGCCGCCAAACACGGCGCCGAACTCGCGCTCACCTTGCGCGAGTTCGACCTGCTCTCCTTCTTCCTGCGCCATCCCGGGCGGGCGTTCAGCCGCGAGGACCTGATGCGCGAGGTGTGGGGCTGGGACTTCGGTGACCTGTCCACCGTCACCGTCCACGTCCGCCGGCTGCGCGGCAAGGTCGAGGACGACCCGGCCCGGCCGCGCCTGATCCAGACCGTGTGGGGCGTGGGCTACCGCTTCGGGACCGACGCCGGGGAGACGGGCTGACCATGCGCGACACCCTCCTCATCGCCCTGTACGCCTTCGCCGGCGCCGCGGCGGCCGGCCTCGCCGGAGCGGGTGCGCTGCGACTCATCCGGCGCCGCTCGCTCACCGCCTCGCTCGCCGTGGTGGCGGCGGTCGGCGTGCTGGCCATGCTCGCGGGCACCCTCGCCGTCGCCTGGGCGATGTTCCTCTCCCCGCACGACCTGACCGTCGTCACGACCGTCGTCGCCATGGCGGCCGTCGTCTCCCTGGCCACCGCCCTGCTGCTGGGCCGCTGGGTGGTGGCCCGCAGCCACGAACTCGCCGTCGCCGCCCGTTCGTTCGGCGACGCCGGCGCCTTCCGTGCCCCCACCGCGCCCGCCACCGCCGAACTGGACGCGCTGAGCCGGGAGCTGGCGGCCACCAGCGCCCGCCTGGCCGAGTCCCGGCAGCGCGAGAGGGCGCTGGAGACCTCCCGGCGGGAACTCGTCGCCTGGATCTCCCACGACCTGCGCACCCCGCTCGCCGGACTGCGCGCCATGGCCGAGGCCCTGGAGGACGGGGTCGCCGCCGATCCGGACCGCTACCTGAAGCAGATCCGCACCGAGGTCGAGCGCCTCGACGCGATGGTCGGCGATCTCTTCGAACTCTCCCGGATCCACGCCGGCACACTCTCGCTGTCCCTGTCCAGGATGTCCCTGTACGACCTGGTCGGCGACGCCCTGGCGGGCGCCGACCCCCTCGCCCGCGAACACGGGGTGCGGCTGGTCGGCGCCCATGTCGAACCGGTGCCGGTGGAGATCGACGGCCGGGAGATGAGCAGGGTCCTGGGCAACCTGCTGGTCAACGCGATCCGCCGGACACCCGCCGACGGCACGGTGGCCGTCGCCGCCGAGCGCGGGCCCGACGGCGTGGTCGTGTCGGTGTCGGACGGCTGCGGCGGCATCCCCGAGGAGGACCTGCCCCGCGTCTTCGACACCGGCTGGCGCGGCACCGACGCCCGCACGCCCCCGGCCGGCGCGGGCCTGGGCCTGGCCATCGTCCGGGGGATCGTCGAGGCGCACCGGGGGCGGACCGCCGTACGCAACATCCCCGGCGGCTGCCGCTTCGAGGTGACGCTGCCACTGCCGTCGTAGCGGCGTTCACCGCCCGCCGGGAGCCGCCCGCGCGAACTCCCGCATGCCGTCAGCGAATCGCACCGCGGGCCGCCACCCCAGTTCGTCGCGCAGCCGTGAGGAGTCCGCGGTGATGTGCCGGACGTCGCCGAGCCGGTACTCGCCGGTGACCACGGGCTCGGGCCCGCCGTGCGCCCCGGCCAGCGCCCGCGCCATCTCGCCGACCGAGCGCGGATCACCGCTGCCGGTGTTGTACGCCCGCAGCACCCCCGCGGCGGCGTCCGCCTCCAGCGCGACCGCGTTGGCCGCCGCCACGTCCCGGACGTGCACGAAGTCCCGTCGCTGCCGCCCGTCCTCGAAGACCCGCGGGGCCTCGCCCCGGGCGAGCGCCGAACGGAAGAAGGAGGCGACGCCCGCGTACGGGGTGTCGCGGGGCATCCGCGGGCCGTACACGTTGTGGTAGCGCAGCGACACCGCGGACCCGCCCGTCACCCGGGCCCAGGCGGCGGCGAGATGCTCCTGCGCCAGCTTGGTCGTCGCGTAGACGTTGCGCGGATCGGCCGGCGCGTCCTCGCCGACCAGCCCGGGGGAGAGGTCCTGCCCGCACACCGGGCAGTGCGGCTCGAACCGGCCCGCCTCCAGGTCGGCGACGGCTCGCGGCCCCGGCCGCACCACCCCGTGCGCCCGGCACTCGTACCGGCCCTCCCCGTACACCACCATCGATCCGGCCAGCACCAGCCGGCGTACGCCTGCCCGGGCCATCGCGGCCAGCAGGACCGCGGTGCCCAGATCGTTCCGGGAGACGTACTCCGCCGCGTCGGCGAACCCGGCACCCAGCCCCACCATCGCCGCCTGATGGCACACGGCGTCGACACCGGCCAGCGCGCGGGCCACCGCCACCGGGTCGCGTACGTCGGCGGCGGGATCGTCCCGGACGTCGTACACCACCGGCTCGTGCCCGCGCTCCCGCAGCGCCTCGACGACATGGGACCCGATGAACCCGGCACCGCCGGTGACCAGTACACGCATACGGCCACGCTAGGCGCGCGACCACGCCGGGACGGGCGACCGGCTCGGCACGTCACCGCTCCGTAAGACCTCGCCGGCTCGCCGGACCGGTCACGGGGAGACGGTGGCGCCGGGCGGGATCCACCGGTGGGTGCGGGGCACCATGCCGTCGACGCCGTAGTCCTTGCGCAGGTGTTCGGGGATGGCGTAGTGCATGACGCGTCCGCGGGTGAGGGAGGACAGTTCGAGGATCGTCGTCAGGTGGCCGAGGCGGTCCAGGGCCCAGGCACCGAGCGGTGAGCGGTCCTCGATGGTCTCCAGCACGCCCAGCAGATGCGGAACGGCCTTGACCAGGACGTCCCAGCGGGTGCGGGGCACCCGCAGCCAGTCGGCGCAGGTGTCACCGACGAGATGGCGGATGAGCGCGGAGACGATCGGGTCGAAGAAGGTGCCGGGCACGACCTCCTCGTACAGGTCGATGAGCTGCCGCGTCAGCTGCGCGCCCTCCTCCGAGGGGCCCATGTGCCGGATCATGTACAGGTCGAGGAACGCCCGTGCGTCCTCCAGGGTCTTCGGTACGGCGTCCTGGTCGACGCCGAGCATCGCGCCGACCACCCGCCACGCGTAGTAATAGGCCTCCGCGCCCTCGGTGCTCATGTGGACACCGAGGCGGTGCAGGCTGTCCAGGACCAGCAGGGAGAAGAACAACTGCCCGCCGATCAGGTCCTCCTGACAGATCGGCGTTCCCCACGCCTGCGTGTCCCAGCGGTTCTCGCGCTCCAGGTGATGGCGGATGGACGCGTGCAGCAGCCGGACCTTCTGTGCGGCCGGGACGAACCGGCTGCCGGCCTCGAAGGCGTCGGGCTGCATCAGATAGACGGTGAACTGGCCGGTCTCGGCCATCCGCTTGGCGGGGTACTTCAAGGAGTGGGTCGCCGACAGCAGCCGCGCCACGTTGGGGACGACGTAGCAGGCGGGCATGGAGGCGAAGGACAGGGCCGTGGAGATGTGCACGTTGTTGTCGATGAAGAACAGCCGCGCCCGTTCCATCTCCTCCCAGTCCACCCAGGCCGGCGGGATGCTCGTGGCCGCGAGGTACTCCCGGGCGACCTCCGGCAGCCCGTCCGGCAGCGGGGCGCCGGCGGTGGAGACGTAGCGCATCAGCGTGTTGAACGTGCCGACCTCCCCGCGTGCGAAGAGCGTGGCGACGGTGGCGTCGGCGAGTTCGTCGCCACTTCGGCGCAGAGCGTCCAGCGACGCCTCGGTGTAGGTCATGACAGGGCTCCTTGGGTGCCGGCCGCCGGGCGGCCGGTCAGTACGGGCGCACCGTGGCCGAGTGCGCCAGGGCGCGCAGGGTGTCGTCCGCGGGCGTGGGCAGGCGCAGTCCGTCCAGCGCGGCGAGGGCCTCGTCGACGCGTTCGGTGATCATGGCCTCGATCCGGTCCGGGGCCTTGAGCCGGCCCATCAGCTCCCGTACCGCGCGCAGGCCCTCCCCGTCCGGATCCGGGCGTCCCAGCAGCGCACGCAACCGCTCCCGCTCGGCCGGACCGGCCAGCCGCCAGGTCTCCGCGAGCAGCGCGGTCGGGCGGTTGCCACGCACGTCGTCCGCGCCGGCCTTGCCGGTGACCCGCTCGTCGCCGAACAGCCCGAGCAGATCGTCCCGCAGCTGGAAGGCCTCGCCCAGGGGCACTCCGTAGGAGGAGTAGCCCCCGCACAGCCCGTCCCCGGCCCCGGCCAGGACCCCACCGATCAGCAGGGGCTGCTCGACGGTGTACTTGGCCGTCTTGTAGCGGATCACCTTCAGCGAGGCCGGCAGGTCCGGGACACCCGCGGTCTGCAAGATCTCCAGGCACTCGCCCGCGATCAGCTCCCGGGCCAGCGTCCCCCACAGCGGGCGGGCCCGGGCGAGGTAGGCGGCCGGCAGACCACTGGTCGCGAACAGCTGCCCCGCCAGTGACATCAGCAGGTCTCCCACCAGCATTGCCAGCGCCTGCGCCGCCTGCGCGCTTCCGGGCCGGTGGGCCACGGCGGGCCGCAGCGCGAGATGGACGGTGGGCCGTCCGTGCCGCAACGGGCTGTCGTCGATCAGGTCGTCCTGGACGACCGCCGCGGCGTGCACCAGCTCCATGGAAGCCGCTGCCCGCACCATGGCGGCACTGTCCGGCTGACCCGCCGCCCGCCAGCCCCAGTAGCAGAACGCCGCCCGCAGCCGCTTGCCCCGCGCCACCGCGGCCTCCAGCTGCCCGGCGACCGGATCCAGCGCGGGGTCGATGGCTGCGAGCCGGTCGGCCTCCGCGCTCACGAAACCGCGCAGCACCTCGTCGACGCGGGCTCTGAAGGCGGCCCCGTTCCAGCGGTCAGCCGCCATCGCCGGCCCGCCGGGCCACCACGTGCCGGGCGAGGACCTCCAGATGCGCCGGCGGCACCACCGCGTACCGGTCCAGGGCCAGCCGTCCGCGCGCCCTCAGGTCCTGCTCGGCCTGCGCCGCCAGGTGCGCCGTGTCCGACCGGCGCAACAGCCCGCGCACCGCTCCCGCGGCCGACATCAGGGTGCTCACCGCGAGATCCGCGAGCCCCGCCGCGAGCAGCACCGCCTGTTCGTCCAGACCCCCTCGGCGCCCGGCATCCCCAGCCACGACTTCTCCCCTCGCCCGACCGCGGGGCGCCGCAGGTCCGCACGCCACCACCGCCAGCATCGCCCGCGCGGCCGGCGGGAGGCCCGCGGAACTCACCAACGAGTGATCGCTTCACACACCCGTACGCACCGGCCCGCCTCCCGGCCGAGCGGGAAGGGGGCCGTAGCGGCCGGGCAGGGCGCGACCCCCTCGTCCGGAAGATCGCCCGGCAACCCCGCACGGTGACTGTGCCGGACGGGAACGTCCCGGCGGGAATGCCCGGGCGGCCTGCTCCGTTGACACCCATGTGACTGACATGCACGGACCAAAAGAGATCGGTCGGCAACGTGGATGTCGGTCCGTGAAAGGAGGACCTCATGGCACGCAGCACCGTGCGTCCCGTCGTCCGGCTGAACTCGGAGGCCGGAACGGGCGCCACCTATGTGACGCGCAAGAACCGGCTCAACGACCCCGACCGGCTGGTCCTGCGCAAGTACGACCCGGTGGCCGGGCGGCACGTCCTCTTCCGTGAGGCGCGCTGACCCGGGCCCGCGTCGGCCCCAGGACCGCTGAGAGAAAGGACAACCCCATGAGGCCCGGAATCCATCCCGTATCCCGCCCGGTCGTCTTCCGCGACCGTGCCGCGGACGTGGCGTTCCTGACCCGCTCCACCGCCGGCTCGGACCGGACGCTGGAGTGGGAGGACGGCGTCACCTACCCGGTGATCGACGTCGAGATCTCCTCGGCCAGCCACCCGTTCTACACCGGCACGTCCCGCGTGCTGGACACCGAGGGCCGCGTCGAGCGCTTCCAGCGCCGCTACGGCCGTACCGCGCCGGCCCGCAGCTGAAGAGCCGGCACCCGTGACGAAGGGAGAGGACGCGGATGAAGGTGCGTAAGTCCCTGCACGCGCTGAAGTCCCGGCCCGGCGCCCAGGTGGTGCGCCGGCGGGGAGTGACCTACGTGCTCAACAAGAAGGAACCGCGCTTCAAGGCCCGCCAGGGCTGAGCGGACGACCGCACACGCCGACGGGCCCGGCCCCCAGGGGACCGGGCCCGCCCCTGTCCCGGCGCACGGTCGGACACCCCTCACCGCGCCCCGGGCAGCCGCCGCAGCTCACCGGCCTACGTGCTCACGCTCTCCGGGCTCCGACCGCCGGCCCCCGCACCGGCCGTCGCCCCGCGCGTCGGGATCAGGCCGGGTGCGGCGGCAGGAGCCGCTGGCCGGGCTCGGTCACGTCGACCGACGTGCCGGTCAGCCCGGCCGCGTGGAGGCGCAGGGCGCCTGTGCCCGTGTCACCGTCCGCGACGCGGGCGCGCGGGCTGTCCGGCGCACTCGGCACGACCCCCGACACCTTCCGCACCGCACCGGACGGCGGCGGACGCGCTGGTCGCCGAGGTCTGCGGACGGCTCACCTCCGGCCGGCGGTCCCGCCGAGGGCCGCCGGGGCGCCGGCAGGCGTGCCGGGGCTCCCGGTCGGCGAGGACGTCGGTCGCGGGGGCGCGGAGGTCACTTGGTCGCGCCCTGGGCGAAGCCGTTGTAGATGTACCGCTGGAGGAAGAGGAAGACGAGGAGGGTCGGCAGGATCACCAGGATCGTGCCGGCGGAGATGTCCTCCCAGTGCGCGCCGAACGGCCCCTTGAAGCGGAACAGCGCGGTGGAGATGGTGCCCAGGTCCTCGGACGGCATGTAGAGGAACGGTATGTAGAAGTCGTTGTAGACGGTGATGCCCTTGATGATGACGACCGTGGCGATCGCCGGTTTCAGCAGCGGCAGGATGATCTTCCAGTAGATGGTGAAGGTGCTTGCCCCGTCCAGGCGTGCGGCCTCGTCGAGGGAGACCGGGATGCCCCGGACGAACTGGAGGAAGATGTAGATCGAGACGATGTCCGTCCCCATGTACAGCAGGATCGGCGCCCAGATGCTGTTGAACAGCCCGAAGCTGTTGACCACCTGGAAGGTCGCGACCTGTGTGGTGACGCCGGGTACCAGAGTGGCGACCAGGAACAGTCCCATGATCGGCTTCTTCGCCCGGAAGTCGAAGCGGTCGATGGCGTACGCGGTCATCGAGCCGATGATCACCGTGCCGGTGATCGAGAACAGCAGGATGAACGTCGTGTTGGCGAAGGCGGACAGCATCTTGCCGTCGCGGAACGCCGTCGCGTAGTTGCCGAAGTTCAGCCAGTCGCCCGGCAACGACAGCGCACCGCCGTCGGAGACCTCCTTGGAGGTCTTGAGGGAGGTGAGGAGGACGACGGCGAGCGGTACCAGCACGACCAGGGAGGCGAGGATCAGGGACAGGTAGGTCAGTGCGGGTGCGATCCGGCGGCGGGCGGGCAGGGGCGTGGTCATACGAGGTCCACCTTCTCGTCGGGCACGAGGCGGCGCTGGATCCAGGTGATCACCAGGATGATCAGAAGCAGGACGACGGCGGCCGCCGAGGCCAGGCCGGTCTTGTTGAACTGGAAGGCGAGTTTGACCGTCTGGATGACGAAGGTCGTCGTACCGGTCGCGCCGCCGGTCATGATGTAAGGGATCTCGAACACGGACAGGGATCCGGAGACCGCCAGGATGACGCTCAGGCTGACCACCGGCCGGATGCCCGGGGCGATGATGTGCCGGAACTGCTGCCAGCGCGTGGCCCCGTCCAGCTGGGCCGCCTCGTACAGCTCGCCGGGGATCGACTGGATCGCGCCGAGGAACAGGACGAAGTTCAGCCCGGTGAAGCGCCAGACGGACACTCCCGCCAGGGAGGTGTTCGCCGAGGAGGGGGCGCCGAGCCAGGCGTGCCCGGAGCCGGCGCCGAACCAGGACAGCACCGAGTCGAGCGTGCCGCCGTCCTGGAAGAAGTACAGGAAGACGAAGCCGATGGCCACGCCGTTGATCAGGTAGGGGAAGAACAGGATCCCCTTGAACAGGTTGCGGAACCGCAGATCGAAGCTGAGCACGGTCGCGAAGTACAGGGAGATCACGATCTGCACGGCGGACGCGGCCAGGTAGTAGAAGCTGACGAAGAACACCCGGAAGAGCTCGGGACGGGTGAAGATCTGCTCGTAGTTGTCGACGCCGGTGAAACGCCGGTCGGGGCTGACGCCGTCCCAGTCGGTGAAGCTGTAGTAGAGCATGTTGCCCACGGGCACGTAGGTGAACGTGACCAGCAGGACGAGGGGGACGGCCAGGAAGAGCCACGGGGTGAGCCGGCGCAGGACGCGCCCGCCCCGGTGTCCCCCGCCGCCGGCGGGCGTGCCGCGGGGCGGCGGGGCGGTACCCGGCACCTTCGCGGGCGCCGTGCGGGTCGTCTCGGTCATGTCGGGCCTTTCGTCTTGGCGGATGGGCGACGGGCGGTGGCCCCGTCCGGTGCGGACGGGGCCGGTACCGGCGTCCGGCCGGGCCGGGAGCACCGGCGCCGCTCAGGAACCGGCCGTCCTGGCCGCCTCGTTCCACCGCTTGTCGAGGTCCGCGAGGTAGCCGTCGAGGCTGCCGTGCTGCGCGCCGCGGGCGAGGTCGACCAGCTTCTGGCGGTAGTCCGGCTTGTTCAGGCCGATCTCGGCGGCGTTGTCGATCCTGTTGACCTCGCCGGTCTTCGCCTCGGAACGCTCCAGGAAGGTGACATCGTTGTCAACGAAGTCCTTCAGGGTGCCGGGCAGGGGAGCGGACTTCACGGCCGGCACGGCGCCCTCCTTCGCCGAGTAGCCGGACTTCCCGGTGAACCAGTCGATCCAGGCCCGGGCGGCGGCCTTGTGCGAGGAGTGGATGTTCACCGCCTGCTGGTAGTCGCTGGCGAGGACGGCGCAGTACTTGCCGCCCTTCTGCGCGGGGAAGGGCATGAAGCCGATGTCGCCGGGGTCGGTGCCGGCCTTCTTCGCCGCGTCCCGCATCTGCGTGATCGCCCACGAGCCGAGCTGCATGGTGGCGACCTTGCCCTGCGCGATCAGCCCTTTGGACGCCTCCCAGTTGGTCGTGCTGGGGTCCTTCTCGGACAGGCCGCCCTTGACGATGTCGTACAGCAGGGAGTCGATCGTGTTCAGTTCACCGCCCCGCTTCCACGGGGAGACGGCGCCGGCGAGCTTGTCGCCGGCCCGGGCGTCACAGGTGACGGAGCCGACGTTGTTGGTCCAGGCGGTCAGCGGCCAGCCGTCCTTGAAGTTCGTGTAGTAAGGCAGGGCGTCCGTCTTCGTCCTGACGGCCTTCAGGTCGGTGAGGAACTCCCGCGGGGTGGTGGGCCACTTGGTGATGCCGGCCTTGTTCCAGACGGCCTTGTTGTAGAGGAAGCCGTTGGCCGTGCCGAACTGGGCGATGCCGTAGACCTTGCCCCCGGCATCGGTCTTGTCGCTGAACCGGTACGTGGCGCTCAGGTCGGCCGTGGTGCCCAGCGGGGCGAAGAACTTCGGGTAGTCGTCCTTGGCCACGGCGGCCGGGATCATGAGGACGTCGCCGTAGTCCTCGGTGTTCATCCGGATCTTGACCTCGCCCTCGTAGTCGGTGAGGGCCTCGAACTTCACCTTGACCTTGGGGTAGGTCTTGTTGAACTCGTCGGCATACCTGGCCATCGTCCCGTTCTGGACGAGGTCGGTCCGGGCCGTCAGCACCTTGATCGTGCCCGACGCGCCGGCCGGGTCCGCAGGCGCCTCGGCGGTCTCGGTGGAGGCCGTGCCCCCGCCACCGCAGCCCGCGGCGGTCAGTATCGCGGTCGCCACAAGCGCCCCGGTGAGTGCCTTCTTGTTCCCCATGTGCCCAGCTCCTTCAGGTTTGCGGCTCAGCTCCGCGGGTGGGATGTCGGCACTATGTCAGCCCTTGGTTAACCGGTAAAGCTGAAGTTTCGAGCACGATGCGCAATTGTTACCGTCGGGTGGATCATGCCCCCGGCGACGTGGCACTTTCGCATACGAGTTCCCTCAGGGGTGCGACTAGACCGGTTTATGGACAGTGTGCAGATCAGCGCGTTAGGTTGTGCGCCGTTGTCCCTCGAAAGGCCTGAGTCAGGCGATTGGAGCCGCACCATGAAGGACGTCACCCCGCTCACCGGGGGCTGGAGCCTGCGCCACGGGGAGGACCTGCTGGACGCGCAGGTGCCCGGCTGCGTCCACACCGACCTGCTGGCGGCCCGGGCCATCCCGGATCCCTTCCTCGGCCGCAACGAGGCCGACGTCGCCTGGGTGGGCCGCCGCGCCTGGACCTATGTCCGCCACCTCGGCCACGACAGCGTCCACGAGCGCACCGATCTCGTCTTCGAGGGGCTCGACACGGCCGCGTACATCACCCTCGGCGGCCGCCCCGTCGGCGCGACGCGCAACATGCACCGCGGTTACCGGTTCGACGTCACCGGACGCGCCGGTGAGCTGGAGGTCCGCTTCGCCTCCGCCTACGACGAGGCGGCGGCCGTCCGCGCGGTCACGGGGGAGCGGCCCAACGTGTACCCCGAGCCCTCGCAGTACATCCGGAAGATGGCGTGCAACTTCGGCTGGGACTGGGGCCCGACCCTGGTGACCGCGGGCATCTGGCGGCCGGTCCGGCTGGAGCACTGGTCCACCGCGCGCATCGCCCGGGTGCGCCCCCTGGTCACCGTCGACGACGGCACCGGCCGGGTCGAGGTGCGGCTGGAACTGGAGCGCACCCCCCAGGGGCGGGGACGCCCACTGCGCGTCGAGGCCCGGGTGGCCGGTGCCCGCGCCGGGGCCACCGTCACCGCCGACACGGCGGTGCTGCGCCTCGACGTCCCCGACCCGCGCCTGTGGTGGCCCCGCGGTCACGGCGAACAGCCCCTGTACGACCTCGACATCACCCTCGGCGACGAGGCCGGCCCGCTCGACACCTGGCACCGCCGGATCGGCTTCCGCACCGTCGAGGTCGACCACTCGGTCGACGAGCACGGCACCGGCTTCACCCTCGTCGTCAACGGTGTACGGATCTTCGCCCGCGGCGTCAACTGGATCCCCGACGACGCCTTCCCCTCCCGGATCACCCCCGAGCGCTACCGCACCCGCCTCACCCAGGCCGCCGGCGCCAACGTCGACCTGGTGCGCGTGTGGGGCGGCGGCATCTACGAGGACGACGCCTTCTACGACGCCTGCGACGAACTGGGCCTCATGGTCTGGCAGGACTTCCTCTTCGCCTGCTCCGCCTATCCGGAGGAGCAGCCGCTGCGCGGGGAGATCGAGGCCGAGGCTCGCGACAACGTTGTCCGGCTCATGCCACACGCTTCGCTGGTGCTGTGGAACGGCAACAACGAGAACCTCTGGGGGTTCCGCGACTGGGACTGGGAGGAACCGCTGGCCGGCGACTCCTGGGGCGAGGGCTACTACCTCGGGCTGCTTCCGCGCGTCGTCGCCGAACTCGACCCCACCCGCCCCTACACCGCCGGCAGCCCCTGGTCCGGCTCCTGGGACCACCACCCCAACGACCCGGCCCACGGCACGCACCACTCGTGGGAGGTGTGGAACCGCCAGGACTACGCCGAGTACCGGGCGAACGTGCCCCGCTTCGTCGCGGAGTTCGGCTGGCAGGCGCCGCCCGCGCTGACGACCCTGCGCCGTGCCCTGCCCGGCGAGGAACTCGCCCCCGGCTCCCCGGGCATGCTCCACCACCAGAAGGCCGAGGACGGCAACGGCAAGCTGAACCGTGGCGTCGCCCGCCACTTCCCGCTGCCCGAGGGCGACTTCGACCGGTGGCACTACCTGACCCAGCTCGTCCAGGCCCGTGCGGTCGCCGCGGGCGTCGAGCACTGGCGCGCCCACTGGCCGGTGTGCGCGGGAACGATCGTCTGGCAGCTCAACGACTGCTGGCCGGTCACGTCCTGGGCCGCCATCGACGGCGACGGACGCCCCAAGCCCCTCTACCACGAGCTGCGCCGCGTCTACGCCGACCGGCTCCTCACCCTCCAGCCGGACCCCGGCGGCCTCGTGCTCGCCGCGGTCAACCAGTCCGGCGGACCCTGGCGTACGACGGTGACGCTGCGGCGGGTGGAGGCGGACGGCACCGTGGTGGCCGAGACCCTCCTCGACCTCACCGTGGACCCCCGTTCCGTCACCCGGACCGCGGTGCCCGCGGCCCTCGTACCGGACGAGCAGTCCGCCAAGGAGTTCCTGGTCGCCGACGCGGGGGAGCAGGCCGGGAGCGGGGAAGGGCTGCGCGCCCTGCACTTCCCCGTCCCGGACAAGGACTTCGCCTACCCCCGGCCGCGCTACGACGTCACGCTGCGGCCCGTGCCCGACCAGGGGGATAGAGTCGACGTCGTGGTGAGCGCCCGTACTCTCGTCAGAGACCTCCTGCTCCAGCCCGACCGGCTCGGTCCGGCAGCCGTCTGCGACCGCGGCCGGCAGACCCTGCTGCCCGGCGAGCGGACGCGCATCCGGGTCCAGGGCTGCGGCCCCGTCACCGCCGACGCCGTCAGGGCCGCCCTGTTCTGCGTGGACGTGGTGTGAGCGCCTCCCCCCAGCGCGTCACCATCAAGGACGTCGCGGCCCGGGCCGGGGTGTCCAAAGGGGCGGTGTCGCTCGCGTTCAACCACAAGCCCGGCGTCTCGCAGGCCACCCGCGAGCGCATCTTCGCGGCGGCCCAGGAACTGGGCTGGGCCCCCAGCGCCACCGCCCGCAGCCTGTCCAGCCGGCGGGTCGACATCGTCGGGCTGGCCCTGTGCCGGCCCGCCCGGCTGCTCGGCCTCGAACCCTTCTACATGGACTTCATCTCGGGCATCGAGAGCGTCCTGGCGGAACGGTCCTGCTCACTGCTGCTGCGCCTGGTGCGTGACCTCGACGAGGAGATCGAGGTCTACCGGGAGTGGTGGCGCGGCCGGATGATCGCCGGCGCGATCCTGGTGGACTTCCGCGAGGACGACCCCCGGGTGCCCTCCCTCCATGGCCTCGGCCTGCCCGCGGTCGCGGTCGGCCACCCCTCCCTCACGGGCTCCTTCCCCGCGGTGTGGACGGACGACGCGTCCGCGGTCACCGAGGCCGTCCGCTACCTGGCGGCCCTGGGCCACCGGCGCATCGCCCGCGTCGGTGGGCCGGCCGACCTCGGGCACAGCGCCATCCGGGCCCGCGCCTTCGCCGCCACGATCCGGGAACTGGGTCTGGAGGAGGGCCGGCAGATCGCCACCGGTTTCGACGAGAAGGAGGGCGCCCGAGCCACCCGCACCCTGCTGCTCGCCGCCGACCGGCCCACCGCGGTCGTCTACGACAACGACATCATGGCGGTCGCGGGAGCGGGCGTCGCGGCGGAGATGGGGTTCACCGTCCCCGACGATCTGTCGCTGCTGGCGTGGGACGACTCACAGCTGTGCCGGATCACCCACCCGGCGATGACGGCCATGAGCCACGACGTGCACCACTTCGGTGCCGAGGTGGCCCGCGTGCTCTTCGACGTGGTCAACGGCACGCACACCGGCGGCCTTCAGGTGCCGACGCCGTCCCTGACCCCGCGCGGCTCCACCGCGCTGGCGCCGGGAACGGACGCCTGACGATGCCGGAGGGCCGCGTCCGGTGCGGACGCGGCCCTTTGGCGCACCGGGGGAGCGGTGTCAGCTCTTGGTGCAGGTGCTGCCGTTGAGGGTGAAGGCGGCAGGGACGCCGTTGGCACCGGTGGAGGAGCCGTTGAACCCGAAGCTCACCGTGGAGCCGGCCGGGATCGTCTCCGTCCAGGACTCGTTGCTCGCCCGGACCTCGCTGCCCTGCTGGACGGCCTTGGCGTTCCACACCGAACTCAGCCGCTGGGCGCCCGGGAAGGCGAAGGCGAGCTGCCAGCCCTTGACGGCCGTCGTACCGGTGTTGCGGATGGTGACGTCGGCGTTGAACCAGTTGCCCCAGTCGCTGAGGCTGTAACTGACCGCGCAGCTCCCGGTGGCCGGACCGCCGCCGGTGAACACGCCGGCTTCCTCGGCGGTCTGCTTGATGCCGTCGGCGCCGGAGAAGACGCGCCGTCCCCAGGCGGTGAGCTGGGATGCGTCGAAGCCGGTGGCCATGTCCAGGTACTCGACGCCACCGCCGTTGCCGCTCCAGGACCAGCCGAGGTAGCCCACACCGAGCTGCTGGGCGGTGGACATGATGGCGTCCTCGTCGGGGTCGCCGTCGGAGTGCATGTTGCCGAACTCGCCGACGACTATGGGCAGATGCTGGGAGGTGAACCGCTCGAGGTAGCTCTTGACCTTGTCGGCGGTGTTGAACACGCCGTACATGTGGATCGAGAACACGGTGTTGCGGTCGGGGTCCGCCGCGAACACCTCCGCGGCGTGGTCGCGCATCGTGAACGACCAGTCCTGGCCCCAGTTGGGGGCGTCGACCATGAGCGTGTGCCGGAACCCGGCGGCGCGCATGCGGGCCACGGCGTTCTCGGTGTCGGACGTCCACGACGCGTAGCCGGTGTTGCCGTAGGGCTCGTTCCCGATGTTCAGCACGACGTACTTCTCCTGGCCCTGCACCGCGGCCTTGACGCTGGTCCAGTAGTCGACGGCGCGGGAGAGCGACACGGCTCCGGCCTGTTCGCCGTAGCCGGTGGTGTCGTGCGCCTCCAGGACGCAGATCAGCCGGTTCGCCTTGCACTGCGCGACGACGGACGCGACGTCGGCGGTGTCGTTCTTCGTCCAGCGGTCACCGGTGGCGAGCACGACGCGCACCGAGTTGGCGCCCAGTGCCTTGACGTCTTTCAGGGCTTGCGCCGTCCTGGCGGGATACCAGGCGTGGGCGTGGTTCACACCCCGCAGGACGAAGTCCTTGCCGGTCGCGTCGAGCAGCCGCCCGTCGGCGACGTGGAAGCCCGGCGCGGCTTGTGTGTCCGCCTGCGCGGGGTTCGGCGCGGCCAGTATCGAGGCGGCGAGGGCCAGCAACGCTCCCGCCGCGGTGGCCAGTGACTTTCTCATGACTGCTCCCAGGATGGTGGCGCGTGCGGCCGGAGGACGGGGAACGCCTCCGGCGCGTACGGCACTGCCGTTCACTGCATGGCTGTGCGCCCGGCTCGTCCGTCCGGTCCGGCGGGGCGCCGGCGATCCGGGAACGCGAGGAGCGAGCCGGTTGGAATCCCGCTGCCCGGGCATGGGTTCGCGGCTCGCACCGGGCAGCGGGAGGGCAGGCCGTCGAAGGGGGACACCCATGAGACTTCGCCAGGAATGGGCGGCTTGGAATCCCCTTCGTCGACGGCTGGGAGAGAGGCTAGAACGAGACTGTCGCGGAGACAACCACCCGGACCAAACCGGTTCAGTTTAGTTGTCGTTCAGTTGACCTCGTTTGTTCGTACCGACAGGCGTCCAACTGATCGGCTTTACGAAACCGGTTTAGTTGACGAAGCCCGGCCATCTCACCACATCGCCGCCACGCCGAGAGCGGTCACCGGGTTTTCCGGCGCCCCAATCTCCGGTCCACCCCAGACTGTCATCACCTTCCGCGTTCGCTCGCACGCTTATAGTGACTGCCTGGATCGTCTTCGTGACCTGGGAGAAGAGAGCCGTATGGACGTCATGACCGCGAGGGACCGCGTCTTCCGCACACTGGACGCGGACGGCGACGGGGTGATCACCCGGGACGAGTACCTGACCCGCCCGGATCGGGCGGCGGCGCGACTGGGGCGTGGCGTCAACGACCCCCTCGTCGCCGTCGCCCGCAGCCGGCACGAACGCGTCTACGACTCCATGGACGCGGACGGAGACGGCAGGGTGACCTTCCAGGAGTACGCGGCCTGGGCCGGTGCCCACACCTTCGACGACGTGTGCCGGCAGGCTCTGGGGTCCCTGTTCGACCTCGCCGACACCGATGGTGACGGCATGCTGGACCGCGAGGAGTTCACCCGGCTGCGGGAGGTCCTGGGCAACAGCGCCGGCAACGCGGGCGAGGCGTTCGACGCCCTGGACGCCGACGGCGACGGACGTGTCGACCGCGACGAGTACCTCTGCGCCATCCGTGCCTTCGTCAGCGAGGGCGCGTCGCCCATGTACGACGCCCTGGTGGCCGTCCGCTGAACCCGGCCGGCTTGTACGTCTTCGAGGTGCCGACCCTGGACCACTGCGGCCGACCGGACCCGTTCGACGGCATCGAGTCCGAGGTCGGCTGACCGCTTGGTCCTCGCGGTGAGGTGACCGTCCGGCCGTTCATCCGCCACGGTCCGCGTCAGGCCTTCCCCACGTCCCGGCGGACCCCGGTCCTGCCGGGGGCCGGCAGGTTCGACGCCCCGTCAATGCCGTTCGCCCGGGCGTCTACGCAAAGGCCGCAGGGCGCGCGAAAGGTGCCGCCGCGCGGGTGGGAACCGCCTCGTGGGTCAGCGGCGTGACCGGGTGGGGCCGCCCGCCGGTTCCTGCCCGAGCGCGTCCTTCCGCGCCTTGAGCTTGCGCCACACCGTGCCGAGGGCCTCGATGTCGTGCTCGTCGAGCAGGTCGGTGAAGACCGGCGCCAAGACCTCGCGGCGGGTGGCGTCCGCCTGCTCGAAGACGCGGCGGCCCTCGGCGGTGAGCGAGACCTCGACCGACCGCGCGTCCCGCGCCGACGGGGTCCGGGCCACCAGGCCGCGGCCCTGGAGGGCGTCCACGACCCGGGAGACCTGGCTGCGGCTGAGCATGGTGCTGTTGCCCAGGACGGAGGCGGGCACGGGCTCGGGGCTGGACGCCAGCCACAGCATCACCTCGAACCAGGAGACGGGGAGGTTGTGCGCCCTGATCAGGGCCCGGTCGACGTGCTCGGTCATCACCGTGCCGGCCCAGACCAGCCCGTAGAAGGCGTGGTCCGCGGCGGGCATCTCGGCCTGTGACAGCTTCTTCGGCATGGTCCGAGTATAGGCGAGTTGCGTGCGCACACACATAAAGCTATGTTGTGTGTGCACGCACATAAACGTCAGGGAAAGGCACCACCATGTCCACCACCCCCCGCACCGTCCTCGTCACCGGCACCTCCTCCGGCATCGGCCTCGCCGCCGCCATCGCCGCCGGCCGGGCGGGCTGGCACACGATCGCCACCCTCCGTGACACCACCCGCGCCGGCGCACTGCGCCGGGCCGCCGCCGACGCGGGCGTCGCACTCGACATCCGGCAGCTCGACGTGACCGACGAGGCCTCCGTCGCCGCCGCCGTCGAGGGCGTGATCGCCGACCACGGCCGCCTCGACGCCGTCGTCAACAACGCGGGCGCCGGCCACCTGGGCACCCTGGAGAACGACGCCATCGGCGACATCCGCGACGTCATGGAGGTCAACTTCTTCGGCGTGCTCAACGTCTCCAAGGCCGCGATGGCGCACCTGCGCGCTACCGGTGGCCGCCTGATCACCGTCACCAGTGTCGGCGGAGTCATCGGCCAGCCGTTCAACGAGGCCTACTGCGCGGCCAAGTTCGCCGTCGAGGGCTACATGGAGAGCCTGGCTCCCGTGGCGCGGGCACTGGGCGTGAGCGTGTCCGTGGTGGAACCCGGCGCCGTGGCCACCGAGTTCGTCAACAACATCGGTGTCGACCTCGCCGCCGACCCGGCCGCCGGCCCCTACTCCGACGCCCTGCGCCGCTACATCGACCGCACCACCGAGCAGTTCCGGGCCGGCAACGCCCAGACCTCGGCCGCGGCGGCGGAGGCGATCATGGAGGCCCTCCACGCCGATCGGCCCGCCTTCCGGATCCAGACCTCCGACTGGGCCCGCACCTTCGTCGGCACCAAGCTGGCCGACGTCGACGGCTCCGCGGTCCAGAACCTCACCGCCACCTGGATCGCCTGACCGGCCGCGCGGCGGGTTCAGCCGACGGGAGAGCCGAACCACCCGGCCAGCCGGCCGAGCAGGTCCTGCCGGTCCTCTCCGACCCACGCGACGTGCCCGTCCGGCCGCGGCAGCATCCCGGGCGCGCCCAGCTCCTCGCCGACGTCCACGACGTGGTCGACCCGGTCCGCCCAGCCCGCCACCGAGAGACGGCCGGTCCGGTCGAGCAGGAGGCCGCGATGTCGAGGTCGAACCCCTGCCCACCGGCCGGCGGGTGGATGTGCGCGGCGTCGCCGGCCAGCAGTACCCGGCCGACCCGGTAGCGCTCGGCCTGCCGGGTGCCGTCGCCGAACCGGGACAGCCAGCGCGGCGAGTGCACGCCGAAGTCGGTGCCCGCCTAGGCCCGCAGCTGCTTCTTGAAGTCGTCGAGGGTCGGCGCGGCCGTACGGTCCTCGGCCACACCCTCGGCGGGTACGCCGATGCGGTACACCCCCTTGTCGCCGTCGATGTCGGGGGTGGCACCGAACCGCAGCTGGGCACTGCGCGCCCGGGTGACGACGACGGCGACCGTCGCCGGATCCTCGGACACCTCCACGTCCCCGGGCAGCGTCTCGACCGTGGCCGGCTCGCCGGGAAACCGACACCGAGTCGCTTGCGCACCACACTGCGGCCTCCATCCCACCCGACGAGGTAGCGCGAACGCGGACGGGTGCCGTCGGCCGGCTCGACGGTCACGCCGTCCTCGTCCCGCCTCGGCCCGGTCACCTCACGGCCGCGCCGGATCTCGGTACCGAGTTCGCGGGCGCGCTCCTCAAGCAGCTGTTCGGGGGCGTGCCGGGGGATGGCGAGGCCGTACGGGTGAGCCGTGTCCAGCAGGCCCGGCCATGGTGTGATGATGCCGCCGAAGAGTCCGCCGACCTCGAACCTCTCGCTGACCGCGAGGAACCGGTCCAGGCCGCGCCGGTCCGCCAGAAGGAGGACAGTCGCTCCTTGCCACTTTCGACTCATAGCGCGCCCAGGGCTTGCGGCAAGGCCCCGGGGCTCCCGCAGAATGACCGGCCAAGGCCATGACCTGCGGGAACGGGACACCTCTCGCCAAGCGGCACGCGCATGTCCCGAGCCCGGTGAGGAACTGGCCGACGCGATCCCTCTCACCGGACGGAGCCTTCGCCGTTATCCGGCCCCCGGTGACGCCCGCCGCCCGGCCGATCCGACCCGCCGGACCTCCCGGTCACTCCGCATGGCGGACAGCCAGATCCGCTCATTCCGGGTAGTGCGGTAGAGAACGCCACCGCCGGTGGCCGACGAACACGAGGATCGGATGCGCGACAACGCGGGCACCGGCGGTCAGGCCCCCGGCCACGGCACACCTTTGCGGGGCCGCGTCGCCGTCGTCACCGGAGCGGCCCGGGGAGTCGGCGAAGCGCTCGCCCGACGCCTGTCCGGCGCCGGAATGAAGGTGGCGCTGCTGGGCCGCGAAGCGGAAACCCTGCGGCGGGCCGCCGCGACCCTGCCCTCGCCGAACATCTGCGTCGAAGCGGACGTCACCGACCGCGCCGCGCTCGACCGTGCCGCCCGGCAGGTCGCCGAACAGCTCGGCCCGGCCAGTGTGCTCGTGGCCAACGCGGGCATCGCCGTCGGTGGCCCTTTCAGCCGCACGGAAGCCGGCCTGTGGCAACGGGTCATCGACGTCAACCTGGTAGGCGCCGCCAACACCGCCAGGGCCTTCCTGCCCCAACTCATCAGCACCCGTGGCTACTTCCTCCAGATCGCCTCCACCGCGGCCTTCGGTTCCGCACCCATGATGAGCGCGTACTGCGCCTCCAAGGCGGGCGTGGAATCCTTCGCCCAGGCCCTGCGCGGCGAAGTCGAACCCGACGGCGTCTGCGTCGGCATCGCCTACCTCCACTGGACCGGCACCGACATGATCAGCGGTATCGACGACCACCCCGTCCTGCGGGCCCTGCGCCAGAACCAGCCCTGGTTCGCACGCCGCGTCCACACCCCGGCACAGGTGGCCGACTGGCTCGCCACCGGCGTCCTGCACCGCGCCCACCACGTCTACGCCCCGCCGTGGCTGCGCTGGTGCCAACCCCTGAGGCCGCTCTTCCCCGCCCTCGTAGCCCGGCTCGCCCGGCGTGAACTGCGGGCGCTCTCCGGCGCGGAACTCACGGACGACGTGGGAGTCCTGGGCGCCGGCGGCCGAGCCGACTGGGACGCCTTCTCCTCCTCCGCCCACCCGCGTCCCGGTCCACAGCAGTAGGGACCGACGTCACCTGGGGACACTCCCGCTGCACGACGTCCTCGCCGGAGGTGTCCCGGAACGTGTCCCGGCGGCGACGGCAAGGGCCCTCCGTGTCCGCTCCTTGACGTAGCGTGGCCGGGAAGCGGACAGTGACTCCACCAGCCGGGGGACCGATGAGGGATCGTACGGAAGCAGTCGAATCGATGGAGCAACTCGCCCTGGTGTGGCGGGCCTTCGTGCTCGACCGCGACGCGGGCGCCGATGTGCGGGACCTTCCGGGCATCGCCGTCCGCTGGGCCGACTGCCGGTTCCCCTTCTGGAACTGCGTCACACTGACCGACGTCGACGCGGACACCGCGCTCCTCGGGCGCCGCCTGAGCACGGCCGCGGACATCATGCGCGCCAAGAAGCGCCCCGGCTTCCTGTGGCTCTTCGAGGACCTCCTCGGCGACGAGGGGCGCGAGCAGGTGCGGGCGGCGGCCGGGCGGGCGGGCCTCGCGTACGCCTTCTCCGGCACCGGCATGGCCGGCGACTTCCTCCCCGTCCCCGAACCGTCCCACCCCGACCTCACCTTCGTCCGCGTGGGCACGGACGAACAGCTCCGGGCGTACGCGGACCTGAACTCGCGCGCGTACGGCTTCCCGCTGGAGGACGGCCGCGACGGGCTGCTCGGGTCCACGGCGTGGAAGAGCCAGGTCCACGCCTACCTCGGGCTACGGGACGGGGTCCCGGTGACGTGCGCGGGAACGGTGGAGGCGGCCGGCCGGCTCTTCGTCGCGCTCGTCGCCACGGCCCCGGAGTGGGAGCGCAGGGGCTACGGCGAGGCGGTGACGCGGAAGGCCCTGTACGAGGGTGCCCGCGCCACCGGCCTGACCCGCGCCACCCTGCACGCGACCGCGGCCGGGGCTCCCGTGTATCCCCGCATCGGCTTCCGGCCGAATTCGCCGGTGCACTTCTACAGCCTGAGCGGGACGCCGGCCTCCCACGGCTGACAGGCACGGCGGCGGACGTCCGAAAGCGTGTCCCACGTGGCCGTGATCTACGGATGGCGTCGCGGTGGTCCCGCCCCGCTGGACGTTCTCCCCGGCACGTTCGATCCCGGTGGTGCGGTCGCCCTGGCACTTCACCGCCCGGGGCGGCCGCTTGTTACTCTTCCCGATCATGCGAGCCCTCTTCCCAGGATCCTTCGACCCGGTCACCCAAGGGCACCAGGACGTACTCCGGCGCGCTGCCCTCCTGTTCGACGAGGTCGTCGTGTGCGTGATGTTCAATTCGAACAAGACCGGCCGCCTCCCCGTGACGGAACGGCTGGACCGGCTGCGCGCGGCAGCAACCGACTTGAGCAACGTCACGGTCGACTCCCACACCGGCGGCCTGCTGGTCGACTACTGCCGCCGAGTCGGCATCGACGTCGTCATCCGCGGAGTCCGCGGCGTCACCGACCTGGACTACGAGATGCCGATGGCGCGCATGAACCATGAGCTGGCGGGAGTCGAGACGTTCTTCATGGCCGCCGACCCCGCCCTGGCCCATATCTCCTCCACCCTCGTCACCGCGATGAGCCGGCAGGAGCGTGCCCCGAAGGATGATCGAGCGGACTTCTCCCAGCAGGTGGGGCCGGCAGCGAGGCCGAGGAGGCAAGGTGGCCGCGGGGAAGGGACCCGTTCCGACGGGGGGTGAGGGTCACTTGACGGAACCGCCGGTGATGCCGGCAGCGATGTACTTCTGGGCGAGGACGAGGAGGACCGCCGCCGGTACCGCGGACAGGACGGACGCGGCCATCACCGAGCCCCAGTCGCCGACGTGCGCGCCGATGTACTGGTAGATGCCCAGCGTGACCGGCTTGACGTCGTCGGTGGTGTTCAGGGTCAGGGCGAACATGAAGTCGCTCCACGAGAAGAGGAACGCGAACAGGCCCGAGGTGATGAGCGCGTTGCGGCTCATCGGCAGCACCACCCGCACGAACGTCCGCACCGGTCCGGCACCGTCCATCTGCGCCGCCTCGATCACCTCGCCCGGGATCGACAGCATGAAGGACCGCATCAGCACGATGGAGAACGGGATGCCGAGCGAGGAGTCCGCCAGCATCAGCCCGAAGTAGGAGTTGACCAGACCGAGTTCGACGTACGAGTCGTACAGTGCGTTGGCGATGACGATGCCCGGGACCATCTGCGTGATCAGGGTGCCGAACACGATCGTCCGGGTGCCCCGTAGCCCGAACCGGGCCAGCCCGTACGCCGCCGGCGCGGAGACGGCCAGGCAGAGGACGACCGCGCCGAGCGAGACCGCCAGGGACGTCAGCAGGTGTCCGCCCTGATCGCCGAGGGCCTTGGAGAAGCCGGACAGGTCCAGGCGGCTCGGTATCGGATCGACCTGGAGCAGTCCCGAGGCGGGCTGGAGGGCGGTGTCGAGCATCCAGTACAGGGGGAACAGCATCACGCACAGGATGAGCACTCCGGCGAGGGTGGAACCCCAGCGGCGCCTGGATGTCGTGGGCGTACGAGTGGCCATGGACGTCACTTCCCCTCGCTGCGGCCGGCCCGCAGGTAGATCACCGCGAACACCGCGGAGACGAGAACGAGGACGTTGCCGACGACCGCGCCCGCCCCGAAGTCGAGTTGCACGAACGAGTTCTGGTAGGTCAGCGTGCCCAGGGTCTGGGTGGCGTCGGCCGGTCCGCCGTCGGTGAGCGCGAGGATCAGGTCGAGGATCTTCACCGTCGACATGAAGCCCAGGACCAGGACCACGGTGATCACCGGCCTGAGCATCGGCAGGGTGACGGAACGGAACGTCCGCCAGGCCGAGGCACCGTCCAGCGAGGCCGCCTCGTACAGCTCCGCGGGGATCTCCTGGAGACCGCCGTAGAGGATGACCATGTTGAACGGGACACCGATCCAGATGTTGACCAGGATCACCGACAGCAGCGCCAGGTGGGGGCTGGTCAGCCACGGGGTGTGGCCGCCGAGGCCGAGCACGTCCAGGAACGAGTTCAGTACGCCCGTGTCCTGGTCGAGGATCCGCCGCCACACGATGCCGGACACCACCATGGGCACCAGCCAGGGCAGCAGGATCAGTGATCGCAGGACGCCGTTGAGCGGGAACCTGCGGCTGAAGAACACCGCGAGCGCGAGACCGGCGCAGAACTGCCCGAGCAGCGATCCGGCGGTGAACAGGAGCGTATGCCACAGCGCCTTGCCGAAGAGGGCGTCGCGCAGGACGTGCGACCAGTTGTCGACGCCGTTGAAGGGGGCCTCGCCGGTGAAGAACGTCCGCGGCGTGTAGTGCTGGAAGCTCATCACGACGTTGCGGACGAGCGGGTAGCCGAAGAACAGCAGCATGAAGACGACCGCGGGGGCGACGAACCCCCACTGGGCCAGGCGGCGGCGCAGGCGCAGCCGTCCCGGATCGGGGGCGCCGGCCGCCCGGCTCGCCGTGGAAGGCGCCGGGACGGTGGCGGTGGACGTGGTCATGTGTGCGTGTACCTCAGTTCCCGCTCGTGGCCCGCTGCTGGGCGCGTGTCAGGGCGGCCTTGCTGGACTCGCCGGTCAGTGCGGACTGGAAGGCGCTCTGGAGGGCGAGCGACACGCCCGGCCAGCCGGCGCCCAGCTCCGCCGTGCGGGAACGGGCCGCGGCCACCTGATCGGCGAGGGCGTCCAGCTCGGGCACCCGCTCGCGCCACACGGCGGCGGCCTTCTCGGCGGCCGGCACCATCCAGCTGTTGAGCGCGTACGTCAGCTGCTCCTTCTCGCCGGACAGACAGGCGACGATCCGCCCGGCCATCCTCTCCCGCGCCCTGTCCCCGGTGTCCGGGACCGTGAGCACCGCACCGCCGAGGGGTCCCACCGACCTGTCCCCGGCCTTCGGCACGGGGATCCGCGCGATGCCCCAGTGCAGCGACTTGTCGGTGTTCAGCGCCTCCACCTGCCACGGGCCGTTAATCATCATAGCCGCGTTGCCCGCCATGAACTGGTCGTTGACGTCCGCCTGCGTCCAGCCGACCGTCGACCTCGACAGCGAACCGTCGTGCAGCAGGTCTTTCCAGAAGTCCAGTGCCTCGACGACCCGTGGCCCGTCGAGGTGTCTCTCGTCGCCGCCGTTGGACCACATGAACGGCGTGAACTGGAACACGCCGTCCTCGGCGCCGCCCGCGCTGAGCGCCAGGCCGTACCGCTTGCCGTGGGTCAGCCTCTTCGCCGTCGCACGCAGTTCGGCCCACGTGCCCGGGATCTTGAGGCCTGCCCTGGCCAGGGCGTCCTTGTCGTAGAACAGGGCGAGCGTGTTCACCGAGCGGGCCGCGCCGTAGTACGTGCCTTCGTAGGAGCCGAAGTCGACGATGCCCCGGGGGACGCCGTCGGTGCGCAGGCCCAGGGTCCTGAGGTCGGTCAGCCCGCCGGCCTCGGCGAACGTCGGCATCTCGGAGGCGTCGAACTGGACGATGTCGGGCAGCGACCTGGAGGACGCCATGCGCAGCGCCTTCGTCATCACCTGCGCGGCCGGGACGCTCTGCTGCTCGACGGTGACGCCGAGCCGACGGCCGCAGCGGGCCATCGCCTGGGCGTCCCAGCGGTGGTAGGTCTCGTCGGTCGAGGAGTTCATCACGGTGTAGACGTCGCTGTCGCGCTGCGAGCCGCATCCGGTCAGGGCCGCCCCGGCGACCAGGGCGCAGACGGCGGCGAGCGGCGGCACGGCCCTGCGGGAACGTCCGCGGCGCGCGGCAGCCGGAGTGGGTGCTGTCACGGTGGGTGCCCTTGCGTGGGAGAGGGGAGGACGGCCGTCAGCGGGCGTCGCGGAGGCGGCGACGGATTGTGTTGAAGCGCTTCGACATGTCGCGGCCCTTGCTGTCGTGTCGTCGGCGTCCTCGCCGGTGCTTTTGTTTGCTGCGATGACTAATACGTCAGAACCCTGCCGTCCCGCTAGTCCCGTGCATGGATCCATTTTCCCGGCCTCCTAGGTGACGCCGCCCGCGCGAATCCACATAAGACCAGTTCATGCAGGAAGTGAAAGGTGTCGCACGCCAACGGAGCCCGCCCGCCCTGTGTACGATCCCCACGCCGGGGCGACAGCCTCCGCAGTCCCCGCCGAACAGCCCTGCTCCCCCGAGGAAGACCATGAAGTTCACCAACGGGTTCTGGCGCGTCCGCGATGGCGTTCAGATCGACTACGCCACCGAGGTGCGCGACGTGCGCGTCGAATCGAAGCGCTTCACCGCCTATGCGGCCACGCAGAAGGTGACGCGCAGGGGGGACACGCTCAACGCGCCGCTCCTCACCGTCGACTGCTTCTCGCCCGCCGAGGGCGTCATCGGTGTGCGCGTCACCCACCACGCCGGCCGGACACGCCCGGGCCCCGACTTCGACCTCGCGTCCGGCGCCGGCGGCGCCGACCCGGGCGAGGTCCGGCAGGACGGCACCGTCACCGAGCTGACCAGCGGCCCGCTGACCCTGCGCCTGGACCGGGCCGCCCCCTGGGCCCTGACCTTCCACGACGCGGACGGACGGGAGCTGACCCGCGCCGGCCGCAAGGGCACCGCGTTCGCCACCACCGCCGACGGCGGCCACCACGTCCTCGCCCAGCTCGCGCTCGGGGTCGGTGAGCAGGTCTACGGCCTCGGCGAGCGGTTCACCCCGTTCGTCAAGAACGGCCAGAGCGTGGACATCTGGCAGGCCGACGGCGGCACCAGCAGCGAACAGGCCTACAAGAACATCCCGTTCTACCTGTCCTCACGCGGCTACGGCGTCTTCGTCAACCACCCCGGCAGGGTCTCCTTCGAGGTCGGCTCCGAGTCCGTCGGGCAGGTGCAGTTCAGCGTCGAGGACCAGACGGTGGAGTACCACATCGTCGCCGGTCCCACCCCGAAGGACGTCCTCACCCGCTACACCGCCCTCACGGGCCGCCCGGCCCTGCCGCCCGCCTGGTCCTTCGGCCTGTGGCTGACCACCTCCTTCACCACCGACTACGACGAGCAGACGGTGATGTCGTTCGTCGACGGCATGGCCGAGCGCGGCATCCCGCTGTCGGTCTTCCACTTCGACTGCTTCTGGATGCGCGAGTACCAGTGGTGCGACTTCGCGTGGGACCCCGAGGTCTTCCCCGACCCCGAGGGAATGCTCGCCCGGCTGAAGGCCAGGGGGCTGCGGGTCAGTGCCTGGATCAACCCGTACATCGCCCAGAAGTCCCCCCTGTTCGAGGAGGCCGCCGCGCTCGGCCACCTGGTACGCCGCCCCGACGGCGACGTGTGGCAGTGGGACCTGTGGCAGGCCGGCATGGGACTGGTCGACTTCACCAGCCCCGACGCCCGCGCCTGGTTCCGGTCGAAGCTGAAGCCGCTGCTGGACCAGGGCGTGGACTGCTTCAAGACCGACTTCGGCGAGCGCGTCCCGACCGACGTCGTCTGGCACGACGGCTCCGATCCGGAGCGGATGCACAACTACTACACCCACTTGTACAACCGGACCGTGTTCGAACTCCTAGAGAAGGAGCGCGGACAGGGTGAGGCCGTGCTCTTCGCCCGCTCCGCGACCGCCGGCGGCCAGCAGTACCCCGTGCACTGGGGCGGCGACTGCTGGGCGTCCTTCGAGGCCATGG
Source organism: Streptomyces sp. Y20 (assembly GCF_043195475.1). Taxonomy (NCBI): domain Bacteria; kingdom Bacillati; phylum Actinomycetota; class Actinomycetes; order Kitasatosporales; family Streptomycetaceae; genus Streptomyces; species Streptomyces sp. Y20. The sequence continues at coordinate 237,691 of NZ_JBIDDP010000006.1, forward strand.
CCGAGTCACTCAGAGGCGGTCTGTCCCTCTCCCTGAGCGGCTTCGGTTTCTGGAGCCACGACATCGGAGGCTTCGAGGGCACCCCCGACCCGGCGGTCTTCAAGCGCTGGCTGGCCTTCGGGCTGCTGTCCTCCCACAGCCGCCTGCACGGCTCGTCGTCGTACCGGGTGCCGTGGGAGTTCGGTGCGGAAGCCGTGGACGTCGCCCGGCGGTTCACGCAGCTCAAGCACCGCCTCATGCCCTATCTGTACGGTGCCGCCGCCGGGGCCCACCACACCGGCGTGCCCGTGATGCGGCCCATGGTCCTGGAGTTCCCGCACGATGCGGCATGCCGCCCGCTCGACCGCCAGTACATGCTCGGCGCGGACCTCCTGGTCGCCCCGGTGTTCACCGAGGACGGCCGGGTCGAGGTCTATCTCCCCGAGGGCACCTGGACCCACCTGCTCAGCGGCGAGCGGGTCACCGGCCCGGTCTGGCGCACCGAACGGCACGGCTACGACAGTCTGCCGCTCTATGTCCGCGAGGGCGCGGTCCTGCCGCTGGCCGCCGACGACCAGCGGCCCGACGGCGACTGGCTGGACAACCCCACGCTGCTCGTCCACCCGCCGGCCACCGCCGAGTACACCCACGAGGTCAGCGTCCCCGACCTGACCGGCGCGCCGGCCGCGCTGTTCCGCGTCCGGCGCGAGGACGGCCTCCTGCGCGTCACCGCTGAGGGCTCCGGCCGGCCTTTCACCGTGCGCGTCGCCGGTGGCGCACAGGGCGAGGGTACGGGCGAGGTCACCGTCGCGCTGCGGTGACCCGGCCGGCCCCGGGGGCCCACGGCGGCACCGACGGCGGCTCCCGCCACCCCGCCGTGGACGACCACCGGCGCCGGCGTCGGCTCGGGCCGACTCGTTCGGGCTACCGGCTACCGGCTACCGGGGCAGGGCGCAGGCCGCCGTACCGCCGGGCAGCCGGTGCCGGTTGTGGGCGACGAGGCGGTAGACGCCATGGGCGATCCAGCGGACCGGCGGGAACCGCAGCAGGGCGCCGGGAACGCGCCAGGCGCCGCCCGCGCTCGACAGCAGCCGGGCGACTGCCTGGGCACCCCCGTGCACGGTCCCGTCCGGGGTGACCCACAGCGCCTCGTACGCGGCTCGCCGAGGGGTGACGCCCAGTTCGTCCAGCGGTGCGCGCTGCTGGGCCACCACCTCGCAGCGAGGTTCGATCCACTTCTGGGCGAAGGACAGGGAGGCCGTGCAGAAGCCGCAGTCACCGTCGTAGACCAGTACAGGTAGCGTCCGCATGCACCCATGGTGCCGCACCCACCGATCCGGCTCCCCTGCGGCCACCGGTGAAGGGAGCCGGCCGGTTCGGGGGAGCTGCGCCGGTCCGGGGGAGGCCGTTGGCAGGGGGGAGCCCCCGGGTTCGGGGGAGCTGTCCCGGCGTCCGGTCCCGGACCGTACCGGTCGGAGAGGGTTCTTCCCGGTGTTCGAGAAGAACCCTCTCGGAACGCGACCGGATGGGCCGGCGGCGCTCCGTTCACGCGCGTGGCGCCGCTCCCTCGTCGACGGGCAGGCAGACGGACTCGTCCGGCGCCGGGGCGTCCGCGCCGGTGCCGGGCGCGGCGTGGTCCTGCCCGGCCGGGGCACGGGGGCCGGTGCGGTGCAGGGCCAGGTGGAGCGCCGGCATCAGGACGCAGGTGATCGCCGCGCTGTACCAGAGCAGCGCGTCCAGCCGGCCCGCCGCCAGGCAGGCGCCCGCGGCCACCGCGGCCGCCGCGCACACACCGCGGTCCACGATGCTCTCCACCGACAGCAGCGTGGCCCGCGGCGCGTCCACCGGGATGGCGTCGTTGACGAGCTTGCGCTGCACCGGATAGACGAACCCGGTGATCGCGGCGAACGCGCACAGCAGCGCGACGACGGTCCACGGGCCGCCCACGGCGGTGCCCGCCAGCACGCCGGCCAGGGCCACGCTCAGCAGGGACACCCAGCCGGCCGGCGGCAGCCGGCGGCTCAGCCATTGGGGACGGGCCGACGCCACGGCCTCGGCGACCGTCATCGCCGCGAGCACACTGCCGTGCGTGCTCTCCCCGATGCCGTGTTCCAGCAGCACCGGCTGGAACAGGTTGACCTGGCAGATCCGTGACAGCGTGAACACGGCGACGCCCTGCACCATGAGCAGCGCCAGCCACGGCGACGACCACAGGACACGCAGAGCGGCGCCCGTGTCACGCAGCGGTCCGCCGCCACGTCGGGCCCGGTCGCGCCGGCGGGTGTCCGTGCCGGGCGTGGCGAGCCGCGGCAGGGCGAGGGCGCAGCCGAGGGAACCGGCCGCGCACACCGCGCTGAGCACGTACGGGGTCTGCGGGGCCAGGGTCATCAGCGGCCCGACGAGCGGCCAGCACACCACCTTGGCGGCGAGCCCGAGGGCACGCGCGGTGCCCTCCGCCTTGAGATAGTGGCCCTCCGCCCGCTCGGCGCGCAGCCCGTCGTACAGATAGGCGCTCGCCGCGCCCGACGCCAGGGAACGCCCGGCCGCGATGGCGAGGAAGTGCGCGAGGAAACCGGTGTACGTGGGGGCCAGCACCGGCGCCAGATTCGCCGCCGTCATGACCACCGCTCCCGCGCGCAGGCAGTTGCGGGCGCCGATGCGGTCGGCGACGATCCCGGTCGGTATCTCGAACAGGCAGAAGGCGATGTAGTAGATGCTCTGGATGCCGAAGATCTGCCCGTCGGACAGGCCCGCGTCCCGCTGGTAGGCGTAGAACACGGGCATCCACCACAGCAGGTTGAACAGCAGCTGGAACCCGTTGTTGAGGCGGATGACGCGGCGCGCCGCCGGGGGCGGCGCCGGTACGGGTGGCGAGGACCGCAGGAGGGACATACGGCGCCTCACCGGGCGTAGGGGCGGACCTGGACCAGGTGGAAGGCCCCCTCCGCGGTCATGAGCCACTCGATGTCCAGGGCGCCGTCGGGATCGTCGTCGCTGAAGTGGGACTGCAGCAGACGCCCTGCGAGGGCGAGTTCGGCCAGTGAGGCGCGTGTCGCCACCGGGAGGTCCGCGCCCGACGAACCGATGTCGAGCGTACGCCCGCCGCCCTCGACGGTGTTGTAGAGGTACTGCTGTGGCAGGACCGTGCCGTCGACCACCTGCTCGGGCGAGCCGGGCGTGCAGTTCAGGTACACGTTGCGGAAGTCCTCGGGGCGGGTGGGATCACAGGTCACGAGCACGCCTCCCAGACCGGCGGGCACGTACTCCTGGACGATCACCCCCATGTAGGTGTCGTCCAGGGGGATGCCGACCTGGTGCCGCAGGCGCACGCTGCGCGGCGACAGCAGCGACGCCCACACCTGCCGTACGGCGTCCATGAGCTGGTCCGTGCCGTGCACGGTGGTCACCGAGTCGTAGATCCCGGCGGCCGAGAAACCGGGCAGGTCCTCGGCGTTGGAGGAGGAGCGCACGACCAGACGGCGTCCGTCGGCCGTGAGCCCCGCCACGGAGGCGGTGATCGCCCGCACCACCTCCTCGGGCATCGGTGTACTGCACGTCAGGTGCTGAAGGTGCAGGGACAGCGGGTCGATCACGTCGAGGGCTTCGAGTTCGAGCGCCATCTTCAGCTTGCCGATGCCCTGTTGGAGGGCGGGGGAGGAGGTGAGGAACAGATGGTGCAGCCGGAACGGCAACGCCACGCCCCGGGGGGCGCGGACCGTCCGCGCCACGCGCTCGGCCGCCGCGGCGCGCAGCCGCCGCGGTGACGCTCCCGGCTCGCCCAGCCGGGCGGCGAGGTGGCCGAGCAGATCGGGTCGTGGCGGGCGCGGGCGCGCGTAGAACGCCGTCAGGTCCGCCGTGCGGCTGTCCAGGACGTGGTGCAGTTCCCCGAGGTTGGCCGCCTTGGTGCCGTAACCGTCCCGGTCGGCGCACCGCAGCCGGTGCAGCTCCAGGATCGGCGCCTCCTCCAGCAGCGGTGTCTCGATGCGGATGCGCTGCTGGTGCCAGGCGGGCCGCTCCAGGGACGGTGCGTGGGGCAGCCGCTCCAGGGTGACGGCGTCCTGACGCACGCGGTAGCGCACCCAGGCGCCATCGAGACCGTCCTGCCGTACGACGGCGTCCAGGTCGCGGACGATCGCGTTCGGGATCCCCCAGCCCGCCGCGAGGACGTTGGTGTGCGACAACGGCGTCGTGGGGACCGTGTTGATGAACCCCGCGGTCCGGGGCACGTCGTCGGGCAGCCGGGGCATCGCCACGATGTCCGACCAGCCCAGCTCCCCGGCCGCGCTCTCGTACTCCGCCGTGGTGCGGAAGTAGCGCAACCGCCCTTCCGCCTCACCCGGGTTGAGGCAGGTTCGGGTACGGTTGCCGAACAGCTCGTGGCTGAGGACGCGCGGCACGCGCGTCTCCCCGACCGTGGCCAGCTCCTGCTCCTGACCGTGGTTGGCGGGCTTGAGCAGCAGCGGCAGGCGGCCGTCCACCCGTCCGCGCACGTAGTGGTAGAACTCCTCCAGCAAGGGCCCCGGCATCGTGTCCGCCTCGGTCGTCTCCAGCACGAGGAAGGGCCGCTCGGAGCCGTCGGCCTCCTCCTCGGTGTGCAGGGACACCACCCCGAGGAGGAACCGGCGTTCGGGGTCCATGTACACCGACGCGTTGAACGCGTCGAGTTCCGCGTCGAGTTCGTCCAGCGGCATGCCGAGGACACGGGTGGCGATGTAGTCGACGTGGAAGGGGTGCACCCGGGTGTCGAGCAGATGCCAGGTGTCCTCGGCACGGTCCACGACGACCTTGAGGTACGGGTGTCCGGCCAGTACCCCGGACAGCGCGCGGAACAGCGGCAGCGACAGGTTCGCGCCGATGACGGTACGGTCGCCGGCGGTGGCGTCGGGCACGGCCGCCCCGGCCGGTGCGTGCGTCATGCGCGGGCCTCCTCGGTGACGTCCGTGGGCAGGATCCGCGGCAGGGCGTCCACCACGGCGGCGAAGTCGCGCACGACGGTCTGCGGCCGGTCGGCCGACAGCAGGCACACGGCCGCCATGGTGTTGGCGCCGGCGGCGGGGTCGTAGACCGGCACGGGGGCGCCGTCGGGCAGGGCGCTCTCGGCGACGACGGACAGCGTGCTGCCCGCCCCGACCGGAGCCGAACGGACGACCGTCGCGGAGTCCCACAGATGGCGGCGGGTCCAGGGCGAACCGTCACCGTTCACGGCCAGCACCACCAGGGAACCGGCCGCGCCGACGGCGTCCTGCGGCGTCAGCGTCCGGGCCGGCCAGGCGGGGGAGCCGCCGAGCAGCTGATCGGTGAACATGCCGGCCAGGTCGAGACCGAAGACCTGCTCGATCTGCGGCACCGTCATCGCGCCACCGAACCGCGCCGCCGTCTCGATCACCCACATACGGCCGTCCGCGCCCAGCTTGATCTCCGTGTGCGTGCCGCAGTCCTCCAGGCCCAGCGCGTCCACGGCGCGCCCGGCCAGCTCCACGATCCTGTCCTGGGCCGCGCCCCCCAGCGCTGCCGGGGTGATACCGGCACGCTCGGTGAACGGTGCCACCGTCGGCATCCGGCCGCTCACGCAGACCGGACGGAACGCACCGCCGGCGACCACGCCCTCCACGCTGACGTAGTCGCCCCAGCCGGCACCGTCGAACCACTCCTCGGCGCATCCGCTGACGATCTCCTCGACGATGAAGTCCTCACCGGCCCCGGCCACATGCAGCTCCGCGAACCCGAGCAGCGCCGACTCCGCCATCACCGCCCGCGACCGCTGCCAGGCGTCCCGCACGTCCCCGGGCGTCTCGATGACCTGGTGAGCGGTCGAACCGGCGCTCCACGCGGCCTTCAACAGCAGCGGGAAGGACAACTCCGCCGCGGCGCGCTCCAGTTCCGCCACCGTCGTGACCGCGCGGAACCGGGGCTGCGGTATCCCCCGGCGCTCCCACGCCGCCCGCATCAGCCGCTTGTCCCGGGCGAGCGCGGCGGCGGGTCCGGCACCGCGCAGCCCGAGCCGCCGGGATGCCTCGGCGACCGCCACCACCGCGTACTCCGAGAAGGTGACGACCGCCTCCGCGCTCACCTCCCGGGCCCGGGCCGTGATGACCTCGACCAGGTCGCGCCCCTCCGGAGCGGTGTGCGTGACCACCGAGTCGCACAGGTCCGCGGCCCCTTCCGCCACCGTGGCGGGCAGTTCGCTGAGTGCCAGCAGGTGCACCGCGGACCTCGCGGCCACCCGCGCGAGGGCGTGCCCCACCGGGGGGCCGCCCTTGGCATGCACGTACAGCACCTTGCTCACCGATACCCAACTCCCTCGGTCGTCGCGAAGGCCCGGACGCGGGCCGCGCCCGGACGGGATACGGCGGCCGGCGGCACACCACCGGTGCGAAGCCCGCTGCCCGCCGTCCTTTCAAGCGAACCAGCCCCAACTGCCCCCCGGACTACGCAGCTAGGCGAATCGTTCAGGCAAATGCCGTACTGGGAACGCCGATTGCGGGCGTGTGAAGACAACGAGATGCGCTAGTGCCCGGCCGCTGCGCACGCGCGCGGCCTCCGCCCGGTCCGCATGTCTGCTCCGCCACGGGATACGCATGCTGTGTCACTCAACGTGATGTGGTGGACCATTGAAGGAGTTGGGCCGTGGACGAGGCCGATTTCAAGACGCTGCTCGCGCCCCTTCCGGTGTCCTGGTGGGAGGCCGACGACGGGCTGGGAGTGGTCGACAGCGGGGGTGGCGCTTTCGATGACGACGGGACCGTGCGCCGCTTCCTCGAAGCCCTCCGCGCCGGCCGCGGCGGGCCGTCCGGCACCCCCGACGCGCCCTACCAGATGCGCTTCGAGGGCCGTACCTTCCACGTCAACTGGCCGTCCCGTCACGACGGGGCCGGCACCGGCGGCGGCAGGGGGGCGGCCGTCGCGGTGAGCGGCCGGCCGGAGGACAACCCGTACGCCGCGTTCGCCGACCTCACCCCGGCCGCGGCCTTCGTGCGCGACGCCACAGGCCGCTACCTGTGGGCCAACCACGCCTACGCCCACCTGTACCGCACGACGCGCGACGCCGTGATCGGCCGCCACCTCGCCGAGATCGACGAACCCGACGACGTCACCCGGTTCCTCGCCCTGGACCGGGCAGTACTGACCGAGGGCCGGCCCTTACGGCACACCCTCACCTACCGGCGCCCCGACGGAACGGCCGGGCAGGCCGCCGGGTACCGCTTCCCCGTCCGCTGGGGCGGCCACCGCTGTGTGGCGGGCATCTACGTCGACGTCACCGACTACACCCGGGCGCTGTCCCAGCGGCGCCGGGCCGAGGAGGACCTGAGAGCCCTGCGCGACCACAGCGGCCTCCTCTGCGTCCGCCTGTCCACCGACGGACTGGTGGGGGAGGCCGGCACCGCGGTCGCCGAACTCCTGCGCGTGCGCCTCTCCGACCTCATAGGCATGCCGGCCGACACCCTGCTGGCGAGGACACCCGAACGCACCGCGGTGCACCGGATCTGGCACGACCTCGTCGGCGGCCGGCGCAGAAGCGCCCGGACCTCCGCGGTACTGGTCGACGGCGACAGCCGGCAGCGCCGGGTGCGGGTCCACCTGAACGCCGTGCGCCACGCCGCGGAACGCGTGCCCAGTGTCTGGGCCGTCATCACCCACGTCGGCCTGCGCCACGAGGCACAACCGTCACTGACGGCCAGCCAGGTACGCATCCTCGCCCTGCTGGCCGCCGGGCACAGCAACGCGGACATCGCGGGAACGCTGCACCTCTCCCGGCAGACGGTCGACTACCACCTGAGCCGGCTGCGCGACCTGCTGGACGCCCCCACCCGCCCCGCCCTGGTCGCCCGCGCCTACGTGCTCGGCATCCTCTCCCCCCAGGCCTGGCCGCCGCGCTCCGCCACGGCGGCCCATCCACTGAGTCCGGTGTGAGCAGGCCCGTGCCGGGCGTCGCGGATCGAGACCGCGACCGCGACCGCGCGCCGCTCGGCCGGTGACCGGGCGGGGGCCTGCGCAGCCGCCCGCGTCGGCAGCGCTCTCGATCTGCGCGCCTGCGCGACCGCCACGGAACCGATGCCACCACCCGCCGACACCGTGGCGGCAGTTGCTCGGCGCGGCGGCCCGCTCGGTGGCGGCCGCGCCGGGGGCCGGCGGCAAGCACAGCCACCGTCGCCCTTCGCGGCGTTCGGCCGGGCCCCCGGGGGTACTGCTGCCGGGGCCTGCGCCGCACACCCCCGGGTCCGCTTCGCCATCGGCACCTCCGGCTCGGTGAGCGACGCCGAACCGGGCGGCGCGCTGCTGGACGTGGCGGCGAGCGCGCGGGCGGTGGGCGGGCGGCGCGGCCCGGTCTCGGTGATCCCCTGCGACGCGGCGGCCTGCCGCGCCGGGGGACATCGAACTGATCGGCGGCGGGGGGACGGACCTGCGCTCCGGCTCCGCCCTGCCACGCCCGGGCGCTGCGCTCCCGGCCACGCCCGTACGCGATCGTCCCCCTGACGGACGGTCAGACGCCGTGGTCTTCCCGGCAGCCGTCCTGCCGCACCGTCGTCGGCCTGTTCCACCTCCCCGGTGGTGCCGTGGACGAGGAGAACGCCGAGGACGCCCCGGACACCCCGCCACCGTGGGCGCGCGTCGTCACCACCGGCTGAGCGGCGCGGTGGGGTGAGGGGAGGGCGCCGGGCGCGGCCGCCCGCCGGGCCCCTACTCGACGGCCGGGTCCTCCTGGCCCTGCCGGACGGCCTTCTGCACGGCCTGTTCCAGCTCGTGCTCGTCGGCCCCCGTGGCCTCGGCGCGCCGGGCGACGGCCGCCCGCGCCGCCTCGGACGCCGCCCGCCAGCGACGCCACTGCGCCTCGTACTCGTCACCGGTGAGGCCGGCGAGCGCGGCCCGTTCCTCCTGGGCGCATCGTTCCAGCCTGATCAGCTCATCGGGGACGTCTGCCACGGGAACAGATGCTAGTCGCGCGCGTGACGCACCGGCCGGCGGACTCACCGCCCGATCGGGTAGACCTGCGGTCGTTCCCCGCCCCCGGCCGGTGCGGCCCGGCTCGGGGGGAGTGAGACACGGCCCGCCGGGCATGCGATTCTGCGGGCTCGTCCGGCGAAGCCCGCACCCATCCGTGCCCCCGGCCCTACGGAGTACCTGCGTGATCCTCGACGGCATACCGGCAGCTCCCGCCCGTGGCACCGCGTCCGACGCGGCTGCCCGCAAGCAGCGACTGCGCCGCCGTCTGGAGCGGCTGATCGGCATCGCCGCCACCGAGGGCAACGAACTGCTTCCCCTGCGCAACGGCGACGAGATCTTCCCCGCGATGCTCGGGGCGATCCGGTCGGCCCGGCACACGATCGACATGATGACGTTCGTGTACTGGCGTGGCCAGATCGCCCGTGACTTCGCGACCGCCCTCGCCGAGCGCGCCCGCGAGGGGATACGGGTGCGCCTGCTGCTCGACGGCTTCGGCGCCAAGGAGATCGAGCGGGACCTGCTCGACCTCATGGACGCGGCGGGTGTGCAGGTGGCCTGGTTCCGCAGGCCCGTCTGGCTGTCGCCGTTCAAGCAGAACCACCGCTGTCACCGCAAGGCCCTGATCGTCGACGAGGACACCGCGTTCACCGGCGGTGTCGGCATCGCGGAGGAGTGGTGCGGCGACGCCCGCGGGCCGGGCGAGTGGCGTGACACCCACGTCCAGGTGCGTGGTCCGGCCGTGGACGGCATCGCGGCCGCGTTCGCGCAGAACTGGGCCGAGTGCCACGACGAACTCTTCGACGACCGCGACCGCTTCACCGAGCACCGACAGGCCGGCTCGTCGGTCGTGCAGGTCGTGCGCGGCTCGGCGAGCATCGGCTGGCAGGACATGCAGACCCTCATCCGGGTCATGCTCACCTCTGCCGAGGAGCGCTTCCGCCTCGCCACCGCCTACTTCGCCCCCGACACGTACTTCATCGACCTCCTGTGCCAGACAGCCCGGCGCGGCGTGCGCGTGGAGATCCTGCTCCCCGGCCCGCACACCGACCAGCGCGCCTGCCAGCTCGCCGGCCAGCACCACTACACCCGCCTCCTCCAGGCGGGCGTGCACATCCGGCAGTACCAGCCGACCATGATGCACGCCAAGATCATCACGGTGGACTCGGTCGCCGCCCTGATCGGTTCCACGAACTTCAACCGCAGGTCCATGGACCACGACGAAGAGGTCATGCTCGCCGTCCTGGACGAGACGTTCACCGCCGAACTCGACCGGGACTACGACGAGGACCTGCGGCGGAGCGTGGCCATCGACCTCGCCCGGTGGAGACGGCGCGCGCTCCTCCAGCGCGCCAAGGAGGCAGCCGTCACCCCGGTCCGCCGCTTCCTGTGACCTCCCGACCGGGCCCCCGGCCTGGTCGGGGCTGCCGGGCGGAGCCGGTCCCGCCTCTTGCCCGGGTACGGACGGGCAGATACGAAGAAGTTTCCCTCAGGCAATGGTTGTCGCCCGGGAATGAGCTGTTCCGGTCACCTCAGCTCTTACGATGGCCCCGCCGGCGGTGCTTGCCCGGCGGCTCGTCGGGTAACCGCGTCAGGATGAGGGTGGTATCCGTATGGGCAGGCTATTACTGAAAGCGATGTGTTCGTGACTCGTCTCACTGGCTCGGGGGACGACCGGCCGGGCGGACCGGGGGACGACGACCCTTTGTCCGTCGCGCTGGAGATCACCGATGCCGCGGACGGTCTGGCGAACCTGTGGTCGGTGGCCGCCCAGGGGGCGAGCCTTCGGCTGTCGCCCCATCAGCTGAGGGCCCTTCGGATCCTGGAGTCACAGCCGGGGCTCAATCTCACCGCTCTGGCCGAGGGGATGGAGATAGGGCTGCCGACCGCCAGCCGGCTGTGCGACCGGCTGGAGGCAGCCGGTCTCCTCGAACGTCTGCTGCATCCGCAGAGGCGGCGGGAGGTGCGGCTGGTCCTCACCGGACCCGGCCGGCACGTCCTCGACGAGGTGGCCGCGCGCAGGTCCCAGGCGCTCGCCGCCGTCCTCGCGGCCATGACGCCCGGCGAACGGGACGCGCTGAGCCGGGGGATGCGGGCGTTCATGGCCGCTCAGGCCGGCCCAGGCCGGGGGACCGAGGGTCCCGAACCCTGAAGCGCCGCGCGCCGGAGCGCCGCTCGGCGTCAGGCGGGCGGGCCGTGCCAGTCGAGGCAGACCACGGCGGCGTCGGACATCAGTTCCTTGCTGCCGTGGTGCTCGATCAGCCCGGCGACGACCGCGCGGGCCGTCTCGTGCGGTGGTGCGGAACGGGTGGCGCCGAGGATCAGGCGCAGGGCCTGTTCGCCGAAGAGGTCGCCGGCCGTCGACCGCGTCCCGTGCACACCGCTGCTGACCACGAGGAGCCGGTCGCCGGGCTCGACCTGAAAGGCCTGCTCCTCGTAGACCGTCTCCTCGAACATCCCCAGCGGCATCTGGGCCTCCAGCTCGATCCGCTCGGTATGGCCGTCGCGCTGGCGGAACAGCTGGGGCGAGCCGGCGTCCACCGCACGTGCCGCGCCGGTGGCCAGGTCGAACGCCAGCAGCAGGGTGGAGGCGTACATCTTGCCGCCGTGCTGGGCGTAGACGGCCTGGTCGGCGAGGGACGCCTGGTCGGCCAGGCCGATGCCGGCGCGGCGGGCGTTGCGCAGCGCGCCCACGGCGAGGCTGGTGAGCAGGGAGGCGTCGATGCCCTGCCCCATGCCGTCGGTGACGGTGAGGACCAGGCGGTCGGCGGTGGTGGACCAGTCGAAGTTGTCCCCGCCGATCGCGTAGGCGGGTTCCAGGTGGGCGCCGATGACGTACTCGTCGCGGGAGCAGCCCCGGCCGGGCAGGAGCTGCCACTGCATCTCCGCGGCCAGGGTGAGACGGCGGGTGCGACGGGCCTGGAGATAGAGGTCGGTGTCGCGGCCGGCGGTGGTGACCTCATGCCCCAGTGCCGTGGCGAATCCACCGAGCTGGAGCACGGTGTCCGGGCCGGCGGCCCCCGCCGGCAGGCGCACGGAGAGCACGCCCAGACGGTCGCCGCGCACCGTGATGGGCAGATGCACCAGATGGCCGGCCGGCTCCCGGAGGACCTCGATCACCGGGTTCTGGGTGAGGAAGGCGCTGCCGGCGGGACCGTCGTGGGCGGAGACGGGGGTACCCGTGTGCGGCAGGTGGGACACCGGTTGCAGAACCGACAGGCCGTAGTCGGCGAGCAGGAGGGTCACCTCCTGCGCTCCGACACCCTCGGCGAGGATGCGGCGGGCCGTGGCGACCAGGGCGTGTGGCGCGGCCGCGCGCAGGAGCGCCTCCGCCGACGGGAGCGGTTCAGAAGCTTTCACACCATCCACCCTCTCGCCTCGTGTCCTCCACGCTACCCCGAGAACGTTCGCCTCCAGGACGCCGGGTGGGCGACGGGCGCCGGTCCGCCCCCTCCCGCCCGGACGGTGACACGGTGTGGCACATCAGCACGCAGACGTCGTCGTCGCGTTCGGAGTCGTGCAGCAGGGGCTTGAGCAGCGCGTCGGCCGCGGCGTCCGGATCCTGTTCCAGCTCGGCGGTGCTCAGCGTGCCCAGCGCACGGCCGAGCCGCTCGATGCCGGGGTCGATGCCCTGCGCCCGGCGTTCGACCAGGCCGTCGGTGTACAGCACCAGGGACGAACCGGCGGGCAGATCCGCCCGGTGGTCCGCGTACGCGTAGGGCACGGGGATGCCCAGCATCACACCGGGCTTGGCGTTCAGCACGCGCACGGTGCCGTCGGCGTCGCGCACCACGGCGGGTGGGTGACCGGCCGACGCCCAGACCACCTCCGGTTCACCCGGCCGGAAACGGGCGATCATGGCGGTGGCGTACAGCTCCGGTTGCAGGTGCCGGAGCATGCGGTGCAGGTGCGTGAGGATGTCGCCGGGGCTGTCGTTCTCGACGGCGTACGCCCGTAGCGCCGTGCGCAGCTGGCCCATGACCACGGCGGCGTGCAGACCGTGCCCGGTGACGTCGCCTATGACGGCCAGCAGGCTGCCGTCCGGCTGGAGGAAGGCGTCGTACCAGTCGCCGCCGATGTTCAGACCACGGGTGGCGGGGAGGTAGCGCGCGGCCAGGAGCAGACCGGACACGGTGGGCAGGTCGGTCAGCTGAGCGTGTTGCAGGGTTTCGGCGGTGTCGCGGTACTGCTCGTAGCGGCGCGCGTTGTCCAGGGCGACACCGACCCGGCGGGCGAGTTCGACCAGCATCACCGTGGTGTCCGCGTCGAAGCGCGGCCCGGGCGCGGTGAGGGTGAGGACCCCCAGCTGACGGTGCGCCACCAGGGGGATGGCGAGCACCGGGCGCTGCGGAAACGGTGCGGACGGCGGGAGGTCCTCGGTGCCGGGCAGCCTCCCGGGGTGGGCGGCGGCGTGGTGGGGACGGCCGGTACGGGCGGCGGCGACCGCGGCGTCCGGCCGCTCCCGCAGGTGGTGCGCGTCCGTGCCGTACTCCTGCTGCTCCCCGTCCTCCTCGTCGAAGAGCCACACGTCGAGGTGCTCCCCGTACTCCGGGACCAGCATGTCGGAGAGACGGCGCAGGATGGCCGTACGGCTCAGCGACGCCGTGATGGCGGCGCTGGCGTCCCCGAGGAAGGTCAGCAGCCGCCGGGCCCGCTCGGCCTCGGCGCGCGCGGTCCGCTCGGCCTCGAGGAGTTCGCGCTGGGCCAGCGCCGCGGCCTCCAGGTCGGAGTGCAGCGCCAGGACGCCCTGGTTGGTCTGGTGCAGCTCCTCCAGGTGCAGCCGGACGAGGCGTTCCTGTTCGTCCAGGACCTCCAGGACGGCCCCGGTGTTCTCGTCGGCGCGCAGCAGGGCCTCGGGCAGGGTCGTGTCGTCGGCCGGGCCGTCCGGTGCGGGCCGGTGCGGCAGGGAGCAGACGAGGGCCGGCTCGTCGTCCGGGCCCGGCACCGGTGAGCCGGCCCGCCGCAGCGAGACCTCGAGCCGGCCTGCCCGGCCGGCCGTGCCCTGCCGGGCGTGGAGCGCGAGTTCCCACGTGCCGCCCTGGCCGAGGCAGCGGCGCAGCCGTGCCGTCAGCGACGTCAGCAGGCGGGCGCGGTCCAGCGCCGGCGCGCCGCCGTCCGTGGCGACGCGGTCGACGGCCACGCGGGCCCGGGCCGCGTCGCCGACGGACGCGATCTTCCAGACATCAGGGGTTGCGGTCATGGACGTCCGTCCGGAGGGTCGGGGGTCAGTACGGCCACACTGCTGGCGTCGCGCGGGAGGCGTACGGCGCCGCCGGCGTCCCACGGGACACGGCGCGCCGCCGGCACGTGCGGGAGGCCCGGCACGTGTGGAAGGCCCGGCACGTCCCGGAGCCCCGGTCCGTGGGCGGGCGAGGCGATCCGCACGCACGGTGCGCCGTCCGCGAGGGGGCCGGGCGGGCCGGCCGCGCGCACGCCGGTGTGACCACCGTTCGCGTGCCCGACGAGGCCGGACGCCGGCTCGGTGGCGACCGGCGCCACGACCGCCACGGCCCACGCCTTCATGACGCACCTGTACGGGGTGAGGGCAGGCCGGGAGCCCAGTCGGTGATGGTGACGGCGGTGCCCCGGCCCGGGCCGGTGTCGAGGGCGAACTCCCGGACGAGCCGCCGGGCCCCGCCCAGACCGAGGCCCAGGCCGTCGTTGGTGGTGTACCCGTCGGTCATGGCCCGTTCGACGTCCCGGATCCCGGGGCCGGAATCGACGAAGGAGAGCCGCAGTCCCCGGCGGGCCCCGTCCCCGAGCGGCGTCATCTCCATGTGTCCGCCGCCCCCGTGGACGAGGGTGTTCCGGGCCAGTTCACTGGCCGCGGTCACCAGCTTCGTCTGCTGGACCAGCCGGAAACCGAGGTCGGCAGCGGCCTGACGCACCCGCTGGCGCACCCGGGAGAGATCCGCCTCCGAATCGATGGGCACGCGCGCGGTCGGGGAGAGGGGATCATGCATCACGCACCCTCTTCCGGGCGTGTGCCCGCGGTCCGCGTGACCGGCAGGCGCGCGCTTCCCGCGATCTCGGCGAAGACGCGGCCGGGGAAGGAGTCGACCATCTCCACACCGGAGACGTCGATCACGACACCGCCCACCGGCGCCGGTCCGGAGTCGATGCGACGGACGATGGCGGACCGCAGTCGTTCGGCCGCCTCGTCGTGCAGCTCTCCTTGCAGGGTGACCAGCAGGACGTCTCCCAGCGCCGGTACCGGCACCGGTCGGGGGGCGGGCGAGCGGGTCACCGCGGGATCGCTCCCGCGGCCGGTGCCGGAGAGACGACGATGCCCTGCCGGCCGAGCGCGTACGCCAGCGCGTCGGCGAGGCCGGCCCGCGTGATGATCGATCCCAGGTCGATACCGAGCTGGACGATGGTCTGCGCGATGGCGGGACGGATACCGGAGACGACGCACTCCGCGCCCATCAGACGGGCCGCGGCGACCGTCCGCATCAGGTGCTGCGCCACGAGCGAGTCGACGGTCGGCACACCGGTGATGTCGAGGATCGCGAACCGGGCCCTCTGGTCCACGATCGCTTCGAGCAGGCTCTCCATCACGATCTGGCTGCGGGCGCTGTCCAGGGTCCCGATCAGTGGTACGGCGACGACACCGTCCCACAGCCGGATGACCGGAGTGGCCACCTCCAGCAGCTGATGGCGCTGCCGGGCGATCAGGTCCTCGCCCGCGCTGACCGCCGTCTCCATGACCACCAGACGCAGCGTGCCCATGAGGACCGTCAGCGCGAGCCGGCATGCGTGCGCCTGCTCCTCACCGGGATCCGCGAACTCGGCGTCCAGCAGCGCGGCCACAGGTTCGCGCAGGCCGGCGACCTCACCGGCGATCTGCGACGGGCTGGACCCGGCCCGGGCCCGGGAGGCGGACATCCGGCCGAGCTGCTCCCTCACGGTGCTGAAACCGGAGGCCTCGATGTCCTCCAGCCGCCCGGTGCGGGCCACCTCGGCCAGGGCGTCCACCACCGCCCCGCACGCCTCGACCGCCTCGCCGCGGGAGACCATGAAGACGGTACGGAACAGGGTGGCGTCCGCCCACCGCTGGGCGATCTGCTCGCGGCGCCGTGCCAGGAAGCCGCCCAGCCGTTGCGCCACCTCGGAGGCCGTGTCGTGCTCCGCCACCTGCATCGTCTCCCTGTTGTGGGCTCCTGCGGCCGGCCGAACGACGAGCCATCGACAATTATTGCTTTATGGCAAACATTAGCGTGAGCGCTGGAGGGGAACAACACGGGATCGTCACAACCGCGCGCGCCCGGTCACCCGTCGGCCGACCTCCCGTGCCGGTCCAGGCAGACGCTCACGGCGTCGTCCTCCGGTACCGCCTCGCCCCGGTGGCCGGCCGGCTCCCGCAGGATGGCGCGCGGCACCTCGGCCGCGGGCGGCAGCCTGGTGGACCGGATCGGCCCCCGCCAGGGTCGAGAGCAGCAGGACCGACAACCAGCAGTGTCCGCGGTAGCGGGCGCAGACGGCCTCGTCGGCGATCGGGATGCCGGCCCGGCGGGCGTTGCGAAGGGCGCCGATAGGGGCAGCAGGGACGCCTCTATGCCTCGCCGGTCGAGGTACGGGCCGCGGCGCACCGGGCCGAGGTTGTGAAGGGGCTGCGACGGTCGCCCCTGATCATCTGTGGCGGGCGCGTGTGCCTAGTACGCTGACAGGCGCCCCAGTGCCTGCGAGAGTGTGACCGTGACTGCCTTCCGCCGCCGTCCAGAGCCCGATGAGGTCGCGCGTGTGACCACCACGGCCGTCGAGCTGCTGGAAGTCGTGTGGGGTCGCGCCTCCACCGCGCCCACCTCCGCGTCCCAGTTGCGCGTGCTGCACATCCTGGAACACCACGACGGCATCAACCTGCGCACCCTCGCCGAGTCTCTCGCGTCCACCCCGCCGTCCACCAGCCGCCTGTGCGACCGGCTGGTGGCCGCAGGGTTCGTGGAGCGGGTGGTGAGCGCGCAGGACAGGCGTGAGGTGCGGTTGCATCTCAGCGGCCGGGGCCGCGCGTTCCTCGTCGACCTGCGTGGCCGCAGGGAGAGGGAGCTGCGCACGGTGCTGGCGGACATGCCCGCGGCCAAGCGGACCGCGCTCCTGGAGGGGCTGGAAGCGTTCTGCGCCACCGCGGCGACGCAGATTCTGACCGACGACGTCCCGGACTCCGGCAGCCGGACCGCCTGAACCATCGGCGACCCCGCCACCACCGCGGTCGCCGCCGCGCCCCCAAGACGCATCCCGAAGACCCATCCCGAGGACGCATCCCGAGGACGCGCCCCGTGCCGCGCCGGGCCTGCTTCGTCCCGGCGGTCCTGGCAGTGCCCGGGAGATGCTGCTGGCGAACACCGCTGCCCACGTGACCGGGCAAGGAGACTGCCGACAACAGGGCGGCCCCCGGTCAGCGCGCCTCCGCCCCGGCCACCGCTCTCGTTGCTGGGGCCGGATGACGGCCCCACGCAGCCGTCGTGCTTGTCCTTGAACATCTCGTACGCCCGCGGCGCCTCGTCCAGCGGCACGCCATGGGTCGCCGGATGGGACGTGCTCAGCTCCCCGGCCGCCATCCGGTCGAGAAGCATCGGGAGGTATCGCTGACCGTGCTGCTGGGCGCCGCGTACAGTCAGGCCCTTGTTGATGACCGCGCCGAGTGGAAACCCGTCGACCGCGCCCGCGAAGACGCCGAGCACGAAGACTGTGCCGCCCTTGCGGCAGGCGTGGATGTCCTCCCGGACCGCGGTGGGGCGGTCCGCCTGGAGCCGCAGATGCTGCTTCACCTGGTCGCAGGCGTGCACCAGGGTGTCGCTGTGCGCTTCCATGCCGACCGCCTCGATGCACACGTCCGGGCCCCGGTCGCCGGCCCGCTCGCGCAGCTCCGCGCCGACGTCGGTGGCCGTGTAGTCGATGACCTCGCTGCCGATGTGCGCCCCCAGGGAAGTTGTTGTGGCGGGTCAGGCGGCGGCCCGCCGGGGGAGGGACGTCAGACCCGGGCCAGGCGCCGGTGCGGCTCGCTGGGAAGCTCCACTCGGATCGTGTCGCCCGGACGCACCGCGCCGCCCTCCCTCACGACGCTCATGATCCCGGCCTTGAGCACGGGGCGCCCGGCTTCGTCGCGGCCGACGACCCGCTTCAGCAGTCCGGCCTGGAAGCGGTCGATCTGCCGGCACGGGTTGCGCAGGCCGGTCACCTCCAGCACCGCCTCGTCGCCGATGCGCAGCAGCGTGCCGACCGGCAGGCCCAGCAGATCGATGCCGCTGGTGGTGATGTTCTCGCCCAGGTCACCGGGTGCCACCCGGAATCCCTCCGCACCGACCTCGGCGAACAACTCCTCATGGATGAGGTGCACCTGACGGAGGTTCGGCTGGGTGGGATCCTGGGCGACCCGGGAACGGTGCTTGACCGTCACCCCGGCATGCACGTCGCCCTCCACACCGAGCCCGGCGAGCAGCGTGATGCTGTCCCGGTTCGGCTTGGTGAACGAGTACGCGCCGTTGCTGCTGACCGCCGTCACTGTCCCGCTCATCCTCGGATCCCCCTCCTCGGCGACAATGCTCAGCCACGACTCTAACGCCGGTCGCAGGCCCCGCACCGCAGTCGAGCGGCATGCCCGGATACCACCGCCCGGCGCGAGCGTGACGGGAGGCGTTCCCCTCCATTCCCCCACGCGTGACCGAAAAGCCCTCGCTCCCGGCCCGGACCCTGCTCACCACCCCGCTCAGCGAACCGCCGACGCGTACGCGGCTCCCCGTCCCGGCCTCGACAGGCGCAGCCCGGTACCTACGGCACCAGGCGCGCCATCACGGCTGCGGGGAGCGACGGGTCGGCGGCTGCCGCCTGCACCACTCGCCGGTCGTCGTCGGCGAGCAGCCCGATGATGACCCGCGGCGGCAGCGCCGGATGGCCGGCGGTTGTGGGCCGTGCCCGCCCGTCCGCCGGAGTGGCGAGCAGCGCCGGGCCGGTCGCGCGGGGATGCCGGGCGACCTCGCGCAGGGCCTTCGGGACCGGTGGCACCCGTCGGGCCAGGTCCTCCAGCAGCGCGGCCGGTGCGTCCGTTCGCCGCCACGCCGGTGACCCCGCACCCGATGTGCGTGCCGACCTCGCGGAGAACCCGGCGATCGGCGACACGCTGATGCGTGCGCTGGCTGCCGACCGTGGCCACGACGTCCGGCGCGGACTCGCCCACCATCCGCGCGTGCCGCTCGATGTCCTCTCCCGCCTGGCCGCCACCGTCAGGATCGGGCCGACCCTGCTGCCGTGCATCGCCGCCGCCGCTCCGGCCGAGGGCGCGGAGCTGTCCGGGGCGCGGGTCCGGCGGCAAGTCGCACATGGCCCGGCCGGCGACCGGGCCTGCCCGACGGGCCGGTGGAGATCCCTGGCGCACCCCGCCGGGGGTTCCCCCGCCCGGGGGAGGTCGCGCCGCCTCCGCGTGCGGACCGGCTGCGGCGTCCATAGCCTGAGGGTGCTCGGGGCGTCTGCGGAAGGACAGCCATGCCCCGAACGATCTGGTCCGGCGCGATCTCCTTCGGTCTGGTCACGGTGCCGATCAACGTGGTCAGCGCCACCGAGGACCACAGCATCCGGTTCCACCAGTACCACCTGCCCGACCAGGGCCGGGTCCGCTACCGCAAGGTGTGCGAGCTGGAGGACCGCGAGGTCGCCCAGGAGGAGATCGGCAAGGGGTACGAGCTGACCAAGACCATGGTCATTCCCATCACCGACGAGGACCTGAGCAATCTGCCGCTGCCGACCGCGAAGGCGATCGAGATCGACGCGTTCGTGCCGCTCGACTCGGTGGATCCGATCCGGATCGCCGAGGGCTACTACCTCCAGCCGGCCGGCCAGGTCGCGGCCAAGCCGTACAAGCTGCTCGTCAAGGCACTCAGCCGTTCGGCCAAGGTCGCCGTGGCGAAGTACGCCTGGTCCGGTCGGGAACGGCTGGGACTGCTGCGAGTACGCGACGACGTCCTGGTCCTGCACGCCATGCGCTGGCCCGACGAGATCCGCGAGCCCGCCGAGCTGCTGCCGCCACCGGTGGAGGTCTCCGAGGGCGAGATCGAGGGCGCGCTCGCCCTCATGGACACCATGACCGTCGACAAGCTCGAAGGGGAGGAGTTCCAGGACCGTTACACCGAGGCCATCGCGCGGATCATCGAGGCCAAACGCGAGGACAGACCGCTGCCGGAAGCACCGGCGCCGGAGCAGCCGGCCCAGGTCCTCGACCTGATGGCGGCGTTGCAAGAGTCGGTGGAGAAGGCCAAGGCGTCCCGCGCGGGGGACGCCGGCCCGGCCGACGTGCACGAGCTTGCGACGCCGAAGAAGAAGCCGGCCGCGAAGAAGCAGCCGGCCAAGAAGGCGGCGGCCAAGAAGACCGCGGCCAGGAAGACGACCGGACGCCGGCCGAGAAGTGCGTGACCGTATGAGCACCCGTGAGCCGGTCCGGCGGCGAGGGCCCCACCGCACATGACCGGCTCCGGCCGCTACCACCTGCGGCTCTGCACCGACGGCAGACCGGTGCAGCACGGCTGGTGGGGCAGTGAGGAGACGGCGCGGGACAAGTTCCGGCGCTGGGTCGGCGAGTACGGCGGCATGCCCGGCGCCCGCGTCACCCTCACGGACGAGGAGAGCGGCGACGTGCTGGCCACCTGGCCCGACGAGCGGTAGCCCACGCGCCTGCGACCCGCTCCACGCAGGCCCACCACACCGCACCGCGTCAATGATCAGTAGCGCTGCGCCTTGGCGAGAACGGGCGTCAGCTTCGGCTCGGGTGGCTGATGACTGAACGCGATGGGCTGTTTCCTCTCCCCGGGCTTCAGGTGTTCCGCGCCCACGTACCGCGTCTCGACCACCTTGCCGGACGCGTTCTTGAAGTCGATCTGCACGGCGTAGGAGGCTTCGCTGCGGGTCTTGTTGGTGATTTTGACCAGGACGGCGAGTACTCCGCCCGTCTGCGCTTTCGGCATCCCGGTCATAGCGACTTCCGACAGCGCGTTTCCTTGCCCTTTGACATCTTTCAGGGCCTTTTGTGCCGCCGTGCTCCTGCGCTGGGTCTCGGCGTCCACGGATGCCTCGAACTCGGAGGCCCGAGCCGAGGCCGACGACGCCGCGGCAGAGGCGGCAGCACGGGCGGAGCTGATCGCCGAAGAGGCGGCGGACGCCAATGCCGACGGCGGTGTGCCGGAGAAAGACGAGGCATTCGGCGTAGCGGGAGCGCTCGCCGGGGACGAGGAACCGCCGCCCGAACCGCTTCCGCCGCCACAGCCCGAGAGCCCGCCCGCGAGCAGAAGGATGCCGAGGGCACCCCCCAGGGCGATCCGGCGCCGGGCCCTTCCGGAACCTCTGAGTCGTCTCACCGACATGCTGCCGTCCAAGGAATAGGTGGTCGTGTCGCTCCATCCTCGGGGCCGAACCCCCCACTCGCGAGTCGGACACCGCCCTCCGGACCCGCGCCGCCGGCCCCGACCACGTCCCTCTTCCGCCGACCGCCGCCGGCACTGCGCGCGGCGGCCGAATCCGGTTGCGGCGGGGCCGGTGTGCCCGGTGAGGTGTTCCTGTGGACGGTGCGACGGAGCAGGCGCGGCAGGGCAGGGCGGGACGTGTCCGCGGGATCACGGCGCCTCCGGCTCCGTGGCGCGGGTCGGCGGTGCTCGCGGCCCTGATGCTGGCCGCTTTCACCTTCAACACCGCGGAGAACCTGCCGATCGGCCTCTTGGAGCTGATCTCCGAGAGTCTGAGCGTGCCAGTGCCGGCGGTGGGGCTCCTGGTCACCGGTTACGGCGTGACGGTGGCCGTCGCGTCCCTGCCGCTCGCGCACGTCACCCGTGCCGTGCCCCGGCGTCATGTGCTCACGGGGCTCCTGGCCGTGCTGGTCGTGTCCGGTCCGGTCGCGGCGCTGGCCACCTCCTACTGGCTGCTTCTCGTGGCGCGGCTGTGGACCGCGCTCGCCCAGGCGCTGTTCTGGGCCGTGATGGGGCCGGTAGCGGTGGGCCTGTTCGCGCCCGGGGTGCGTGGGCGTGTGGTGGGGGCGCTGTCCGTCGCCGGTTCGCTCGCCCTCGTGCTCGGTGTGCCCGCCGGGACCTGGCTGGGCCGGCGGAGCGACTGGCGGATCCCCGTCGCCATGCCGGCCGTCCTGGGACTCGTCTGCCTGGTGACGATCGCCGTTCTGCTGCCGACCTCACGCCCGGAGGAAGAACCCGCCGCGTACGGAAGCGGTCCCGACGCCCGCCGGTTCGGGACGGTGCTGGCGGCCGGGACGCTGTCCGCCACCGGAGCGTTCGCGGGTTACACCTACATCGTGCGGTTCCTCAGCGGTGTGAGCGGCTTCTCCCCGGGGGCGGCCACCGTCCTGCTCGTGGCGTTCGGTGGTGCGTGCCTGGCCGGGGTGAGCATCACCGGGGCACTGCTGGACCGCTGGCCGTGGGCCGCCCTGACCGTCGCCGTGGCCACGCAGGCGGCGGGCATGCTCGGCCTGTACGCGACCGGCACCCACCCCGTGGCGGCGGTGGTGTTCCTGGTCCTGATGGGCGGCGCGCTCGGACCGGTGTTCATGACCACCCAGAACGCGATGCTGCACTGCGCACCGGGCCGCACGGACATCGCACTCGCGGCGAACTCCGGTGCCTACAACGCCGGAATCGCGACCGGGGCCATGCTCGGCGCCCTGATCCTGTCGCTCGGCGACGTGCGCGCTACCTTCCTCGCCGGCGGACTGCTGACCACCGGGGCCTGCGCGGTGCTCTCCTACGCGGAAGTACGCAGGATCTCCCGGATGACGTACCGGGCATTGGCCGAGATGATCGGATTGGTCGCCCGGTAGTACGGCAGTTGGATGACCGCCATGGACAGCGCCCAGCCCCGGCCGCGCGCCCAGGTCGCGTCGTCCACATCCACCGCCTCGCGGTACGCCTGACGCGCCGAGGCGGGCAGCAGGTTCCAGGCGGGGATGAGGTCGGTGGCCGGTTCGCCCATGCCCACGGTGCCGAAGTCGATGACCGCCGACACACGGTCACCGGTGAGCAGCAGATTGCTCGGCATCAGGTCGGAGTGCGTCCAGCAGGCCGGGCCCGCCCATCGCGGTGCCGCGAGCGCCTCCTCCCAGGCCGCGGTGATCCCGTCGGTGTCGAAGGGTTCGTCGGTGCGGCGCAACGCCTCGATCGACGCCCGCATCTCCTGGTCCTCGGCGATCAGCGGCTCGCCCCGGTGGGCGCGCGGACCGCCGGGTAGGTCGATCTTGCGGAAGGCGACCGCGAACTCCGCGAGGTCACGGGCGACGAGTTCGGGCTCGGACAGCTCACCCTCGACCGGGTTGCGTCCCTCGATCCACCGGTGCACCGCCCAGGCCAGGGGGTAGCCCTCGCCCGGGACGCCGGTCGCCACCACCTCCGGGACCGGCAGCGGCAGCAGCGGGGCCAGCCGAGGCAGCAGCCGTGCCTCCAGCGCGATGGCCTCGGCGCCGCCGGGGCGCAGCGGCAGCCGGACGGTCAGGTCCTCGCCGAGCCGGTAGATCGCGTTGACCGTGCCTCCGGAGGCGAGCCGGGAGACCGGCAGGTCGGCCCACTCGGGGAACTGGGCACGCAGCAGCCGCCGGACCAGGCCGGCGTCGGTCTCCACTCGGTCCGCGTGCATCGCGCCCCCACCCACTTGATCTCCTGCCGGGATCGTCGCACAGCCGGACCGAGGACCGGAGTCCTTTTTTCAGCTCCTCGGTCCGGTCGAGCCGTGAGGCCCGGTCACTTGCGCCAGAACAGGTAGTGCGTCACGCCGCTCGGGCTGGGGACGACGTCCAGGTGGAACCGGTCGAGCAGCTCATCGGGTGACTCCCAGAGCCGTAGTCCCGAACCGAGCTTCACCGGTGATACCGCCACGTGCATGGTGTCGACGAGGCCGGCGTCGAGGAACTGCCGGATGGTGGTGACCCCGCCGCCCAGCCGGACGTCCTTGCCCTGCGCCGCCTCCCGCGCCCGCTGGAGGACCGCGGCCGGGTCGCCGTCGACGAAGTGGAACGTGGTGTCGGACAGCGTGAACGACGGACGTACGTGGTGGGTCATGACGAACACCGGGGTGCGGAACGGGGGCTCGTCGCCCCACCAGCCACGCCACTCGTCGTCGAGCCAGGGCCCGCGCTGGGGCCCGAACTTGTTGCGCCCCATGATTTCGGCACCGATATTGCGTGCGTAGTCCCGGGTGAGGTAGTCGTCGAGACCCCGGCTGCCCCCGGGATCGGTGCGCATGGGCCAGCTCGCCGTGGCGCCGGCCCAGGCGAACAGCCTCTCCGGGGCGACGTGGCCGAACGGACGCTCGAGGCTCTGGTCCGCGCCGGCACCGATGCCGTCGCTCGACACGCTGAAATTCTGGACCCTCAGCAGCTGGGGCACGTGTTCCTCCTCTTGGTGGTGATGACGGTGAGGAGACTCTCCGGCCCAGGGAAACTCATCGCCGCCCCCCGGGCCGGGCAGGCCGTCACCGCGGCCGAAGGTTCAGTACGAGGTCACGCGGCAGGCCGTAGGTGTCGTGGAGGTGGTGGAGGTCCTCCTCGCTCAGCGGGCCCCGGAAGCGCGGCCGGGCCAGTACCTGCCGGCCGCGTTCCAGGAGGCGGCCGAAACGCTCCTCCTCGTCCAGCAGGACCCGGCGAACGACGTCCGGACCCTCATCCTGACGGAAGAGGTCCAGGGTGTGCCGGACCAGCTCGTCCGGCAGGTCTCCCAGGCCGCGCGACGGATCGTCCCGCCGCAGCACGGTGAGCACCCGCCGCAGCAGGCGGCGCAGTACGTAGCCGCGGCCGGTGCCGGCGGGGCGGACCCCGTCGCCGATCACCACAACGGCTGAGCGGATGTGGTCGCAGACCAACCGCGTCGACACTTCGTCCAGCTGCCACAGGGCGGGCACGAGGCGCCGCCAGGGGTCGAAGACGTCGCAATCGAAGACCGACGTCCGGCCCTGCAACAGCGAGGCCAGTCGTTCCAGGCCGAGGCCGGTGTCGACGTTGTGCTGGGGGAGTGGCACGAGCGAACCGTCGGCGAGCCGCCGGTAGCGCATCATCACGTGGTTCCACACCTCCACCCAGCGTTCGTCGCAGGTGGGCGTCGACTCCGGCGGGGTGTCGCCGGTCCACAGGAAGATCTCCGAGTCGGGGCCGCACGGGCCGGTCGGTCCGTTGGACCACCAGTTGTCCTCGACGGTGAGTTCCACCGGCACCCCGCGCCCCTGCCACAGCTCCAGGGAGGCGGTGTCCGGACCGGCCTGGTCGTCGCCACCGAAGACCGTGACATGGAGCAGCCCCGGATCGATGCCGAAGCCCTCGGTGAGCAGGCCGTAGCCCCAGCCGAGGCTCGACGGGCCCCCGTAGTCACCGAGCGACCAGGACCCGAGCATCTCGAAGACGGTCAGATGGGTGTTGTCGCCGATCTCGTCGAGGTCCGTGGTGCGCAGACACCGCTGTACGTTGACCAGCCTCCTGCCGAGCGGGTGCGGGCGCCCCTCCAGGTAGGGGGTCAGCGGGTGCATGCCCGAGGTGGTGAACAGCACGGGGTCTCCCGGCGGCGGCAGCAGAGTCGAGCCGGTGATGCGGCGGTGGCCGCGGTCCTCGTAGTACTCGATGAACGTGCGGACGATCTGGTCGGTGTGCACGGGGTGGCTCCTTCGCGGGTGGGGCGGGGGAGGCACCGGACAGCACGTCCGCACAGGCGTCGGAACCGGGCGGAGAACGCCAGGGAACCACCGGCGGACCGTGTCCGGTCGCCGGTGGGACGGGGAAGTACGTCAGGCGGCGGCAACCGGCGAGCTGGTCGCTCGCGCGGTCGCGGTGATGATGCGGCCCGTGACGTTCATAGCGGAGAAGGTAACGCGTCCCGTCCCCTCGGTCACCCGCTTTTCCTCCCGCCCGGACGGCACCGGCACCGAGTGCCGTCATCGGTGCTCACCGACCGGCCGGACGCACGGGATCGAGGGGCGAGTGGGCCAAGGCGTGACGCGCTAACGGTCCCTCGGCGGCAGGCCGCTGACGGGCCTGCCATGGAGTTTGCGGACCAGCATCACCAGCAGCGCGTAGAAGCACACCAGCCCGATGCCCGCGAAGACCGCGATCACCTGCGCCACCTGCGGATTCAGCTGCGCCGGCCAGCTCATCGCCGGTCCGTCCTCCGGGCGGGGTTCATGCTTCCAGGGTCGTACCGCCGCGGCCGGACGCCAACTCAGGAGACCGGCCGCGCACCCGCCGAATCGGCAGGTCCCATCCGGCCCGACACGTCGCCCACCGCTCCCACCAGCCCGCCGGCCGGTGACCTGAGTCGCCGCAGGCGCAGATCAGGCGCAGTATCGGACCACACCTGTCCCACGGCCCGAGGCGGTGAGAAGTGAGGTGAGACGTCGCTCGTTCCGGAGCCCGGCGCAGTCGATCGGCGAGGCGCCGCCGAAGGAGCGGGTCGGTGCGCGTCCTCATCGGTTTGTGCGCGAGGCATGGCCCGCACTCGTGATCTACGGCGCGGCCACGCTCCTGCACCTCGTCGTCCTCGCGGTCATGAGCCCGCCGGACGGGCCCGGCCTCCGCGACCGCCTGCTCGCCTGGGACGGCCGGCTGTACACGGAGATCGCCGCGCACGGCTATCCCGAAGGTTTCACCTATGCGCCCTCGGGCGGGCTCACCGGCAACAATCTCGCGTTCTTCCCGCTGTTCCCGTTACTGATCCGGGCCGTCCACACAGTGACCCGCCTCGACTACGGTACGGCCGCGATCGTCACCGCCAACCTGGCCTTCGCCGTCGCGCTGGTCCTCGCCGACCTGCTGCTGACCCGGCTCCACGGACGGCGTACGGCACTCATCGCGGTCGTACTGCTCGCCGCGGCGCAACCCATGGCGCTCGCCTTCGTCATGGCCTACAGCGAATCACTGTTCCTCGCGCTGTCCGCCGCCACCCTGCTGGCCGTCCGGCGGCAGGCGTGGCTCACCGCCGGTGCCGCCGCCATGCTGGCCGGCCTGACGCGGCCGGCCGGCGTGGCGGTCGTGGCGGCCCTCGCCGTCGCCGTCGCCCTGTCCCTGACCAGGACACGCCGGCCCGCCTGGCGCCCCCTCGCCGCCGTCGCACTCGCCTGCGCGGGCACGCCCGGCTACCTCTGGTGGGTGGGCCGGCGGGCCGGCCGGCCGGATGCCTGGTTCAGTATCGAGCAGGCCGGCTGGGGCACCCATTGGGACAGTGGCAGGTCCTTCCTGCGTTTCCTCGGCGAGACGCTGGTGCACGGCGACGGGTGGGTGCCCGTCAGCACCGCCGTCCTCCTGCTGGCCCTGGTCGACGCCACCGCCGTCACCTGGCGCCGGAACACCTGGCCGCCCCTCCTCGTCCACGGCTCCGGCATCCTGATCCTGACGCTGGGGCAGACCAGCTTCTACCACTCCAAACTGCGCCTGACGCTCCCCGCCGTACTCTTCCTCATACCCCTCGCCCGTGCCCTCGCCCGGGCACGCACCACCACGGTCGCGATCGCGGTGACCGGCGGCGCGCTGTTCGGCTGCTGGTACGGCGCGTACATGCTCACCGTCTGGCCGTACGCCATCTGAGAGACGTGCACCCGCAAGGGCGAGTCCCCGTAGGGTCGGGTGCATGCTCTTGTGGATCAACGGCCCCTTCGGTGGCGGCAAGACACAGACCGCCTACGAACTCAGACGCCGGCTGGCGGACAGCGTCGTCTGCGATCCCGAACACGTCGGCTTCGGACTGCACCGGATGATGCCCCCGCCCTTGCGTGGAGACTTCCAGGACCTCGCGGCCTGGCGGCAGGGGGTGTTCGACGTACTGGACCACGTCCTGAGCAGGCACCGCGGGACGGTGATCGTGCCGATGACGGTGGTCGAGCCGGCGTACTTCCGGGAGACCGTCGGCCGGCTGCGCGAGCGCGGTCACGATGTCCGGCACTTCGCCCTGCTCGCCGGGCGCGAGACGGTGCTGCGACGGCTGCGAAGACGCGGCTTCGGACACGCTGCCCGACTGATCGCGGGAAGGGACGCCCCCTTGCGCCGGGAGAGCTTCGCGGTGTCGAAGCTCGACCTCTGCTTGGAGCGCCTGCGAGCGGAGGAGTTCGCGCGGCAGGTATGGACCGACCACCTCACTGTGCCCCAGGTCGCCGACCACGTCGCCGCGACCGCCGGCCTGGCGCTCGTCCCGAACGGGGAGGGACCGCTACGGGGGCACGCGCGGCGCGCCTGGACGGGGATCAAGCACATCCGTCTCGACTGAGCGCCGTCGGCCACTGGTCAGGGCAGGCACGGTCCCGCGTCCGCTCCGGTACGGCACCGCGCTCACTTATCGCGCGGCGGGGGCAGCTGTTCGCGTACCCATGCGGGGGCGGGGTTGACATGCGGCACGCCCGCCACCAGGACGGTCGGTACGGTCTCGTTGCCATCGTTGACCGCTCTCACCGCAGCCGCTCCGGCGGGGTCGCGCCAGATGTCGACCCAGTGCAACTGGCGGGCCCGACCGCCCAGCCGGATGCGCAGCCGCAGGCAGTAGGTGCACCCCGGCCGCCAGAACACGACCGGCCGGCCGTCGACCGCGCTACGGCGTCGTGCCTCCAGCGCGCCGATCGACCTCGGGAACACCAGAGGCGAGTTCACCCCTGCGAACAGCACGAACAGCAGCAGGACCGATGCGGCTGGGCCGGGGCTCCCACTGGAGACCAGCCCGGCCGCAACGACCGATCCGCAGAGCAGCAGCAGTACCGGTAGGAACCAGGCTCGCATCATGGTGAGGCAGGTTAGCGCGAGGCCGGAACTCTCCTCGGCGAACCAGTCAGGCACCCGACGGCTCAGGGCATGAAGAGTGCCAGGAGTACGACCACCACGGCTATCAGCAGGATGACCATCCACACCGACTTGCCGCCCCGGCGATTCCTCCGGTGGGTGTCTTCCGGGCCCCCGCCCCGCGGGCGGTCCTCCACGTACTGCGGATTGTCCGGGCGATCACGTGTGTAGAAGTCGTCGTCAGCCATATCGGGCTCCCCTCGTCTCTGGGAGCCGAGTGCCCCGTCAGGGACGGCGTGCACATCGGTTCACCGCGGTCAGCCGGGCAGTTCCGTGTGGAGGCGGATCGTGGTACCGGCCTGCGGCGTGGACCGTATCTCGACGAGGTCGCACAGCTGGTGCACGAGCCACAGACCCCGTCCGCCGAGCTGCGTGCCGGTGGGCCTGGAGCGTCCGGCGAGGGGATCCTCGATGTATCCGGCATCGCGGAACTCGCAGATCAGCCGGCGCTCCTCGCTCCAGGTGCGCAGCACGCCCTCGCCTCCACCGTGCCGGATGCTGTTCGTGGCGACCTCTGTGGCGGCCAGGTGGAGTTCGCGCAGCCGCCGCCCGCTCAGCCCGTGGCGTTCGGCGCAGGCTGTGATCTTCTCCCGCAGCGCGGGAAGGCCGCCGGGGGCGTAGGAGAATTCGTCGTACGGGTCGCAGGGCCCGGTCAGCGCGGTGAAGTCGAACGCGGCGTGCTGGCTGTAGTCCGGGCTCGAGGTGGTGCGGCCGTCTGCGCGGATCTCGGGGTGGCAGCGGGTCATGCTCTCCAGCGCGGCCTTCTCGCCGGCGGTGTCGTAGGGGCACAGCAGCCACCATGCGGGGCTGTGCGCGAAGGCCTTGTTGAGCAGCCACTCGTGATACCGCAGTTCCTCCACCTCGGCCTGGCTGCGGGCCTCCTCCCAGGGGGATTCGCCGATGCCGCGCACCGGACGCCCCTGGGAGACGTACTCCTCGATCCACTCCTGCCAGGCTCCGATGAGCCGCCCCGGATGGTGCGCCGTGGGGGTGGTGTCGACATAGCGCACCGCCCCGTCCTCGGGAATCTCGGCACGCAGCAGGGACGCCTTGTCGTGCGGGACGGCCACGACGACGGCCTCGCCTTCGTCGAGTGCCTCCTGGATGAAGCCCATGGTGCCCTCGACGAACTCGTCCCTTCCGCGGTACGGGTACAGCTCGTGCCGGTAACCGGTCCCGGAAGCGGAAGACGTGGAGGTGGGGCGGGAGGAGGTCACGGCGTCATCACCACCGGGACTACGGGCGCGGCGAACCCGGAGAGTTCCCAGGCCAGCCGCACGGTCTCGTTCGTTCCTTCCAGGATGACCTTGCGGTCCGGCAGATGTCCGGCCGCGCCGGCCAAGGCGCTCATCCCGGCGGCATCCAAGAAGTCCAGGGCCTGACAGAACAGGCGCACCGTCGCCGTACGGGCGAGCAGCGTCCGCAGGATGGCGGCGAAGGCCGGGGCGCCTTCGGCGTCGATAACCCCGTTCACCGTCCAGCCGTCCTTTCCCGTCCGGTACACCTGGAATGCGGGTGATGCCGGACGGCTGCCCAGGTGGTGGGGGTGCACGCATCTGACTTTGTCCAGTGTAGACGCGCCCCAGTCGGCACTGCTGTAGACGCACACCACCAGAGCGCCGCTGTCGGCGGCGAACTCTTCCAGCTCCAGCTCACTGCGCAGAAGCTCCTCCGACTGCGCCGGTGAGCCGTCCGGGGTCACATGGTGGAGCACCCGAAGCGAGCGGAACCCCTCCCGCCCGGCACTGACGGCCTCGCGGCGCACCGCGGCGAGGAGGGAGCCTGCCAGCCGCGCCGGATCAAGCACCTTGGGAGCGAACTCGCTGGTCGCCTCCGCGGCCGGACCGACGATCACCACCTTGTCACCGAACAGGGCCCCGTCCGCGACGAAGGCCCGGCTGCGGTCCTTGACATCGTCCGCCGGACCCAACAGCTGGCAGACGTGGTCACCAGTGCCGACCTCGTCGAGTCTCGCCAAAGTGCGCGCCGCTCTCACCGCTCCTCCCCTCAGACTCTCACCCTACTGGCACGCACGACGGCGCCCGCCACCGACTCGTCGCGGTCGGCATCACCCGCCCGAGTACGGACCGATCACCGCCGAAGCCGGACCGGCGGAGAGCCGGCGCCCGCGGTGGCTGCGCTTCGTCAGTGAGCGAACTCGGCGAAGGCGGCTGCGGCGACCGGGGTGAAGAAGTTGACGAGGTTGCCGTCAGGGTCCCGGAGGAGGAGCGAGCGGTTGCCCCAGGGCATCGTGGTGGGCGCCTGGACGAGGTCCGCCACGGACCCGGTCAGGTCCTGGTGCACGCGGTCCACGTCGTCCACGAGGAACTCGATGATCACGCTGTGGTTGTCGGCCGGCCGGGCGGCGCCCGGCGCGAACAGGGGCACGGTGCGGACGCCGGCGATGGCGAGGGTCGCCGAGGCGGTCCTGAGCTCGGCGAAATCCTCGGTGGACCAGTCCGCCCCCACTCCGGTGGCGAGCTCGTAGAAGTCGACGAGGCGGGCGACGTCGCCTGTGATGATGCGGATCGAAACGAAGTTCACGGGTCTCTCCAGCGCTCGGTGCTTGTGATCACACGCTAAAGCGGATACCGGACGGGATCCGCCCGGTATCCGCGAGAGACTTCTCGGCATGTCCCGACCCACCGCGCGCGTGCTCACCCTGCTGGAGCTCTTGCAGTCGGGCGGCCTGCGGACCGCGGCCGAACTCGCCGCCCGGCTCGGCGTCGACGAGCGCACGGTGCGGCGGTACGCCGATCACCTCCTCGACCTCGACGTACCCGTCGAATCGGTGCGGGGCCGCCACGGCGGTTACCGGCTCGCCTCCGGTTACCGAATGCCGCCACTCATGCTGAGCGACGACGAAGCCCTCGCCGTACTGCTCGGCCTGGTCGCCGGTCAGCGGGCCGGTCTGATGACCGCCACGGGCACCGCGAGCGAGACGGCAGCGGCCAAGATCCGGCGAGTCCTGCCGGAACGGCTCGGTCGCAGGCTCGACGCCGTACTCGACTCCCTCACCTTCACGGCTCCGTCCGGCCGCTCGCCGGCCCCGGCGTCCGGCATCCTGCTCCCGATCGCCGACGCGGTGCGCCATCACCGGCCGGTTTCGATCCGGTACATCGCCGCCGACGGCCGGCGCAGCGAGCGCACGGTGCACCCGTATGGACTCGTCGCTCACTCGGGCAGGTGGTACGTGACCGGTGTGGATGACGCGGCGGGCGAGGAACGCACCTTCCGGCTGGATCGCATCGCCGGCGCGAGGATCCTGCCCGGCACGTTCGACCCGCCCGCGGGGTGGGATCCGGCGGAGCGCGTCCTGTCGGCACTGGCCACCGCTCCGTACCGGCACGAGGTGACGGTGCGGGTCGAGGGGACGGCCGAGTACGTCCGGGCCCGGCTTCCCGCCGGTGTCGCGATCGTGGAGGAGCTGCCGTCCGAGGGTGGCCCGGATCCGGGGACCGAGCGCTGGTGCCGCGTCGACATGCGTGTGGACCGGCTCGACTGGCTGCCTGCCGTACTCGCCTCGCTCGACCGTCCGTTCGTCATCGAGCGACCGGACGAACTCCGCGGACTCGTCACCGCGTTCGCCGCGCGGCTCGCGGACTCGGCCCGACAAAGACCGCCTGCGGTATAACGTCCGGCCGTGCGCTTGCACCCTGACGGGGTGGGGTGATCGGTCGCCGCGTCCAGGCCTTCGCCGCCCCCGGGGGTCATCACACCGGCCGACTCCGTGCTCGATGACGGCCGGCCGGTACTCCATGTCCCGGCCCGCGCCCGCTCCTAAGTCGTGCGTTACGTGGCCGCTCGTCGGCATCAGGACGGGTGGGGTCGCCGGAGTCCCTGGAGGAGGAGGGCGATCAGGCGGCGGGGGTCGTAGCGGGGGTCGTTGTCGCGTCCGACGCAGAGGTTTCCGATGCCGCGCATCAGCTCGTACGACTGCGTACCGGGCCTGATGTCGCCGGACTCCACCGCGGCGTCGAGCAGTTGGTCGCAGACGGGCAGCAGGCGGTCCAGGAAGTAGGCGTGCAGCGCGGCGA
Source organism: Streptomyces sp. Y20 (assembly GCF_043195475.1). Lineage (NCBI taxonomy): Bacteria > Bacillati > Actinomycetota > Actinomycetes > Kitasatosporales > Streptomycetaceae > Streptomyces > Streptomyces sp. Y20. The sequence continues at coordinate 270,421 of NZ_JBIDDP010000006.1, forward strand.
AGCGGTCGTTGTCGGACTGGAGGGCGTCGGCGAGTCCGTGCTTGGTGATGAGGAAGTCGACGAAGAGGTCGATCCACTGGCGCAGCGCCTCGAGCGGGGAGCCGGCACTGGCCAGCAGGTTCGGGCCGGCCTGGACGCACGCCTCGATCTGGTGGCGGTAGACGGCTGTGACGAGGTCCGCCCGGGTCGGGAAGTGACGGTAGATCGTGGCCATCCCGACTCCCGCCCTGGCCGCGATCTGGCGGATGGGTGCGTCGACGCCGGAGGTGACGAACACCTCGGCGGCGGCGGAGAGCACCACCTGCCGGTTGCGCTGGGCGTCGGCCCGCTTGCCTCGGGACGGCGACTCACCTGTGGGGCTGTCGGTGGCCATCACGCACTCCTCCACACCGATTGACAAAACGGAGCAGCGCTCCGAATATTAAGTGGAGCGACGCTCCGGTTCAGGTTAGCCGAAGCGGGTCGCTCCTGACCGCCTCGCCCTTCGCCGGTCGCAGGAGACCGGCGCACGGCGGGTGCCACCGAAAGGGAATCCACATCGTGAGCACATCCCCTGCCACCAGCGCCGACGCCGCGGGAACGCCCGTCCCGGTCCTCTCCTTCAGCCCCGTGGTCCTCTCCGTGCCCGGACGCCCGGTGGACCTCCACGTACGCGTCTCCGTGCCGGCGACCGGAACCCGCCTGCCCGTCATCCTCCTCTCCCACGGTCACGGCCCCTCCAACAACCTCTCCTCACTCAACGGCTACGCACCACTGGCCAACTCCTGGGCCGCTCACGGATTCGCCGTCATCCAGCCCACCCACCTCACCTCCAGGACACTGAGCCACCTGGTCGCCGACGCGCCCGGCGCGCCCGACTTCTGGCGCTCCCGCGCCGAGGACATGACCCACATCCTCGACCGGCTCGACGTGATCGAGCGCACCGTGCCGCAGCTCGCGGGGCGGATCGACCCGACCAAGGTCGCCGTCGCCGGACACTCGCTCGGCGGCTTCACCGCCACCCTCCTGCTGGGCGCCGGGCTCAATGACCCCGACACCGGGAACGTGGTGCACCTCGCCGAGCCTCGCATCAAGGCCGGCGTCCTCCTCGCCGCCCCTGGCAGAGGGGGCGACGCCCTCAACGGGCCCCTGGCGGAACAGTGGCCGATCATCGGCGCCCTCGACTTCTCCACCATGACCGCACCCGCTCTGGTCGTCGCCGGCGACAAGGACGACTCCCGGCACTTCACGGACGTGGGACCCGACTGGCACGCCGATCCGTACACCCTGGCTCCCGGACCCAAAACCCTGCTCACCCTGTTCGACGCGGAACACGGACTCGGCGGGATCGCGGGATACGACGCCGCCGAGACCACCGACGAGAACCCCGAGCGAGTCGCCGCCCTCGCCCGTCTCACCGCGGCCTACCTCCGCACTCAGCTCCACCCCGGCACCTCCGAATGGCAGGCCGCGTGCGAGGCACTGACGACCGGTCCCGACTCGGTAGGACGGGTCGAAGGCAAGTAGGCCCCCACGGCCGCGCCACGGCCACGCCACGGCCACGGCCACGCCACGGCCACGGCCGCGCGGCCCGGGTGGGCATGGGGCAAGCCCCGTTGCACTCGCGTCACGCAAGAAGACCTGCGAGGTTCGTCCCGCCACCGGGGGGAACCTCGCAGACGATCAGGACACGATCTGTGTCCTCGTCTCCCGGAACGGCTGATGCCGGTGCGGGTCGGTCTCAGGACCAGGCGATCTCGCCGTTGCGGGAGAGGAAGCGTCCGGTGCCCGAGCCGGGCTTCTCGGTGGCGAGGGCGACGATCGCGTCCGTGCCCTCCGTGACCGTCTGGGGACCGCTGTGACCGTTGAGGTCGGTCGCGGTGTAGCCGGGGTCGGCGGCGTTGACGCGGATGCCCTTGAGCCCTTTCGCGTACTGCGTGGTCAACATCGTCAGCGCTGCCTTGGAGGAGGTGTACAGCGGCGCGACGACGTGCGACTCGGGCCGGCCGGGGTCGTGGGTGAGGGCGAGGGAGCCCATGCCGCTGCTGACGTTGACGATCACAGGGTCGTCCGATCGGCGCAGCAGCGGCAGGAACGCGGTGGTGGTGCGGACCACGCCGATGACGTTGACGTCGAGGACGGCGAGAGCGTCGGCGGCGGTGAGGTCGCTGGGATCACCGATGGGGCCGTGGACACCGGCGTTGTTGATCAGGACGTCGATCCTGCCTTCGTGTTCGGCGACGTTCGCGGCCGCGGCGGCCACGGACGCGTCGTCCGTCACGTCGATGGGGACGTACCGTGCGCCGAGCGCGGCGGCGGCCTTCTCGCCCTGCTCGCGGTTGCGGGCCCCGACGAGCACGGTGTGGCCACATCGGACGAGGCGGCGGGCGGTCTCGCGGCCGAGGCCCTTGTTGGCTCCGGTGATGAAGGTGATGGTCATGGGTTCGATACTTGCCTCCATGAGGGAAGCGGACCAGGGACGCTCCGGCGGTAGGAAGACCAGTACCACCCTCACGCCCATCCGCCCGACCGGAGGTGCGGGAGGATGGAGATCATGTCGACGACACCCGGAACCGGACTGGGCGCGATGATCCGCACGTGGCGGGAGCGGCTGCCCCCGTCGGCCGCCGGGCTGCCGGTGGCCCGTGGGCGCCGAGCGGCCGGGCTGCGGCGTGAGGAACTGGCCGACCTGGCCGGCGTATCGGTCGACTACGTCGTGCGCCTGGAGCAGGGACGGTCCACGACACCCTCGGCGTCGGTGGTGGCGTCCCTGGCGCGTGCCCTCCAGCTGTCCACCGCCGAGCGGGACCACCTGTACCGGCTGGCCCAGCTCGTACCGCCGGCGGGCGGCGCCATCTCGGACCATCTGCCACCCGGCATGCAGCGGGTGCTCACCCGCCTCGGGGACGTGGCGGTCGCCGTGTTCGCGGCGGACTGGCAACTGGTCTGGTGGAACCGTGTGTGGGCCGCCCTGCTGGGCGACCCCTCCGCCTCGCCACCGGGGCTGCGCAACTTCGCCCGCGACAGGTTCCCGGTGGACACCGGCCCCGCCCGCCTGGCGCTGTGGCCGGTGACCGAGGCGGATCGCGACGCCACCGACGCCGCCGTCGTCTCCGACCTGCGCCGCGCCACCGGCCGCTTCCCCCAGGACGGCCGCTTGGCCACACTGATCCGTGAACTGAACGCGGGCAACAAGAGGTTCGCCGAGCTATGGGCGACTGGAGGGGTGGCCGCGCACCGCGAGGACCACAAGACGGTGGACCACCCGTCGGTGGGCCCTGTCACGGTGGACTGCGACGTGCTGGCCGACGGCGACTCCGAGCTCAAGATCGTCATCATGACCGCCGTGCCCGGCAGCGAGGACGAGACCAAACTCCAACTGACCGCTGTCACCGGCCCACCGGCTACCAGCCTCGACTGATCCCACGCGCGCGTCGATCGACCGGCCAGGGGCCGGAAGATCGACCATTCAAGTGGCTGGGTGACGAAGCCCGGAGTAGCCACATCAGGACCGGAAGGGGAGAGAGTGAACTTTTGGGGTGCTCGGGCCGCGTCGTTCATGGTGCCACTCGGGGTTGGCTTGTTGCTCGGCCTGATAGGGCCTATCGCTGAGCATTGGGGCGGCCGTCCAGGTGCAGCCGTGGCCGCCGTTTTCACCGGTGGGTGGCCGTGGGCCTGTTACGCGTTTCTGGTGGGTTATCTCCGCCGGTCCAAAATCGAATCGGTTCTTCTCGCGCCTCTGGGGCTGGCTGTCGGTGTCGTGACCTACTACCTGACCAAGGAGTACCTGGCCTCCTTGGATGGGCTGGATTCCTCAGGTGGGGGATCATCTGGAATCGTCCTCTGGGGTGTGCTGGCATTCCTCTTCGGAGCACCCCTTGGGCTCCTGGGGAACCTCGCACAGGTGCCGGGCGTCGGCGGCCTGTTCTTCCGGCTGCTTGTTCCCTTGGTGGCGTTCTATGAGACTTCCATGCGTCTGGAGAAGGAGTCGCGCGGGCCGGGTCAGGTTGTTCTGGATACGTGGATCACCGTTCGGGTCACGGCTGTCGCCGTTGCGGTCGCTCTGGTGGGCCACACGGTCTGGGGTTGGTGGAGGTCTCGCCGCATTCGTTCCGCCGGGGCGGGCGTTGGCTAGTGTTCCGTGATCCTGGTCATGCCAGTTCGAGTGGACTTGGTGACGGCTTGCCACGCGTTGCCCTCGCTGCTGGCCCTGGCCGTGTGCGCGATGACACCGGCGGGCAACGACTCGCTGACGGCGGCAGCGGCATGGTGCCAGCGAGCCGCGAATTCAGCTCAGCACCTTGTGCCGTCCGTCCACTCGGAGATCTCCGCGGCACCCCGCCGGACAGCTGCTTCCTGGTCCTGGGCCAGCTTCCCGCAGGCCGCTGCGACATCCGGCACACCGTCCGGTCCCACGAGCGCGTCCTGCACGCCGGTCTGCAGCCAGTCAGTGTGGTCGCCGTCGGCCTCGGCAACCGCGAGAGCGATGAGCCTCATGGCGGCCACCGTCCCCACCCGGGTCAGGGCCTCTGCCGTCTGCCGGGTCACCGCCGTGTCCTCGACGTCCAGCAGCAGCCCCATCAGCACTCCCGCAGCCTCAGGGACATCAGCGAAGGAGGCAAGGTCACGCCCAGCACGAACACGTTGCGTCCACGAAGGCGACGACGCCTCAGTCAAGGCTGCCCTCAACCCGCTCATCATCTCTGGCACGATCAGACAGTCTCATGCCCCGCGAAGGAGATCGAACCCCGGACCGAAGCTGCCTCGGACCGAAGCCGCCCCCACGCTTGACGAGCGTCGCCCACTTGTTCAAGCCCCCCGGCGGAGACACGCCGCACCCGTCCACCACTTCCCGGGACGGATCACCTGGTGGGCGCTCTTCATACGGCCGGGCACTTCGCTGTACGCGCGCGCTGGTCAGCGGCGGATGAGGCCGAGGCCGACGGCGGTGGCGACGGCGGCGGTGCGCGAGTCGACGCCGAGCTTGACGTAGACGCGGGCCAGATGGGACTTGACGGTCCCTTCCGTCAGGTGGAGCCGCTCGCCCACGGCCTGGTTGGACAGACCGTCGGCGACCAGGGCGAGGACTTCGGTCTCGCGCCGGGTCAGTGCGGTCCTCGGCGTGCGCAGCCGGTTCATCAGCCGGTCCGCGACGGTGGGCGCCAGCGCGGTACGTCCCGCGGCAGCGGTGCGGACGGCGGCGGCCAGGTCCTCGGGTGGGGCGTCCTTGAGGAGGTAACCGGTGGCGCCGGCCTCGATGGCGGGCAGGGTGTCGGCGTCGGAGTCGTAGGTGGTGACGATCAGCACGCGGGGTGCGCCCGGGCGGGCGGTGATCCGGGCGGTCGCTTCGGCACCGCCCATGCCCCTGCCGAACTGGAGGTCCATCAGCACGACGTCGATGTCGCCTTCGCCGGCACGCGTGACGGCGTCCTCCGCGGTGGCCGCTTCGGCCACGACGACGAGGCCGGGTTCGGTTTCCAGTACGGCCCGCAGCCCGGCGCGTACGACGGGGTGGTCGTCGGCCAGGAGAAGGCGGACAGGTGCGTCATCGGTCACGCGTGGGCCCCGGGCTCGGTCCGGGTGGGCGGGGTGCGGGGGAGCCGGGCGGCCAGGGCGGTGCCGTGGCCGGGCGCGGACTCGATGGCCAGGGTGCCGCCGAGGACGTTCATGCGGGCGCGCATGGCCGCCAGGCCGAAACCCCCGCCCTCGGGGTCGGGGGCGGGCAGCCGGCCGGGATCGAAGCCGTGCCCGTCGTCGACGACGTCTAGGGCGACGTGGTCGCCGAGGTAGCCGAGAGTGACTTCGGCGGCGGTGGCCCGGGCGTGGCGGACCGTGTTCGCGAGGGCGGACTGGGCGACGCGCAGCAGGGCGACCTCGTGGGCGGTCGGCAGCTCGGTGGGGTCTCCGGTGAGGCGGAAGCGCGCGGTGAGGCGGTGGCGGGTGCCGGTGGTGGTGCACAGTCGTTCCAGGGCGTCGGCCAGGGTGGTGCCTTCCAGGGGCGGCGGGGTGAGGGCGGCGACGAAGCGGCGGGCCTCGGCGAGGCTGTCCACGGCGGCCTGGCGGGCCGCCTCGACGTGGCGGGAGGCGGTGTCGGGCCGGCCGGGCAGGGCACGTTCGGCGGCGCGCAGCAGCAGCTGGATGCTGGAGAGGCCCTGGGCGAGAGTGTCGTGGATCTCGCGGGCCAGACGCTCGCGTTCGGCGAGCACACCGGCGGTGTGCTGGGCCCGGGCCAGGTCGGCCCGGGCGGCGGTGAGTTCCTCGATCAGCTGACGGCGCTGTTCGCTCTCCCGGTACAAGGCCTGGTATCCCCACACCACCGCGACGGCGACAGCGGCGCCGAGCGCCGGGCCGATCGCCATGGCGGGGCCGAAGGAGTGCTGGTGGGCGGCGAAGCCGGCGATGGCCGCCACCGCGGTAGCGGTCACAGCGGCGAGGCCGGATCGGCGCGGCAGCAGGTGGAGCTGGAGGAAGTACAGCGGGAACGCCACCCATACCGCGTCGGGGGACAGGGCCAGCAGCACCAGCCACACGGTGCCCACGGCGGCCAGCCACCAGGCCGCGGCCCGCCGGCAGAGACGGACGCGGGGCAGGAGCGGCCCGGCGGCGTACACCAGGCCGCACGCCGCCACGGCGGCGACGATCGGTCCGGCGTGCGGCCGGGCGTCGGCCACGGCCCGGCCGGCGGCCAGGACGAGCAGGCCGATGACCAGCAGGTGCAGGCACCGGGCCAGGGCCCGGGTGGTCGGGGTCAGGTCAGGGGCGGCGGTGTTCACAGTGCGTACCAGGTTACGGAGGCCGGCGGCCGGGGGCCTCCATCGAAAGTTAGAACCCGTGTGCCGCCCTTCGGCCCGTGAAGTGCCGTCCTGCGCCGGACGCGGACACGGGCGGGTGGCCGCGACGGTGGAGTCGTACCGCTTCCCCATCGGAAAGAGCAGGCCGAGGCCATGTTTGTCGCCTGGAGAGATCTGAGGTTCGCCAAGGGGCGCTTCGCCCTGATGGGAGCCGTCATCGTGCTGATCACCCTGCTGGTCGGTCTGTTGTCCGGGCTGACGGCCGGACTGGGCCGGCAGAACATCTCCGCGATCACGGGACTGCCCGCCGACAAGATCGCCTTCCAGGCCGCCGGGAACGCTCAGGACCTGTCGTACGCGGACTCCACCGTCACCCGGCAGCAGTGGCAGCGGTGGTCCGAGGCGCCCGGGGTGGAAAGCGCCGAACCCCTGGGGATCACCACGACCAGGGCCACCGCCGGTGACAGGAGCACCGGGGTCTCGGTCTTCGGCGTACGGCCCGGCTCCCGCCTCGCCCCGGACGGCAGCAGGATCACCGAGAGCGCCGTGGTGTTGTCCACCGCGGCCGCCGACGGCCTGGGGGTGAAGGCCGGGGACTCCCTCACCCTCGCCGGCCGCCGGCTGAAGGCGGCCGCCGTGCGGGGCGACGCCCTCTTCAGTCACACCCCCGTCATCTGGACCAGCCTCGATGTCTGGCGGAAGACCGCGCCGCCCACCGCCACGGGCGACGGCCCCGTCGCCACCGTCATCGCCTTGAACACCACGTCCGCGGCCGACGTGGCGGCCATCGACCAGCAGGCCGGCACCCGGACGGTCTCCACCGAGGACTCACTGTCCGCGATCGGCTCCTACACCTCCGAGAACGGCTCCCTCCAGCTGATGCGCGGCTTCCTGTTCGCCATCTCCGCCCTCGTCATCGGGGCCTTCTTCACCGTGTGGACCATCCAGCGCAGCGGCGACGTCGCCGTCCTGAAAGCGCTCGGCGCCTCCACCGCCGGCCTGCTCAGGGACGCCCTCGGCCAGGCCGTCGTCCTGCTCGCCGGCGGCACTCTGACCGGCACCGGCATCGCCGCCGTCCTGGGCGCCCTCGTGGCCGGCTCGGCCGTGCCGTTCCTCCTCACGCCCGCCACCGTCCTGCTCCCGGCCGCCGTGATGATCCTCCTCGGCGCCCTCGGAGCCGGCCTGTCCATCCGCCGCATCACCTCTGTCGATCCACTGACCGCCCTGGGGAGCACCCGATGAGCCTTCACCTGACCGGCATCACCCTCACCTATCCCGACGGCGACAACGTCCTGACCGCGCTGGACCGGGTGCGCCTGATGGTTCCCCAGGGCAGCCTGACCGCCGTGGTCGGCCCCTCCGGCTCCGGCAAGTCCAGCCTGCTGGCCGTCGCCGCCACCCTGATCACCCCCGACGCCGGCACCGTCACCATCGACGGCACCCCCACCACCCGCCTGACCCGCGGCGAGCTGGCCGAACTGCGCCGCCGCAAGATCGGCATCGTCTTCCAGCAGCCGAACCTGCTGCCCTCCCTCACCGCCGCCGAGCAACTCCAGGTCATGGCCCAGATCGACGGCCGCAAACCCCGCACCGCCCGCAACCGTGCTCTGGAACTCCTCGACTCGGTCGGCTTGGCCGATCAGGCCGGCCGCCGCCCCCACCAGCTCTCCGGCGGCCAGCGCCAGCGCGTCAACATCGCCCGCGCTCTGATGAACGACCCCACCGTCCTCCTGGTCGACGAACCCACCAGCGCCCTCGACCACGAACGCGGCGCCGCCGTCATCGACCTGATCACCCGCCTCACCCACGAGCGGGCCACCGCCACGGTCCTGGTCACCCACGACCGCGCCCACCTCACCGCCGCCGACCAGACCGCCGAAGTCCACGACGGCCGCCTCCACGTGCCGGTACCCAACCGCTGAAACAGCAGCGCCACGTAGGCCGTGCCCGCCGACGCGGCGCGGCCGAGGTGCCGCGTGCCCGGTATCCGTTCCGTGCCGTACGACCGAGTCACCGGGCCGTTCCCCTCGCTCTCCCCGGCCGGTAGCGGGCCCGTGCTGCCGGACCCGGGCACCCGAAGCTCGTGCTCCGCCGGCTGACGGAGGCCGCAACTGACCGCCTGGCCTCCGGCCCGCCGCCCGCCGCCCGCCGGGGGTCGGGTCACGCCGCGTACCGAGGGGAATGCGCGACGGGCCTCAGGCCCGCCCGTCGGGGCATCGGACCGACTGCCCCGGGTAGGCGACCGCTGGCACTGTTCACCACCTGGGAGGCGTCATGGGACAGCAGAATCCGGATCAGCCGGTCAACCGGTACTGCAAGGCCTGCGGAACACCGGCCGGGGACGCCGGCATGTGCCAGCGCTGCGGGACCACCCTGACGCTGCCCGACGGCGCGGGACTGACGGAGGACGAGGGCGCCGCAGTCCGACGGGACTTCGAAGGGCGCGGCCAGTAGCGGACGCGCCGCCGCCCCCCTGACCGCGGGGCGGGCTGACGGCCGACGCGACCAAGCAGGAGTACGGCGGCCAGGCAGAAGGCGCGGACCAGCCGCAGCCGCTGTACGGCCCGTGTGCATCACGCTTGCTGCGGAAGCCTATCCCGCGGTATCGCCGTCGGGGAGTCGGCCCGGCAGCTCGCCAAGCGGCTGGGCCGATCTCCTTCGACCGTCCCCCGCGAGATCGCCCGCAACGGCGGCCGGGACCGCTACCGAGCTGCCTCGGCTGATGCAGCCGCCTACAAGCGCGGGCGCCGCCCCAAGCAGGCCAAGCTCGCCCAACGGCCTGCTCTTCGGGCCCTGGTGGAAGCCAAGCTGGCTCTGTGCTGGTCACCCGAGCAGATCGCGGGATGGCTGCGACGGCAGTTCCCTGGTGACGCCGCCATGCAGATCTCGCACGAAGCGATCTACCTCTCGCTCTGCGACCCCCGCCGGCGCCAGGCCATCGACCGTAGCCTCACCCAGCGGCTGCGGTCAGGCAGGCCCATGCGCCGCCCGAAGCTCGACCGCCGGCCCACCGGGCGGGGCATCATCCGCGGCATGGTGTCCATCACCGCCCGCCCCGCCGAGGTCGAGGACCGCAAGGTCCCCGGCCACTGGGAGGGCGACCTTGTGATGGGCACCCGGCCCTCGGCAGTGGCCACGCTGGTCGAGCGCACCAGCCGTTACACGGCCGTTGTCGCGCTGCCGGACGGCATCAAGGCCGAGCAGGTCACTCCCCACCTCACCAGGAGTCTCCTCGGCATCCCGCCCCAGCTACGAGGGACGCTCACCTGGGGCCGGGGCCGGGAGATCGCCGAGCACCAGGCCATCACCGCCGAGACCGGGATGCCGATCTACCTCTGCAAGCCACGGAGCCCATGGCAGCGCGGCACCAACGAGAACACCAACCGGCTGCTACGGCAGTACCTCCCCAAGGGAGCGGACCTCCGCACGTTCAGCCAGGCCGACCTGGCCGCCATCGCCCACGAGCTCAATCACCGTCCGCGCAAGACCCACGGGTACCGCACTCCGGCGGAGGTCCACGCTGACCTTCTGAACAGCAGTGATGCGCTGACCGCTTGAGCTCGCCATCGTTTGCCGACAGGCACAAGCTGGCCGACAAGGAATCTGGGGATCCGGTAGACGCAAATCCAGGACCGGTCGGCGAGGCCCCGGGCTCCACAGCGGCGGCCACTCATCGGACCGGCTCCGCAATGCCCCGCTCCTCGATCGATACTGCCGCCCTCCGCTACTCGGTGATACCGTATAGCGGTATTCGGTACCACGTAGTACTGACAGGCTGAGGAGCACCCGCGATGGACGACCTGACGGAGATGTTGAAGGGCACGCTCGAAGGGTGCGTGCTCGAAATCATCGGCAGCGAGGAAACCTACGGGTACGCCATCACCCGTCAGCTGAACGAGCTCGGCTTCACCGACGTCATCGAGGGGACGGTGTACACCATCTTGCTGCGGCTGGAGAGGAACGGGCTCGTCCAGGTGACGAAACGGCCATCCGGGGTCGGTCCGCCGCGCAAGTTCTACGCGCTCAACGACGCAGGACGCGAGGAACTCGCGAAGTTTTGGGCGAAGTGGCAGTACCTCTCATCACGCATCGACAGGCTCAAGGAGGGCGGGAGATGAACTTCTGGGAGAAGGTCACAGGCAGCGATCTCACCAGGGAATGGAAGGCGTTCGAGGCCCGGGTCGATGTCCTGCCGGACGACTACCGGGCGGCGTGGGGGCAGATCATCGCCCACCTTTTCCCCTACGGAGACTTCACCGGTCGCAACCTGATGCCGATCCTCGACTCCGCCCTGGGGCTGCTCGAAGTAGCAGCGGCGGACGGCCAGAGCGTCCACGAGGTGCTCGGCGAGGACATCCAAGGCTTCTGCACCGCGCTGGCCGGCGGAGCAGGGGCCCGGACTTATCGCGACCGGTGGCGCGAGCAGTTGAACAGGAACGTCGCGAGGAAATTGAGCCGGCTGGGAGGCTGACGTGAGCATTCAGGACATCATCGAAGGCAAGAAACAGTGGCGGGCGCACGTGGCTCGGGTCAAGGCACTCCCGCCGGACTACCAGATCGTCTACAAGGAGATGCAGAAGTACCTGTTCAAGGTCGGGCCGATCAGCCTGCCTGACGGGCCCCTGCTCCCCGGGATCGTCGACTTCTTCGAGGAGGGCGTCGCCGGTGGCAAGGGGGTTGTGGAACTCATCGGCACCGACGTCGCCGCGTTCTGCGACGACCTGGTCAAGGACTCCCCTACCTACGCCGATATCTACCAGGCATCCATCAACGCGGAACCCGGCACTGACGAGAAGTGACGCCCGCCGCCCGGGTCCGGGCCATCCCCGCCTCTCGCGTGGTGGTGGACGCGATCCGGGAACAGCACGGACGGGTCCGGGAACGCTTCGGTGGCGCGTGCCAGTGGCTGTTCCCCAAGGTCAGCGGCAACCCTGACGGAAAGTATCCGATGCCCTACGGCACCGTCGATACTCGATTCGACGCCTGGCTGAAGCGGATCCGCCTCGTCGACTCCAACGGCGACGCCGCCGCCGTCAGCTGGCATCAGTTCCGGCACACGCTGGGCACCAGAATGGCGAACGCGGGCGTGCCCGGGCGCACCATCCGCGAGGTCTTGGGCCACACCTCCTGGCAGATGCAGGAGCACTACTCGCGCATCGCGGACGACACGCTTCGCCGCGAGTACGAGGAGAAGTACGAGGTCCGCTTCAACCTCAAGGGCGAGGCCGTCAAGATCCACCGCGACAGCGACCTGTCCGGCGTCGAGTGGCTCGCCGAGAAGATCGGCCGCCGCCTCCACGCCGTTGCCGGCGGCTGGTGCGGACGGCACATCTCCCGCCCCTGCCCCAAGACCGCAGCCGATGGCTGCTACTTCTGCCAGGACTTCCAAAGCGACCGGCAGTTCCTGCCCATCCACCAGGACACCCTCGACCGCACTCGCGAACTGCACGCTGGCGCCACAGCCGCCGGCCGTTCCCGCGCAGCCGACCTCAACACACAGCTGGCCGTCGCAGTCGAGCATCTCATCACGCGCATTACCGAACGGGAGAACGACGGAGTCGCCCCGCCGCCAGACGACCTGCCTGGCGGCCCAGTCGAGACGAAGGGGGACGCAGATGCGGGCTGATAACTCGTCCCACCTGGCCAAGGTCGCACAGCAGCGCCGCCTGGACTGCATCGAGCGCGTCCAAGCCCCTGGGGGCCCTGGAACGCGACGGCGGAGCGGTGACCGTCGCCGGTGTCGCCGCACGAGCCGGGGTCTCCCGAACCTTCCTCTATGACGACGCCCAGGCCCCACTGCTGGCCAAGCTGCGAGAACTCGCGAACAAGCAGCCCGCTACGGGACGACCGGCCCTGCCCGACCACCAGCGCATCACCACCAAGTCACACGAGACGGTGGTGCGAGCACTGCGGGAGGCCAACCGGAAACTGAACGAGGAGAACGAACGGCTCCGCAACGAACTCGCCGTGGCCCTCGGACAGCTCCGCGACCTTCGCCGAGGTATCCCCGCCCCACGCGGTTAATGTCCGGTCTCGGGGTAAGGCGCGAACCGGCGGATCCGGTCCTGTTCGGCGGTCTCGTCGGAGGCGTCGAAGTGCCGTACCTGGTTCCACCAGCGGTTGTGGTCGTAGCCGTCGCAGTGGTTGAACTCATGAGCCGTACTCCGTAGCCGCTGCCACTCCCGCACGATCGCGGCACGCTGCCACGTCTCGGGCCGCTCCACCGTGAGGAGCGTGTACAGGAGCCCGGCCGAGTCGCCGACCAGGCGGAGCAGAGACCGCATCGCGAAGGACGTCTCACCGGTCTCCCCGACCTCCTCGTACACCCGCCCCAACTGGACGTTGAGGAACGTCTCCAAGGCGCGGACGTCCTCGGGCCTGAGGTCTTCGGCGTAGGTGAGGGTGCGCTCGGACGGCGGGTTCGTCATGCGGGTGGGGCCTCCCGTTCGTATGGTGCCAGTCGGATCAGCTCCGGTGACATCTGAGCAACTCTACGGAGAGGTGGCTGACACTGTCAGCCACCTAAAAGGCCAGCTCATCACGCCTACCGGGCACAAGAAGTCCAGATAACGGCCTGCTCATCGCTCAGAGATTCCACCGGCACGAGCCGGACCGTAGCCAGCCCCGGACCGGGCCCGGAGGCGTTTCACCGAACCCCAGCGGCGAAGTGGATCACTGTGCTAGACGGTCATGATCGTTCTCACCGATAGCCGCTGTACCTATGTTCCCCGAGGCCGTCGTCCGCCGGTCAGCCCGGCAAACGGACCGGCTGGGGTCCGCGCTGGCGTCCGGCCGTCCGTCTCGTGCTCGCCGCCCGGTCCGGCGCCCGGTCGGGCGGACGCCTTCGGGGACCTGCGCCGGACCTGGGATTGAACATGTTCAAAAAACAGGGCTACGCTGATGCGGAGGAAAACCGAGGGGGATCGATGAAGGTAGTGCTGCCCGGGGGAACCGGACAGGTGGGCACGATTCTCGACCGTGCGCTGTCGGCGGCCGGTCACGAGGTCACGGTATTGACCCGGCGTCCCGTGCGGGCGCACGACATCGGCTGGGACGGGGCCACGCTCGGCCGCTGGGCCGCGGCGATCGACGGCTGCGATGCCGTTGTCAACCTGGCCGGACGCAGCGTCTCCTGCCGTTACACCGCCGAGAACCTGCGGGCCATGATGAACTCCCGGGTGGATTCGGCGCGAGTGGTCGGCGAGGCGATCGCCGCCGCGGCGCGGCCACCGCGCGTCTGGCTCCAGATGAGTACGGCGACGGTCTACGCCCACCGCTTCGACGCGGCGCACGACGAGGCGACCGGGGTGATCGGCGGCTCGGAGGCCGGGGTGCCGGACTACTGGGCGTACAGCGTCGAGATCGCGGAGAATTGGGAGCGGGCGCAGGCCGAGGCGCCGACTCCCGAGACCCGCAAGGTGGCGTTGCGCGCGGCGATGGTCATGAGCCCGGATCGGGGCGGTGTGTTCGACGTGCTGTCACGGCTGGTGCGACTCGGGCTGGGCGGTCCGGTGGCCGGCGGCGCGCAGTACGTCTCCTGGATCCATGACGAGGACTTCGTGCGAGCGGTGGAGTTCCTGATCACCCGGGACGACCTCGAGGGACCGGTGAACCTCGCCTCTCCCGGCCCCCTTCCGCACCGCGCATTCATGCGGGCGCTGCGCACGGCGTGGGGCGTCCCGGTGGGGATGCCGGCGACGCGCTGGATGGCCGGGCTGGGGGCGTTCGCGCTGCGCTCGGACACGGAGCTGCTGCTCAAGAGCCGTCGTGTGGTGCCCGGCCGGCTGCGCGCGGCCGGGTTCGACTTCGCGTATCCCGAGTGGGAGAAGGCCGCTACGTCCCTCGTACGGCGGGCCAGGCTGGTTCGTGCGGCATCGGGCGAGGAGTTGGCACCTGCGCCGCGGCCACGCAGATCACTTTGAGACAGTCACGGTGGCTTCGTCCTTGCCTTGGGCCGAGCGTCATTACTGTGTGCTTGTGGATCAGCACATTCCGTGTCGATCTGTGCGAACCGATTCAGGCGAGCAGTGGCCAGGACTTGGACCGTCTGCGATGGGGCGGGGGCAGGTGCGGGCTGTGACTCTGCTGTGACAGCAGGCAGGAGCGCAGGATGGCGACAGAAGAACAAGCAGTGCAGGAAAGCGGCGTCCTCGAGGACGGCAGCCGGGCGACACCCCCGTCGCAGGAGGAAGTCGTCAAGGCGGAGGCGGCACGCAAGGAGCTCGGCGCGCGAGGCTACGCCGTTTCCGTCAAGACGTTCTGGTGGGGCTTTGAGATCCACCTCAACGCTGAGGCGGCCGCGTTGGCGGGCGACATCGCGGAACTGATCGGCGACGTGGCAGGGGAAGCGCTGCCGTCGCCGATGAACAAAATCGTTGAGGCGTACTGCAAGATCAAGGCGTTGTGGATCAAGGAGGTCGGCCAGACCTACGGCTGCAAGCTGGTCTCCCCCTGGATCGCTCCGGGCATGCTCATCCCGGTCAGCCTGAAGCCCAAGGAGGACACCAACCTGTGGTGGACGGTCTACGAGACCCGGGAGGAATGGAGCAAGGACGAGAAGTTCACCGCCCACCACAGCGCCTCGAACCCGGCGCTGGCCGAACATCAGGGCAAGCTGTACTGCGCCCACCGCGGCTCGCCGTCCGACTCCAGGCTCTGGTGGACCGTCTACGACCCGGACAAGGGGTGGAGCGAGGACACTCCGTTCGGGTCCCATTCGAGCGAAGGCGGACCGGCACTGGCCTCCTTCGAGGGACGGCTCCACTGCGTGCACCGGGGCAGCGGCAACGACAAGGACCTGTGGCACACCACCTTTGACCCGGCAACGGGAAGGTGGAGCGCCGACACCCGTCTCGGTGCCCACTCCAGCTCCGTGGGCCCAGCCCTGGCGGTGTTCGGCGGCAAGCTCCACTGCGTCCACCGGGGCAGTGACTCGGCGCATCTGTGGCACACCACCTGGACCCCATCCACGGGATGGACCCGCGACGTCAAGCTGAACGTCGGCACCTCGGCGAACCCGGCCCTGGCGGTCTACGACGGCAGGCTCCACTGCGTGTACCGCGGCAACAACACCACAGCCCTGCAGCACATCAGCTACAGCGCCGACGCCGGATGGGGTACCGAGCGCCAACTGGACGCCCATCACAGTCTGGAAGGCCCGGGCCTGGCCGTGTTCGACAGCAAGCTGTACTGCATCCACCGCGGCCACGGCGGCAACGACCAGAAACTGTGGTGGGCCACCTACACCACCAACGGCGGCTGGAGCACCGACAGGGACTTCCCCGCCCACTCCAGCGGAGCCGGCCCCGCGGTGATCGCCTACCGCGACAAGTACGGGGACAAGAACCAGCTCCTCGTCGTCCACCGCGGCTACGGCAACCGCGCCGCCGGCACCGACACCGCCGAAGACGAAGCACGCCTCACCGAAGAACAACGCGCATGGGCCGCAGAAACGGCCACATCCTGATCTGAGCCCAGGACGGATCCGGCGGAGGTCGTCCCGGGCGAGTGCCAGGCCACGGCCGGATCCTGCGACTGCACCCGATGGACGCGCGGGGGAAGGACGCCGAACGGCAGATCAGCCTCGGGGGAGGGTCTGCTGCACTTCTCCCTCCCGCATCCGCAGCGGCCGGCCAGGGACGTCCGGCGTCCGTGAACCCATCAGCGGTAGCACCTCGGATTCGGTGCTCTGGCTTTTCGACGCGGCGAGGCGGGTGAACTCCCACGGGTCGTGGGCCACGCACCGCGCTGCCCTGTCGACATCACCCTCGCCGCGCTGGGTGGTCGATGGACGCCGCTGGTACTGCGGGAATTCCTGCGCCGTGGTGAGGCCACGTACTCCGAGCTGTCCGCCGCCCTGCCCGCTCTCTCGGACAAGGTTCTCTCGGACCGGTTGGCCCAGTTGACCGGTGCCGGCGTCATCGAGCGTCACCGAACCGCCAGTTGGCCTCCCCGCGTCCGCTATGTCCTGACCGGCCAGGGCCAGGCGCTGGAGCCGGTGATGCGCAGTATGTGGGAGTGGGACAGGGCGCGATGGGACGCCCTTGGCTGATCGTCAGACCCGTCGGCCCCCCGCCGGCCCGCCGGTTCACGCTCGCTGCGGCTGGGAACGGGAAGAACCCCTGACGGGCGGGCGGCCCGGCAGGGGTCCTTGCGGGGGCGTGGGTCAGCCGTCCGACTCCGGCGACGGGATGTAGGCGCCGGGTACGTCGTTCGGGGCGTGGATCTTCTTCTCGCCGGGGTACGGGCGCGTCCAGTTGTGGGTCTGGTACCAGGTGAGGTGGTTCATCTGGGCCGGGTTGGCGTAGTCGGGGACGGCGTGGGGGCCGGTCAGGTGCTGCTTGGACTTCCAGGCGTCCCACGCTGCGGCGAGGGACTTCTTGTCCGCCGGTACCTTCGCCGTCGGTACGGCCGCCGCCTCGGGGTCCTGTGCGGCGGGGGTGTCCACGCCGCACGACGGCGGGGTCTTCAGGCCGTCGGTCAGTGAGGTGCGGTTGGGCAGGGCGGTGAACGGGGTGTAGTCGGGGTGCCGGGTGAACGCGCCCAGCATGGGGGTGGCCGCGCTGTCCTTCTGGTTCATCGGGTGGATCCCGAGGATCTGCTCGATGGTGCGGATCATCGTGATCTGCGAGTAGTAGTGGCTGTCGACGGTGCCGTGCCGGGCCCAGGGGCTGATGATCTGGACCGGGGCGCGGTGGCCGTCGACGTGGTCCAGGCCGGCCTGGGAGTCGTCCTCCACGACGAAGATCGCCGAGTCCTTCCAGTACTTGCTGTGGGAGATCCTGTCGACGATCTTGCCGGTGGCGAGGTCGTTGTCGGCGACCTGGGCGGCCGGGCTCGCCGGGCCGCCGGTGTGGTCGCTGGAGAGCCAGAACATGTTCAGGTCCGCCGGGCCGTTCTTCTCGAAGTCCTGCTTCCAGATCTGGTACCGGTACAGATCCGGGACGCTGGTGTCGAACTTGGGAAAGCCGGGCACCGAAACGCTGTTGAGCGACGGGATCGGTGAGGAGGAGTTCAGGGGGTAGGCGGTGGCCTGGCCGGTCGCGTCCATGTTCTTGGCGTCGCAGTACAGGTTCTGCCAGCTGGCGCCGGACGGCTTGGCCAGGAACTGCTGGAACTCGCCGAAGTCCCGCACGCTCTTGCCGGCCGCCTGCGCGCCCGTCCACAGGAAGCCGGTCTTCTGGTGGCCGAGGGCGTCGTCCTCGGTGTCGTAGCTGCGCTTGTACTCGCCGGCCGAGGACTCGGTGTACTCGGGGTTGTCGGCCTGCATGAGCCAGTTGTGGCCCTCGGCGGAGTTGGTGCCGATGTCGTAGGTGTTGTCGTACAGCCCGAACTGTTCGGCCAGGGCGTGCTGGTTCGGCGTCACGTTCTCGCCGAACTGCGTCAGCGACGGGTCGCCGTCGCCCTGGGGGATGTCGCCGAAGACCTGGTCGTAGGTGCGGTTCTCCTTGACGATCAGGAAGACGTGCTTGATCGTCGACTGGTCGCCGATCCGTGCCGGGACCGGCTGCGGCTTGGTGTGGCCGTGGCCCTTGGCCAACGGGACGGAGCCGGCGCTCCAGCCGTTCTGCTGGAAGACCTTGGCGGTCCGGGAGCGGATGACACGGTCGCCGGGCAGAGTGAACTGCGTCAGGCTGGAGGTCGTGTCGTGGGTGCCGCGGCCGGCGCTGTCGGGGCGGCGGGCGTCGACGCCGCGGGTGTTGGAGACGACGACCTTCTTGCCCACGGTGGTGATCTCGGCGGGGAAGTAGTCCGTCGGAAGGAGGCCGATGTAGCTGACCGGCTCCTGCGGGGAGGTGTACCGGTACACGGCGACGGCGTTGGCGCGGCCGAGCGTCACCAGCAGGTGGCCGTCGTCGGTGAGGGTCACGCCGTCGGGCTCGTAGCCGACCGAGGCCTCCGGCCACGGCTGGGTGGAGATGGTCTGTACGACCTTGCCGTCGGCGGTGTCGATGACCGACACGTTGTTGTCGGCGGTGTTGGTGACGAACACCGCGCCGCGCCGGGCGTACACGGCGGTCGGGTGCAGGCCGACGTCGATGGTGCCGACGGCGGCGGACGGGTCGGCCAGGTCGATGACGCTGACCGTGCCGGTGGTGGTGGCGCCGGTCTTCGGGTCGGCCGGCACCTGGGTGCCGTACGAGTTGAGCGTGGAGTCACCGGGCTTCGCGGGCCGTCCGCCCTCGTTGCCGACGTAGAGCTTGTCGCCGGCCCGGGCCATGCCGCGCGGGGCGTTGCCCACCGCCCAGCTCCGCTTGACGGCCCCGGTCGCCGCGTCGATCGCCACCACCCGGTTCTGGCCGTTGACCGCGGCGTACACGGTGGAGCCGTCGGCGGAGAACACCGCCGCGGCGACCAGGGCCTGCTTGTCGCCGTCGGCCGGGATCTTGACGGTCACCGGGTCGGTGAGGGTGCCGTCCGCGTTCACGGTGAATCTGGTGTACCCGTCGGCCTGGCCCAGCCACAGCTGCTTGCCGTCGGGTGAGTACGTCGGGCCTTCCTGGCCGACGGAGCCGCTGCTGATGCGCAGGTCGTCCGCGGCGTTCGCGCCGACACGCTGCTTGATCCGCCCGGTCGCGAGGTCCACGACGACCAGCGCGGCGTCGCCGTCGGTGAGCGCGGCGGCGAGGTGGCTGCCGTCCGGGCTGACCGTCGACGACATGATCTTGCCGTCGTCGATGACGAGGCGGTCGCCGTACGGGTCGATGTACTGGTCGGCGGAGACGACCTGGCCCCTGTCGGTGACCTGGCCGACCTGGTCGGTGCCGAACTGACGGGTCCCGGCGACGGCGGTGCCGGTGGCCAGGGCGGCCGTGGTGACGCATGCCGTGACCAGCGTGGCCCGGCGGCTGACACGTCTGCCCAGCAGGTCGTAGTACTTCTTCTCGGCCTGCCGGCGGCGGCGTGCTATCTGCATGACGTCATTCCTTCGCGCACTCGGGGGTTCGGGGGGTGGCCGGAGAGGAAGAGTTCAGGGAGCCGGGGAGTCCGGGGAGGTGGAGAGCAGGTCGACGCTGCCGTCGAACTGCCACAGCGGATTGGGTGCGTCTCCGGTCGAAGTCCGCACCAGGAAGTAGCCGTTCACTTCCTTCGGTCCGTCGCCGTCGGCGACGAACCGCCCGTCCGCCGTGATGTCCAGCTGGTAGACGGCCGACCCGGTGGCCGCGACGCCCGGCAGGTGCCAGGAGACGACGCACCGCCAGTCGTTGCCCGGGCCCCGGGCGCCGTCCTGGACACCGGCCTTGGTGCACGCCGCCGAGGTCCTCAACTGCGCCTCGGTGACAGCGGGCCGGTGGAGCTGGTCGGTCTGCATGCGGTACAGGTGGGCGAACTCGGTGGCGAGCGAGTGCTGCACCTTGGCCCGCTCGATCCCGGAGCCGGTGGCCGTGGTCGCCGCCGCCAGGACCGCGACCGTCACACCGAGCAGACCCATGAGCGGCAGGGCGGCCGTGGTGAGCGCGCGGCGCGCCGAGCCGTCGTCGGTGGGGTTCGTGAAGTCGCGCCGTATGAAGAGGACATAGGCCAGCGCCGTCGCCGCCACGGCCCACAGGAGGCTGACAACGACACTGATGAGGACCGGGGCGAGCCGCGCCGGGCTGGTGAACAGGCCGTTCCAGGTGAAGAACGCGTCGCCGGGCAGGGCGAGGCGTACGGCGACGGGGAGCGGCAGCATCTGGGCGAACTGCGTCGCCGGCGCGATGACCGCGGGCAGCAGCAGACCCATGGGGGAGCGCCCGAGGGCGACCGACCCGAGGAGCCCGATTCCGGCGAGGGCCAGCGTCGGGGCGAGCACACAGGCCCAGGCGAGCAGGACCGTGCCGGCGGCGTCTCCCGGCGCGAGCACACGGCCGTCCAGGCCGACCAGTGGCTGGTCGCCGACGGCCACCAGCCCGCCGACCGTGCTGGAGACGGCCGGCCCGGCCACGAGCAGCAGGATGACGGTGACGCCGGCCAGTGCCTTCGCAGCGAAGATCCGCCGGGGCGAGCGGACGGCGACGAGAAGGTGGCGCCAGGTGCCGAGCCGGTCCTCGGCGGCGAACACGTCACCGGCGACGACGGAGGTGAGCAGCGGAAGCGCCCAGGTACCGGCGAAACCGAGGGTGACCAGCGGCCCGGCCCACCCGGTGGCGTGCATCCAGCGGCCGAAGAGGGTGTCCGTGGGCAGCGTGCTCTGCGCGCTCACCCCGGCCACGAAGAGCGCCGGCGCGATCCAGCAGGCCAGGAGCAGGAGGCGGATCCGCCACTGGGAGAGGAGCTTGACGACTTCGAAGCGGTAGCTCCGGGCGACTGTGACGCGGCCTGATGCGGTGCTATGCGCTTGCGCGGTGGGTACGGCGGTGGGGGCGGAACTTGCGGCGGGGGTCGTGGTTGCGGTCATCGGCCGTTCTCCTCCTGCCGGGCGTCCGCCCTCTGCTCTTGGGCCCCGGGCTTCCGCTGCTCGGTCAGGGCCAGGAACGCCGCCTCCAACGGGGAGACGACCGGGGCGAGTTCGCGCAGTGCGATGCCCTCGTGGACGAGCCGTGCCACCAGGTCGTCGAGGGCGGGCACCGGCGCGCGCACCAAGAGCACCTCCCCGCCCCGCCCCGCCGCGGTGCCGCCGGACAGGCGGACTCCCGGCGTGCGGGCGGCCAGCCGGCGTGCGCGCTCCGGGTCGGACGTCATCACCCGGTAGTCGAGTTCACGGTTCTCGGCGGCCAGCTTGCCCAGCGGCCCGGAGAAGACGATCCGCCCGGTCGCGAGGATGGTGACCTGCGAACACAGGGCCTCCAGGTCGTCCATGCGGTGGCTGGAGAGCACGACGCTCGTCCCCTCCCGCGCGAGCCGGGTGAGAACACCGTGGACGTGCTTCTTCCCGGCCGGGTCCAGGCCGTTGGAGGGCTCGTCCAGGACGAGCAGCCGCGGCTTGGTGAGCAAGGCCGCGGCGAGGCCGAGCCGTTGGCGCATGCCCAGGGAGAAGCCGCGGGTGCGGTCGTCGGCGACGTCCGTGAGTCCCACCTGTTCCAGTGCGTCGCCGATCCCGGCCGACCGCCCGCCGTCGCCCCGCAGAGCGGCCAGAGCGGCGAGGTTCTGCCGGGCGGTGAGCGAGGGGTACAGTCCCGGCCCGTCCACGAACCCGGCGACACCGCCGGGCGCTTCGAACGCCCGGCCCACCGGCGTGCCGAGGACCTCCAGATGCCCGCTGTCGGCCACGGCCAGGCCGAGAAGGAGGCCGAGCAAGGTGGTCTTGCCGGCGCCGTTCGGACCGACCAGAGCGTGGATCTGTCCTTGCGTCACATCCAGGTCGACGCCGTCGAGCGCGACGACATCGCCGTAGCACTTGGTGATGCCGCGAGCCCGGATGGCGAGCTGTGAGTCCATGAGCCCCTTCTTTCGGGAAGCCACATGGACCCTAGGAAGCGCACACGACGCTGACGGGGAGCACCGGTTGAACGCTCAGGGAACGGAATCCCAAACGGGAGTCAATGGACGCCCGCCGCGCCGATGGGCGTGGTCGTCACGCTCCGGCGGGCCGACGGGGCGTCAGCGGCCAGGGCAGTCCTGGTCCGCAGTGCATGGATCGTGGTGGGGTGCGGCCGGCTGGACCGTGGCGGTTGTGTCGTAGGGGATCGATGACCTCCTGCACCGGCTTCGCCCGAGCCGACCGGAACGGTCCCGCCCACGCGCCCGTCCGCACCCGTCCGCACCCGGCCGGTCCCGCCGGAACCCTTGACGCCGTCTGCGGGCCGGGCGGGCACCGGGTGGCCGGGGGATTCGAAGCTGCCGATGCGACTACTGGGTCTTTTGGGGTAAACGGGGACCATGTTCTTCTTCAGTAACCGGATCGGTTGTCTAGGTTCCCTGCTCATCAGCGCGGTAGCTACCGCCATCCTCTACATGATCGTCGCCCACTGACTCAGCCGTTCAGCCGCTGGGGCCGGTGATGAGGTGCGAGTGGCAGTGGGCGACGACCGGGGCCTGCCCGGCGATGCGGGAGCGGTGTTTTTGTCAGGGGCGGTAGGCGCCCTGCACCGACTGGCCGAGCAGGTGGAAGCGGCCGCCGTGGCACGCGCCAGGGAGCAGGGATGGTCCTGGGAGCAGATCGGAGACGCCCTCGGCGTGTCCCGCCAGTCCGTCCACGCCAAGTACGGGAAGTGAGACGACAGTGTTCGAACATTTCGCAGCCGGTGCCCGCACGGCAGTCAGCTCAGCGGTGGAAGAGGCCAGGCTGCGCGGCGACCGCCGCATCGGCACCGAACACCTCCTCCTCGGTGTGCTCAACGAGCCGGGCTCGGTCACCGTCCGGGCCTTCGGAACCGACGTGGAGACCGCGCGGTCCGCTCTCGCCGCCCTCGACCGGTCCGCACTGGCCGCGATCGGCATCGACGTCCAGGGAGTCGAGCGCCCACCGATCCCTGCCTCGCGCAAACGCACACCCTTCACCTCCGGCGCCCGCTCGGTCCTGCCACGCGCCCTCGCCGAGGTGAGGAAGACCGGCAGCCGGCGCATCGCACCGGAGCACCTGCTGCTCGCACTCCTCGAGTGTGAGAAACCGGATCCCGCGGCAGATCTCATGGCGCAACTCGGGATCGACCGCGCCGCCGTACGGGCCCGCATCCGGCAGCCCGGTTCCTGAGACGTCGGTCGGCCGGCGGAACGGCCGACCCGGCGCGGCCACGGCCTCGCCCGGGCACAGCGTGCTGGAGTACGCGTCCAGGTGGGCGTCGTAGTCGTCCGGGGTGACGGCCGTGGATGAGCAGCCAGCGTCCGCACTCCCGCCCGAGACCGCCCCAGGGGCTCACCTACGGAGTCGCCCGGCCTGCTGACCAGCGGCCGCTGGACGCACCGGAGCGCTGCGCGGACGGCCGAGCGGGTGGGGTCGTCAAAGACGCGGCAGGCCGACCGGGCCTCCTGACGTGCGGTACGCACGATGCCCTCGGCTCGATGTTCGTGCCGAGGGCATGGAGTGTCCGGCTCTCGATCAGCAGCAGGCGGCGTGGACCAGGGTCGCCTCGCTGCCCAGGCGGGCGGCGCGGGTGTCCGGGTACATCGTGGTCTCGCCGTCCGACCAGCGGACGACGAGGTCGTCGGTACGGCCGTTGCCGGTGAACTCGCCGGTCGTCATGACCGTGTCGTGCTTCCAGAGGTCGTTCCTGGCCAGGACGCGCTGTTCCCTGCCGAGGCCCGACGTGCCGGTGCCGGCGTAGTCGTCGAGCTCGCCGTCGGTCCAGCGCACCATGAGGTCCCACTTGGCGCTGCCGGAGTACTCGCCGGCGGTGAGCAGGGTGGCACTCCGCCAGGTGTCGTTCTTGCCCTTGAGCTTGTGCTCCTGGCCGAAGGTGCCGGCGCCGACGTTCGTGTAGAGGGTGACCTCGCCGTCGGTCCAGCGCACGATCAGGTCGGTGACGTGCCGGGAGGAGCCGAAGCGGCCCGCCGCGATCTCGGTCGCGTCCCTCCAGAGGTCGTTGGGCTTGATCATCTGGGTACCGGCCCGGTTCAGGCCCTTGGTGCCGACATCGCCGTACAGCGTCACCTCGCCGTCGGTCCAGCGCACCAGCAGGTCGAACCGGTCGGAGCCGGTGAAGTCGCCCGCGGTGATGGTGACCGCGTGCTTCCAGGTGCCGTTCTTGCCCAGCAGCCGCTGCTCACCGGTGAACCGGCCCTTGCCGTCACTGTCGTACAGCGTGGCCCCACCGTCGTCCCGCACCACGATCATGTCGCTGTGGCCGTTGCCGTTGAAGTCACCGGAGGCCATCAGCCTGGCGTGCTTCCAGGCCGAACCGGTTCCCATGGTGTACGGCAGGCGCGGCTGCCGGTACGGACCGTAGTCGGGGTTGTGCCCCTTCTGGGCGTCGGCGTAGAGCTTGAAGAAGCGGTCGCCGTACAGCGGGCTGTAGCTGATCTCGTTGTACCGGTGGTCGGTCTGCGGTACGTCCGGGCCACCCTGCATGAAGCCGCCCACGTTGCCGATGATCGTGCCGGTGTTGCCGGTGGCGTCGAGCGTGGAGAACCACGGCCCGCCGGACACCCCGCCCCACATGCCCCCGCAGTTGATCTGCATCTGGTAGTAGCCGGACAGCGCGGTCGTGGAGACGTCGGGGCAGCGGACCGCTTGGTCCTGCGGGTTGTGCGCGATCTTCGGGTAGCCGATGACGGTCGCCCGGTTGGCGTAGCCGGGCGTACGGGCGAGCGTGTTGGCGCCCACGACGTCCTGGACGTTCTTGCGGCCGTTGGGCTTCAGGCTCGCGAAAGCGTAGTCCAGGTCGGAGTTCTTGCTCTTGTCCGAGGCGTACCGCTTGTCACGGAACCACTTGTCGACCGCCCAGACCCCGTTCGGCTGCTGGGACGCGCTCTTGGTGTGGTCGTACATGGGCACGAACATGGACTTCGCGCCGACACAGTGCCCGGCGGTGAGGATCAGATTGTGCCCGTCGCTGCGCACAACACTGGCCGAACAGCGGTGGCCCTTCACGCCCGCGCCGGTGGTGAAGATCGTGCCGACGGACTTGATGCCCTTGAAGTGCTGGGCGGTGACGCCGGTGGCGGAACCCTGCTGCCGGGCCGCGGCCACGTTCTTGGGCGGGGCGGTGCGGCCCGAGGGGTCGGTGGCCGCGGCCAGACGCTCGGGCGTCCAGAAGCGGATGGCGTCCTGGGCCGTCCAGTCGCCGTCGGCGGCCGGCACCGGCGTGACGGAGGCCGAGGGCTCGGCCGCGGAACCGGCCGCGAGTGTCGGCGCGGGGGCGTCGCCGTGCGAGGGCACCGACGCGGTGGGCCGGGCCGGCGCGTTCGGCGCCGGTCCGCCCGGAACGGGGGCGGCGGTGCCGGCCTGAGCCGCCGCGGCGTTGCCCAGCAGCGTCGCGGCGCTCAGCGCGGCGACCGCCCCGAAACGTATTCGTCTATCGAGCACTTCTGGTTTTCTCCTACTGAGGCAGGCCGGACGGCGGCACGAGGACTCGAAGCCAGGCCACTGCCACCCGGCAGACGGCAAGCCGCTGTGGCGGACTCCGACGCGTGATCTTCCGCCGACGGCCTGCGCCGCGTTCATGGCGCACCCCCCGGTGCATTCCCCCGTGCCGCCGTGCGGCGGCTGTCGACCGACCGTGGTCAGCGGTCGCAGCGACCATGATCGCACAGCCGCCGTACGCGTGAGGTACACGTCGGTTGACGTGCTGCTCCCCAATGCCCATGCTTCTCATCGCAGTTGTGGCGAGCCCAGCTCGATGCCGGCGCCGCACACCTGCGCCCGCACATGACGCCCCTTCGCATCCGTCATCTTGACGATGGAGCCGTCCTTGGTGTGCGGGGGCACCACGGTGATGCTGGGGTCGTACTCGGCCGAGACCTCGCAACCGTCGCCCGGAGCGGCCGTCGCCTCGTAGAAGAGCGGGAACTCGGCGGTATGGCCCGGGTTCAGTTCCAAGTGCACTGCTGCGGCGCCCTTTTTCGGCTTCCCGTCGGCCGACGGCCCCTTGCCGATGTACACGTCGACGTCCGGGTAGCCGTCGAAGGCGCAGGTCTTCGATCCCTTGTTCTCGGCGCTCAGCGTGGCCGCCGGCGCGGTCTGCTGCCTGCCGGGCAGACGGGTCATCGTCCAGCCCAGCTGGGACGCCCGGCATACGGCGGGACGAGCGTCGGACGAGCCGTGGTCGCTGCCGCAGGCCCCGGTCCCCAGCAGTGCCAGCAGGCCGAGAGCGGGGACTGCCAGTGTCCGCCGTGCCATGAAAATTCCCCTGGTGAAGGCACCCCTGCGGGACCCGGCGCCACCGCTCCTGCCTCACCGCACAGCTAGACGCGGGCAACGCGGGCGAGGTTCCGGACACTCGTCCGTCCATCGTTCGAGGTCAGCCGCGCACGTGCAGTCCGAAACCCGTGCGGCCGGCCGGTTCCAGACCCTCCTTCAGGTGCAGTGAGGGGATCTCGTAGTCACCGAAGTTCTGCCGCCGGAACGCGATCGGCTCGGTCGACTCCAGGGTGAGCAGGCGCTGCTCCCAGGCCTTGGCGGCGTCCGTGTAGTCCTCGCCGGTCATCCGGTCGGTGCCGTACAGCACGAACGGCGGCAGGACCTCGATGCCCGGGTAGTAGAGGATGCCGTGGTGGATCGGGAACAGCAGGTCGTCGATGGGGCCGTTGATCCCGCGGGCGGCGTAGTGCGGTTCCGGGCCGCCGGCGGTCACCGACAGCAGAGCCTTCCTGCCCGCGAGGGTGCCTTCGCCGAAGCGCTCGCCGTACCTGGTGTCGCTGTGCTCGCCGACGCCGTACGCGAAGTGGTAGGTGAACACCCGGTCCACCCAGCCTTTGAGGATGGCGGGCATCGTGTACCACCACAGCGGGAACTGGAAGATGATCGTGTCTGCCCACAGCAGCTTCTCCTGCTCGGCGAGGACGTCCGGGGTGAGCGTCCCGGCGTCGAAGGCCCGCCCCGAGTCCAGGGCGACCCTCAGCGGATTCGAGGCGTGCGGGCCGTAGTCCGCGGCGTCCACGACCGCCTTCCAGTTCATCGCGTACAGATCGCTCACCCGTACCTCGTGCCCGGCGTTCATCAACGTGGACACCGCGAGGTCCTTCAGTGAGCTGTTGAGCGACTTCGGCTCCGGGTGGGCGTAGACGATCAGCGTTTTCATGGGAACTCCTCCGGATCGGATGCCTTCGATGGTGGACGCCGCGGCGCCCGGTGTTCAGGGGCGCCTCTTCCGTCGGACGGGAGTTCCTGGTATCGGCAGGGCCACCCTCACGGCCAGCACCGAGGCGATACTGGACGCATGGACGATCTTGCGGGCTTCCTGCGGACCCGGCGTTCCCGGGTCGACCCGGCGGCCGTCGGCATTCCCACCGGCAGCCGCCGCCGGGTCGAAGGGCTGCGCCGCGAAGAGGTCGCACACCTGTCCGGAGTCAGCGTCGACTACTACGTACGCCTGGAGCAGGGCCGCGCGACCCAGCCCTCCGAGCAGATCCTCGACGCGCTCGCCCACGTCCTCGGCCTCGACGAGACCGAACGTGCGCACCTCTACCGGCTCGCCCGGCAGCGCCGCCGCCGCACGAAGACGCCGGGCGGCCGTGTCCGGCCGGAGCTGCTGCGCGTCCTCGACCTGGTCGCCGGCGCACCCGCGCTGATCATGAACCACCGCCTGGACGTGCTCGCCGGGAACCGCCTCGCCGGGCTCCTCTTCGGCCGGCCGGTGCCGGGCCTGAACACCGCACGGCACATCTTCCTCGAAGAGGCCGAGCGCGGCCTCTACGCGGACTGGGAGCAGTGCACCCTCGACGTGGTCGGGCACCTGCGCCTGGCCGCCGGCAAGTACCCCGATGACCCCGGCCTGGCCTCGCTCATCGGAGAACTGGCGATGGGCAGCGAGCGCTTCCGCCGCCTCTGGGCCCGCGCGGACGTACGTGCCCGCACCCATGGACGCAAGGCGTACCGGCACCCGCTGGTCGGACTGCTGGAACTGCACCAGGAGAACTTCGCCCTGCCGGACGCATCGGGCACCGAACTGCTGGTGCTGTCCGCGGCTCCCGGCAGCCCCGCCGAGGACGGGCTGCGCCTCCTCGCGGGCCTGGACACGGCCGGCGGTGACGCGCGTGCCCCGGTGAAGGCTCAGGTCCGCGAGTGACTCTCGCCGTGCACGCCTGGGCGCGCCCCCGTGCGGCGGTACGCCCCCTTCATGGCCGAACGGCGTTCGGGGGCGATCGGCCGGCGATACAGGGGACGCCGGGTGCCGGAACGGCTGCCGTAGCGTCCATGCCGCCCCGGGGCGCGGCATACGATGAGCCGGCGGGCGCGACGCGGGAGGGGACGAGGTGAGCGGGGCGGGGAACGGGGCCGGGGGACCACGGCCGATGCAGATCTCGTCGTGGCAGCAGGCCGAGCACAACGCGGCCCGCTGGATGCGGCACTGGGGGTACACCGACGCCACCGCGCGTCCCGGCGGGCCCGACGCGGGCATCGATGTCCGGGCGCGAGGCGCGCTGGGGCAGGTGAAGTACCAGGCCGCCCAGGTGGGACGGCCGGATCTCCAGCGCTTCGTCGGTGCGCGGCCCAAGGGGTCGGCGGCCCAGTTGATCTTCTTCACCGGCAGCGACTACACGCCGACCGCCGTCGCCTACGCGCGGGAGTGGGACATCGCCCTGTTCCGGTACAGCCTCGACGGCACGATGACCCCGGTCGACCAAACCGCCCGCCGGGTCCACCGCCGGCCCGCCTCCGCCCCCACCGGCCCGCCGGCCCGACCCGCCCCCGAGCGGGCGCCGGCCGCCGCCGGGGGCTTCTGGCAGCGCCACTGGCGCGTGGTCGCCGGCGTCCTGTTGCTGATGGCCCCGCTGGGCTCGATCGGCGACGAGAAGACCTACACCGGCCCGCCGGCCGCGGACGTGCTCAAGTTCATCGGCATCCTGGCCGCCTGCTGGCTCCTGGGCGCGTATCTGCTGGCCACCCGGGGCGATCGGCGCGTGCGGGTGTGGACCCGCCCGTTGCGGGTGCGGGTCTCCCGGGACCGTGCGCCGTCGGACCGCACCGGTGCCTTGTCCGCGCTGACCGCACCTGTGCCGCGAGCACTGGTGACCGAGGCGGCCCGGCTCCTCTCCGCCGGCCGCGGGCAGCACCGGGTCGACCGGATGCTCCGGGAGCACGGGATGGGCTTCCTGGAGCGCGGCCGGATCCTCACCGAGGCCAAGAAGCTGGCCGGACGCCGCTGAGACGGGCCCGTACCGCGGCCGCTACCGGGCCCCGGCCACCCCGGCCGGCCGAGCGGCCCGCGCGCAGGATGCCGGCACCCGCCTTCGAGGTCAGCACGCAAGCGTGCGGAGCTGTAGCGCTCCAGGTCGAGTCAGGGCTGCGGTTCATGAACCCTCGCAACCCTTCTTTCCCCAACACATCCTGGTGTTATCGAACGAGGTCGCCGAGGCGTGCAGTCCACAGGGTTGGGAGACCTCTTGTGCGTACGCCCATGGGGGTTACCGTGGTGGTGTGGCTTCCGAACCGACAGCACCGGCCGATGCGGTCCCCAGCGCGATCGAGTCCGTCAGCGTCCTGAGCGAGGACTCGCGGCGGCGTATGTTCGCCTTCGTGCGGCGGGCCGGTCGTGCCGTCACCCGGGACGAGGCGGCCGCCAGCGCCGGGATATCCAGCAAGCTCGCCGCTTTCCACCTGGACAAGCTCGTCGACGCGGGTCTGCTCCGCGCGCGTTATGAGACGCCCGGCGGGATCCGCAAGGTCGGCAGACGGCCGAAGGTGTACGAGCCCAGTGGCGCGCAGATCACCGTGAGCATCCCCGACCGGCGCCACGAGTTCCTGGCGGACCTTCTGCTGGAGGCGGTCCTGGGTGAGGGGGCGGGTGAGGATGCGGCGCAGGCGGCGGTGCGGACCGCCGGGCAGCGCGGCCGGCGGCTGGGGGAGGCGGCGCGGGAGGAGACCCGTCCGGGTCGCCTGGGTCCCGAGCGGGGGCTGACCGCGTGCGAGCGGCTGCTGGACGCGTACGGCTACGAACCGGTGCGGGAGGCTCCCACCCGGCTCCGGCTGCGCAACTGCCCGTTCCATCCGCTGGCCGCGAAGGCGCCCGGCCTGGTGTGCGGCATGAACCAGGCCTTCCTCAGCGGTTACCTCACCGGCCTGGAGGTCCGCGGGGTCCAGGCCGTGCTGGCCCCCGAGGCCGGCGAATGCTGCGTACGACTGTGTCCCACCGACACCGATCGTGATGACCGGCCGGCCCAGGACCACTGACGCGAGGCCGGCCGCCCGCTCCCGCGGGCCACCGCCCCGACGCACGACCCCGCCCGCGGTGGAAGGACAGGTGGACCGGGACTCCCCCCTACCGCGCGGACTTACCCATGACCGGTGCTCGGCGTCCGGCCGAGCTGGGGGAGACGCCCGTTCTGGCGTTCCAACCGGAGCATTGCCATGTTGATCAAACACATTCTGAACAATTCCGTCTTTTCCGCGGAGCCGGTGGCGCATTCCACCACCGGGCCCACGACGACCGCCGGTGACTTCGGCCTGCTGCTCATCAGGCTGGCCTTCGGCCTGCTGATGGCCGCGCACGGGGCCCAGAAGGTCTTCGGACTCTTCGGAGGCCCGGGCCTGACGGCGACCGGCAAGGGGTTCGCGGCCCTGGGCTACCACCCGGGGAAACTCTTCGCCGTGATCGGCGGACTGTCCGAGTTGCTCGGCGGTCTCGGTCTGGCCCTCGGGCTGCTGACACCGCTCGCGGCTGCCGCCCTGATCGGCGTCATGATCAATGCGATGGCCACGGTCACCGGCGCCCACGGCCTGTGGGAAACGGACGGCGGCGTGGAATACAGCGTCTGCATCACCGTCGTCGCGCTGGCCGTCGCCGCCATCGGCCCGGGCCGGCTGGCCGCCGACCGCCCGTTCCGGTGGGGTAAGGGCGGCTGGAACGAGGCGGCTTTCGCCCTCGGCCTGGGAGGCATCGCCGCCGCGATCACACTCACTCTGTAGACGCAGAGGACCGGCTCACCCGGACCTCTCGCGAGGCACCTCTACGTGCTCTTGGCTCGCCCTGATTTCCCATCCCGAGCTGAGCGACGCCAGGGGTGCCGGCCCGGAGGGGCCGACGGTCCCACCGGCCGAGGCCACCGGTTGGATGGACGCCGCCCAGGTCGAACGGGCGCTGCGGCACAGCCGGGACTTCCTGGTGGCCGCGGGGCTCGACTCCCGCGTGCTGCGCGGCGAGCGGCCCACGAAGGCGATCGCGCCGTTGAGCCCGCACCATAGGGACGTCCAGCAGTATCTCCGTACGGCCCTGTCGTCGACGGCGCCCGCCCCTGAGACCGACCCGCTGCTGTTGTTCAGCCGCTTCCGGCCGCAACGGGCCCGGCTGGTCGGTGACGTGGTCAAGACGCGCGGTCGGCTGGCGTACCGGGAAGGGAAACGGGGGGCGGTCGAGGCGACGGCGGACGTCACCTGCGTGTACCCGGTCACCCCGGTGGGCGACGGCGGACGGGACGCCGAGGTCCGCCGTACGATCGTGCGGCGCGAGGTGGTGATGAGCGGGGACGACCCGGCCGAGGTCGTCGCCGAACCGGGCACGATGCCCCTGGTCTCGTATGCGCTCGACATGACCGACGGCGGCTGCTCCGCCCGGACCGGCTGCTTCCTGCCGCCCTTCGGCGCGGCCGACGAGAACCCTGCCGACGAGGCCCACCAGATCGATCCGTATGACCGAAGCGAGCCGATCAACGGGAGCAACGGCCCGACGGCCAAGGTCAACGGCTGTGCGACCGCCACCCGTTCCTAGGCGTCGTCTTCGAACTCGGCCTCCGCGGGCCCGGTCCCGCCCTCCTCATTCGGCCTCGGCGACATGCTTCGCGTCGTCGAACCGGAGCAGGTCCCACCGGGAGCCGTCGTGGACGAATTCGTTGATCGAAGTGGCCGCGGGTGTGGCGTCCGTGAACAGCA
Source organism: Streptomyces sp. Y20 (assembly GCF_043195475.1). Taxonomy (NCBI): domain Bacteria; kingdom Bacillati; phylum Actinomycetota; class Actinomycetes; order Kitasatosporales; family Streptomycetaceae; genus Streptomyces; species Streptomyces sp. Y20. Next base: position 302,575 of record NZ_JBIDDP010000006.1, read on the forward strand.
CCGGTGGGACGACGTCCAGCAGCGCTGACATCACCGCGACGATGAGACCGGCATGGCACACCACCATGACCGTACCGCCACGGTGACCGGACATCAGGTCGTTGACGACACGGCCGGCCCGGGTCCGGAGCTGGTTCCACGTCTCCCCGCCGGGCGCGAAGGGCCGGTCGGGGTGAACGGTCATGTCGAACGCCCCGTGGATGCGCTGGTACTCGTCGATGGACAGGCCGTCGGCCGCTCCGAAGTCGAGCTCGCGCGCCCGTGTTTCGAGGACCGGTGCCCCGAGGCCCAGGCCGTTCGCCAGCACCTCGGCCGTCTCGCGGGCCCTGCGCACCGGGCTGGTCAACAGCGCGTCCGGCCGCGGTGGTTCGGCTGCCAGCCGGGCCGTGAGCCGCGCGGCCTGTTCCCGGCCCAGCTCCGTGAGGCCGGCACACGTACGCGAACCTGCGATCAGTCTCTTCACGCTGGCATGCGATTGCGCGTGCCGCACCAGCCATACACGGGTAGCGGATTTCCGTCCATGTGCGTACGCCATTCGCGTGGAGGTCCTTGGATCGGCTTGCTTCGCAGGTCAGTTCAGGTCCCAGCCGCCATCGACGGTCAGACTCTGGCCGGTGACGAAACCTGCTTCGGGAGAAGCCAGGAAAGCCACGGCCGCGGCCACGTCTTCGGGACGCCCATGCCGTTTGATGCATTGCCGGGAGAATTCCCGTTGCCGCCAGGACGGATAATCCGGGTGAGACCGCTGTTCGGTATCCAGTTCGATGGAACCCGGTCTCACGGAATTCGCTGTGACCCCGTGCGGGCCGAGCTCGCGAGCGAGAGCGCGGACGAATGCCTCCAGGCCGCCTTTCGCCGCGATGTAGGGGGCGAGTTCCACGCGTCCTACCCGCGTGAGCACTGTGGAAACGGCCACGATCCGGCCCGTTCCGCGCGCCACCAGATGGGGCGTGGCGGCGCGTACGCAGGCGATATGCGCGAGGAGATTGACGTCCAGGGCCTTGCGCACGTCGTCCCACGTGGTGTCCTGCCATGACGTATATCTGTACGCCCCGGCATTGCACACGAGGACGTCGAGCCTTTGACCGCATGCTGCCATGGATTTCCCCAGGCGCTCCACGGTCTCCTCATGCGTGAGGTCCCCGGCCACCGTGGCGAGAACGTCCGCACCGGCCGCTGAAACCCGGTCGGCGGTGTCGGCGAGCCCCGAGTCCCTTGTCAGATGGGTCAGCACCAGATCATGGGTGGCGGCCAGCCGTACCGCGATGGCGGCACCGAGGCCCGATCCCGCCCCCGTGACCACGGCGACGCCCCGAGACGACATCACATTCCCCTTCCGCGGCGCGGTTGATCGCCCGTTCGATCCTGCCACTCAAGACGGGCCGATCACCCCCGTTATCCGGCCATTCCGGCAATCACCGTTGTTGGCCGCGAAAACCCTGAGGCATTCTGTGGGTCCGGATCAGGCCGACGAAGCCGGAGGTATTCAGTGGGTGCCATGGACGCAGAACGTCGGACGAATGCTGATTGTCTGGAAAGCATCAAGGAGGTCGTCGCCGGCGGTGTCAGCAGCAGTATGCGGGCGGCGGCCGTCCCCGTGCCGCTCGTCGTACGGCGCGCCGACGGCTGCCTGCTCCGGGATGTCGAGGACAACGAGCTCGTGGACTTCAACATGGGCTATGGCCCCCACCTCTTCGGTTACGCCGACCGCGATGTGGCCGACGCCGTGGCCGACCAGTTCACCAAGGGCCATATGACCGGCCTGCCGCACGAGCTGGACGCCGAGGCCGGATCCCTCATCGCCGAACTGGTGCCGGGCGTCGAGCAGGTCAGGTTCGCCAATTCCGGTACGGAGGCGGTCGCCTCCGTGCTGCGGCTCGCCCGCGCCACCACGGGACGCTCACTGGTGGTCACCTTCGACGGGCACTACCACGGCTGGAGCGAGACCGTCCTGCGGGCGGGCAGCAAGACCACGTTCCAGATGGAAGGCGCCCGGCCGACGGACGTTGTCCCCGGGGCGCCGGGCATGATCCCGGAGGCGCTCGCGCACACCGCGCAGGTGCCGTGGAACGACGCCGAGGCCGTCAAAGAGCTCTTCGCGCGCGACGGCGGCCGGATCGCGGCCGTCATCCTGGAGCCGGTCCTGACCAATGCCGGTGTGATTCCCCCCTTACCCGGCTTTCTCGAACTGCTGCGCGACCTCACCTCTCGCAGCGGCGCGATGCTGATCTTCGACGAGGTGATCACCGGCTTCCGGGTCGCCCGCGGAGGCGCTCAGGAACTCTACGGCGTCGAGCCGGACCTCACGGTCCTGTCCAAGGTCATGGGCGGCGGATTCCCCGTCGCGGCCTTCGGCGGGCGGAAGAACGCGATGCGGATGCTCGCCACGAACGAGGCGTACCACGCCGGCGTCTACGCCGGGAACCACGCGGCCCTCCGCGCGGTCGTCAGCATGCTGACCAAGATCCGCGCACTGCCCGGCCTGTACGACGAGTTGGAGGGCGTCGGCGCCGGAGCGGAGAACGCCCTGCGCGAGATCTTCGCCGCGGAGAAGCGGCCCGTGCACATCAACCGGGTCGGCACCCTGATGTGCGTGGCCCTGCTCAAGAAGCCGCTGGAGAAGAACGACACGCTGCGCGACCTCACCGAGGCCATCGACTTCTCCCGGCACCGCCGGCTCCAGGTCCTGGCCCAGAGGGAGGGCGTCTACTTCCACCCCAACGCGCTGGAACCGTGGTTCCTGAGCACCGCGCACACCGGGGAGGTCCTGGACAAGGCGGCGGGGGCACTGCGACGCGGGCTGACCGAACTCGGATGACCGCCGCGCGCGCGAAGCTGCTCTCCCTGCTGTACGAGCAGGGCGCCCGTCCGGGGGACAGGCCGCTGCTCAGCGACGCCTCCGGGACCACCAGCGCCGGCCAGCTGGTCGAACGCGTAGACGCCAAGACCCGTGCCTTACGTCGGGCGGGCGCCGGGCCGGGCGCACTCGTGGGATCCGTCGCCTGGCCCGCGGCCGAGTTCGTCAGCGACGTGTTCGCGATCATTGCCACCGGGGCGGCCGCCGTTCCGCTCTCGCGCCGGACGACACCGTGGGAGCTCCGGCGGATCCGGGACCGCTGCGCACTGGACTTCCTCTCGGCCCCGCACGAGTCGCCGCTGGCCCTGCCGGTCACGGCCGCCCACTGGGGCGCGCGGACGCTGAGCGGTGTCCGGGAACCCGGCCGGCGAGCAGCGCGGCACCACGCCTTCGAGGAGGCGGCGACGGCGCAGATCACGTCGGGCACCACCGGGTACCCCCAGGTCGCGCTGCGCTCCGCCGCCGCCCTGCTGGCCGAGGCGGAGAGCTACCGTACGGCCCTGGGGCTGGGGCCGGAGAGCCGGCTGCTGTGCCCCGTACCCCTCCAGCACGCGTACGGCTTCGGGCTGTGCGCCGTCGCCGCGACCCTGGCGGGTGCGCCTGTCCGCTATCTGACGCCCGACAAGCCGCGTCTGCTGCTGCGTGAGCTCGCCGCCGCCGACGTGACGCTGTTCGTCGGTGTGCCCCCCCTGCTGCGCCTGCTCGCCAAGGCCGCCCGCGCCCTGCCGCACGACGGCCGCACGGTCGGGTTCCTCTCCGCCGGCATGGCGCTGGACGCGCACACCGCCGAACTGGTCGCGACCCGGCTGGGCGGGCACGTAGGCCAGGTCTACGGGACCACGGAGACCGGGCCGATCTGCGTGAGCAGCCCCGCCCCGTGGCAGCCGGGCGCCTCCGGACCCGGCGTGCCCCTGCCCGGTGTGGAGGTCAGGCTGTCCCCGGTCCCGCAGATCGCACGGGACGGTGCCGACGGCGCCACCGCGCTGCCGGGAGAAGCCGTGCCGGGGCGAACCGTGCCGGGGCTGGTGACCGTCACCTCGCCGTCGATGATGCTCGGTTACGCCGACGGGGAGAGCGTCGACGCGACCCCGCTGCGGGACGGATTCACCACGGGCGACCTGGCCCGATGGGAAGGGCGGGAACTCGTCCTCGCCGGGCGCCTGTCCACCAGCATCAACGTCGCGGGCGCCAAGGTCAGCCCCGAGGAGATCGAAGCCGTCCTGCTCGCCTTCCCGGACGTCGCCTCGTGTCTGGTGTCCGGGGTGGACGATCCGGTGCTCGGGCAGCGGATCAGCGCGACGGTGACACCCGGCACGGTCGACCTCGACAAGCTGGACCGCTTCTGCCGGGAGCGGCTGTCGCCCTCCTGCGTCCCCCATGCCTTCGCCTCCGTGGCGGAACTGCCGACCACCGAGACCGGGAAGGTCATCAGGCCACGGACCGGTCAGTTAAGGAACCCTGAGAGTGAGAACTGACAACATCTTCCTGGCCGGGACCGGGGCGTACATTCCGCCCAGGGTGAGCGTGGAGGAGGCGGTCCGGCGCGGCGCGTACGACAGGGAGCGGATGGATGCCTGCGGGTGGCGGAACATCGCCGTGGCCCAGGGCACTTCCGCGCCGGACATGGCGGTGACGGCCGTCCGGCAGGCGGTGGACCGCTCGGGCCTCGGCCCGGACGACATCGACATCCTCATCCACTCCTGCGCCTACCACCAGGGCCCTGACGGCTGGTCGGCGCCGCACTACATCCTGCGCTCCACCCTCGACTCCCCGATCCCGGCGCTGACGGTGGAGCAGGGATGCAACGCGTTCCTCGCCGCCCTGGAGATGGCGGCCCAGTACCTGCTGTGCGCGCCGTCCCGCAACGGTGCCGTGGTGAGCAGCGCGGACAACTTCGGCGCCCCCTCGGTCGACCGGTGGTACGCGCACCGTGACGCGGTGCTCGCCGACGCGGCCACCGCGGTCGTCCTGTCGAAGCGGCCCGGCTGGGCCGCGCTGCGCTCCATCGAGTCGGTGTCGCTCCCCCAGTTCGAGATCCTCAACCGCGGGCACGATCCGATCTTCCCCCCGGCGGTCACCACCGGGCGGAAGCTCGACATGAACGAGCACCTGGAGGCGATGGTCGAGGAGCTGGGCCCGAAGGCGTCAGAGATCGGTCAGGAGTACGCCGCGAGCGGTGCGAAGCTGATCGAGCAGGTGACGGGCGAGGCGGGCATCTCCGTGGCGGACCTGTCGAAGGTGCTCCACCTCGGGGCGGGTACCGCCGACTTCCTCGACAGCCACCTGCGGCCGATGGGCCTGGACGCGTCGCTGGGCGACGTGGAGTTCTTCCGCGACACGGGGCACGCGGGCGCCGCCGACGTCGGGCTCCAGCTCAACCACCTCGTCGAGGACGGGCAGGTGAGCGCCTCGGACCACCTCCTCCTGCTGAGCGCCGGACCCGGACTCATGGTCACCGCCGCGGTGGTCACCGTGCTGGAGCCTCCCGCCCGGCGCGCCGCGGGCACCGAAGGGGGCCGGGCGTGACGAGTCCGGGAGCCCCGCGGGAGCGGACCGCCGGGCGTGAGGAGCCCATCGCCGTCGTCGGGCTGAGCTGCCGGTACCCCGGTGACGCCGATTCCCCCGACGCCTTCTGGGAGCTCCTCGTCCAGGGCCGGGACGGCATCGGCGACGGAGCGGAGCGCTGGGCGCCGTACGCGGACACCGGGCAGGAGCACGCGGCCGTCGTACGGAACACCACGAGCCGGGGCGGCTTCCTCGCCGACATCGCCGGTTTCGACGCGGAGTTCTTCGGTGTCTCGCCGCGCGAGGCCGAGCTGATGGACCCGCAGCAGCGGCTGCTGCTGGAGCTGGCCTGGGAGGCCCTGGAACACGCGGGAATCCCGCCCCTCGGCCTGGCCGGCAGTGACTGCGGCGTGTTCGTCGGCGTCGGTTCGGACGACTACGGGCGCCGGCTGCTGGAGGACCTGGCCCGGATCGAGGCGTGGACCGGCATCGGCGCGGCCCTGTGCGCCACCGCCAACCGCATCTCCCACAGCCTCGACCTGCGCGGCCCCAGTCTCGCCGTGGACACCGCGTGCTCGGCCTCCCTCGTCGGTGTCCACCTGGCCCGCCGCAGCCTGCTCTGCGGGGAGTCCGACGTGGCGCTGGCCGCGGGGGTGAACCTCATGGTCGCGCCCGGCCTCTCGGTGACTCTGGACCGTGCGGGCGCCACGTCACCGGACGGCCGCAGCAAGCCGTTCGACGCCTCGGCGGACGGCTACGGCCGGGGGGAGGGCGCGGGCGTACTCGTCCTCAAGCGGCTGTCGGACGCCGAGCGGGCGGGGGACCGCGTTCTGGCGGTGATCCGCGGCAGCGGCGTGAGCCAGGACGGGCGCACCGCCGGCATCATGGCGCCCAACGGCGAAGCACAGGCCGACCTGCTGCGCAGGACGTACACGCGCTGCGGCATCGCCCCGGACACCGTCGACTACGTGGAGGCCCACGGCACCGGGACGATCGCGGGCGACCCGCTGGAGGCCGGTGCGCTCGCCGCGGTGTTCGGCGCGGGCCGGCCCGAGGGCAGCCCCTGCCTCATCGGCTCCGTCAAGGGCAACATCGGGCACCTGGAGGCAGGCTCGGGGATCGCCGGAATGATCAAGACGATCCTCGCCCTCGTCCACGAGGAGATCCCGCCCAGCGGGCACTTCCGCGCCCCCAGCCCGCGCATCCCCTGGGAGGAGTCACGGCTCAGGGTGACGCGTGAGCTCACCCCGTGGCCCCGTGGCGGCCGTCCCCGCCGGGCGGGTGTCTCCAGCTTCGGCTACGGCGGCACCATCGCCCACGTCGTCCTGGAGGAGGCACCGCAACGGCCCGAGCCGTCCGCCGCGTCCCGGCACGACCCCGCCCTGCCGCGCCTGTTCCCGCTCTCCGGCCGGTCGGGGGCGACCGTCCGGCAGGACGCGGCCCGGCTCGCCGACTGGCTGGACGGACCGGGCGCGGGCGTCGCGCTCACCTCGCTCGAGCAGGATCTGTGGTCCCGGCGCAGCCACCTGGAGTGCCGCGTCGCCGTCGTCGCCGCCGGCCACGCCGAGCTGGAGAGCAGGCTGCGCCGCTTCGCCGCGGGTACCGCCGGTGACAGCGCACCCGGTCTCGCCGAGGGCACGGTGGCGGGCGAGGGCGGGGGCCGGGTGGTGTGGGTGTTCTCCGGGACCGGCGCCCAGTGGAAGGGCATGGGGCGTGAACTGCTCGCCACGGACACCGTGTTCGCCGAGGTGATCGACAGGATCGGGCCGGTCTTCGCCGAGGAGATCGGCGCGACGGCCCGTCGGATGATCGAGGACGGGGACGTCACCGGTGTGGACATCGCCCAGACGATGATCTACGCGGTCCAGATGGGTCTGGCCGCCGTCTGGCAGTCGCTCGGGGTGAGGCCCGCGGCCGTCATCGGCCACTCGATGGGGGAGATCGCGGCCGCCGCGACGGCTGGAGTCCTGTCGCTGGAGGACGGCGCCCGGCTGGTGTGCCGCCGTAGCGTCCTGCTGCGGCGGGTGGCCGGCGCGGGCGGCATGCTGATGATCGGCCTGCCCGCCGACGAGGCCGCCGCCCGGCTGGCCGGCACCGACGCCGTGGTGCCGGCGGTGCTCGCCTCGCCCACGCAGACCGTGGTGGCCGGCGCGGTGGCGGAGATCGACGCCCTGGCGCTCCAGCTGGCGGGGGACCCGGACCTGCTCGTGCGCCGGGTCGACAGTGATGTGGCCTTCCACAGCCCGCAGATGGACCCCTTGACGCGGGAGCTGGCCGAGGCCGCGGCCGAGCTCACCGTCAACGCCCCCCGGATCCCTCTCTACAGCACCGCGCTGGACGACCCGCGCGACGAGGCTCCCCGCGACGGCGCCTACTGGGCGGCCAATCTGCGCAGCCCGGTACGGCTGTCCGGGGCGGTGGCCGCGGCGGCCGAGGACGGGTTCAGGACCTTCCTGGAGGTGTCGGCCCACCCGGTGGTCCGGCACTCCGTCCAGGAGACGCTGGACACGGTCGGGGCCGACCGGCACTGCGTCGCCGCGTCCCTGCGCCGTGACACCGGGGAGCGCGAGCAGCTTTTGGCCAACGCGGGGACGCTGTACTGCCACGGCGTCACTTTCGACCGGCCCCCGGCGCCGGACGCGGAACCTCTGGCACTTCCGACGCGGAGCTGGCGGCACCAGCGGTACTGGCGCGACCTGCCGGTCCGCAGGGCCGACCGCGGACGGCACGACACGACGAGCCGCACCGTGCTGGGACCGCGTACCACCCTGGCCGGGACCACGCCGCTGGACCTCTGGCGCACCCGTGTCGACCTGGAGTCCCGGCCGTACCCGGGCAGCCACACCATCCACGGCGTGGAGATCGTCCCGGCGGCGGTCGTCCTCCAGACGTTGCTGGACGCCGCGGGGCGGGGCGAGGGGCCGTACGGCCTCACCGACGTGTCGTTCGACCTGCCGCTGACCCTGGCCGCGCCCCGGGACGTCGACGTGACCGCACAGGACGGCGTGGTCCGCCTGCTGTCCAGGACCACCGGCCCGGACGATCCTGCCGCCGCCGATCCGGATACGGGTGATGCGGGTGCGGACGGGCAGCCGTGGCTGACCCACGCGACGGCCGTCGTGTCCGGCGACCCCTCGCCGCCGCCGCTCCCGCCCGCCGACGCCGAACCGGGGACGGTGCTTCCCCCGGACCGGATCGTCGCCGCCCTCGCCTCCGTGGGCGTACCGGGCATGGCCTTCCCCTGGCGGGTGGAACGGTTGGAGCGCGTCCGGGAGGGGCTGCGCGCGGACGTCGTCGCGGGCGACGGGCCGGCCTCCGCCCCGGCTCCGTGGGCCCCGCTGTTCGACGCCGCGCTGTCCATGGCGGCCGTCGCCTTCCCCGGACCCGCCGCCCTGCGGGTGGTGGCCGGCGTGGGCCGGGTGTGGGCCACGGGCGGACCGCCGTCCCGCGCACGCGTCGAGGCACGCGTCGAAGGCCCGGTCACCGACGCCGACGGCACGGTGAGCGTGCGTATCGCGGCGGAGGACGGGCGAACCGTGGCCGTGCTGGCCGGGGTGCGGTACGCGGGCGCGGAGGACCGGACGCGTCCGGGCGCACCAGGGGAACTGCTGTTCCGGATGGACTGGACGCCGCTGCCCCTCGACGGCTCCCACACCTCTCGGCCGCTGGTGCTGGTCGGCGCGGACGGGGAACTGCAGTCGGCACTCCGGGCCACGGCCGAGGGCCTGGGGATCGCGTGCCTGGCGACGCACGATCCGGACGGTCTCGCAAGCCTGCGCGATCAGGTGTCCCGACCCGTGGACGTGATCCTGCTGCCGCTGACGGACCGGCCGGGGCAGGAGGCCGGGGAGCGCGCGGTGCGGGAGGCGTGGCTGCTCGCGGGTGCGGCGCAGCGGCTCGGCGCATGGCCACCGGGCACGGCCAGACTCTGGTCGGTGACCTCCGGTGTCCGCGAGGCGGGCCGTCTCGAGGCCGTGGCTCAGGCGGCGCGGTGGGGTCTGGGCAGGGTCGTCGGGGGCGAACACCCCGAGCTGTGGGGTGGGACGCTCGATCTCGCCCCACGGCCCACGAGGGACGACCTCGTCACCGCGCTGGGCGTCATCGCGGGGAACCCGGGGGAGGACGTCGTCGCCGTCCGGGAGGGCGGGGCCCGGGCGAGCCGGCTGGTCCGCTCCGGCGCGGGCGCGGACCACGCCCCGCTGCGGTGCCGGCAGGACGCCACCTATCTCGTCACGGGCGGTCTGGGCAGCCTGGGCGGCGACATCGCCCGGTGGCTCGTGGCGCGGGGCGCGCGTCGCCTCGTACTGGCCGGACGCGGTGCCCTGCCGCCCCGGTCGGAGTGGGACGCCGTCACCGACGGAGTCCAGGCGCGCCGTATCGGGACCGTTCGCGGGCTCGAAGCGCTCGGGGCGACCGTACGGGTGGTGTCCGTCGACCTGTCCGACCCCGAGGCGGCGGCGGCCGTCCTGACCCCGGACGCTCTGGGCATGCCGCCGATCCGCGGGGTCGTCCACGCCGCCGGTGTGCTGGAGGACCAGCTCGTCGACCGGCTCGGCGTGGACGCCCTGACGGCGGTGATGCGGCCGAAGGCCGGTGGCGCCCTGACTCTGCATCGGCTCTTCCCGCCGGGGGCCCTCGACTTCCTGGTCCACTTCTCGTCGTGCGGGCAGTACCTGGGTCTCACCGGCCAGGCCGCCTACGCGTCCGCCAACGCGTTCCTCGACGCCATGGCCGCCTACGACCACAGCCTCGGTGCCGTCGGCAGCATGAGCCTGGCGTGGACGTCCTGGCGGGGCATGGGCATGGCGGCCAACGCGGCGGTGGACGCCGAGCTGGAGGCCCATGGGGTCGGTGACATCACGGCGTCCGAGGCCTTCGGCGCCTGGGAGCAGGCCAGCCGGACCGGCGCCGCCTGTCTCGCGGTGTTGCGCACCGTGCCGCTCCCGGCCGGCGCGCGCCGACCGGGCCTGCTGCGCGACATCGCCGATGACGGACCGACGCCGCGGGAGGAGACGATCGGGGCCCGGGACCTCGGGGAGCTGTCCGAGGACGCGCTCCGGGCCCTGCTGCATGAGCAGACGGTCTCCGTCATCGCCAGCGAGATGAAGCTGGATCCGGCGGAGCTCGATCCCGACCGGTCACTGCTGAGAACGGGGATGGACTCCGTGATGGCGATCGTCATCCGCCGCCGGCTGGAACGGCTGCTGGAGCGCAAACTCCCGGCCAATCTGGTCTGGCACCAGCAGACGGTCACGGCCATCGTGGACTACCTCGTATCCAGTACCCGCTCCTGAGCACTCCTCGAGCCGCGGGGCGAACTCACGGAAGGGAACCGATCCCGGTCGGCCGGCCCGCGACGCGGCCGGCCGGAATCCAGTCCGCCGTGAACCCGGCCTCCTCGGCGGGGGCCGGACGGCACGGGTCATCTGTATCCCGGAGCCGCCGGCGGCTAGCATCGCGGCGTGCTGCGTGACGCGGACCGGAGGCGGGGTCAAGGTGGGCTGGACGAGGCGCCGTTGGCGTTGGACTGCCGGATCACCGGCGATCCGGCGGGCAGACCGGTGGTCCTGCTGCACGCGCTGGGGAACACCGGACGGAGCTGGGACCGGCTCGTCTCCGCGCTGGTGCCCCAGGGGCACCGGGTGATCGTGCCGGACCTGAGAGGACACGGGCGGAGCCCCAGGGCCGGCGACTACACCTTCGAGTCGATGTACCGGGACGTGATGTCCCTGCTGGACCGCCAGAACCTCGGCACCGTCGATCTGGTGGGGCATTCCATGGGCGGTCATGTCGCCTGGCTCGTCGCCCAGCACCATCCCTCCAGGGTCCGCAGGCTGGTGATCGAGGACACGCCGCCGCCCCCTCGGGACGCGACGGCTGAGGCGCAGCTGCGGGCGCGGCCGAGCGGTGACCGGGCAGCCGTCATCTCCCTCTACCGGGAGTTCCGCGAGCTGCGCAGGTCGGGAGAGCTGGACAGCGCCACCGTGCGCCCGGTCATCGACGGCCTCAGGAAGGCGGACCCCGGGTGGTGGCGGCGGCTCCGGGAGGTCACCGCCGAGACGCTGGTGATCAGCGGGGGGCTGTCCAGCCCCGTGCCCCGGTCGCTGCTGGCCGAGGTCGCCGAGGCGGTGCCGCACGGGCGGCTGCTGGCCATCGACGCGGGCCACTACGTGCATCGCGCCGAGCCCGAGCGCTTCTGCGGCGAAGTGGCCCGCTTCCTCGGATGACCCGAGGGCCCGTATCCTCGGACGCCCCCGTCACCGGCTCCCGTCACCGGCCTCGCACGAGGGGACCGTTCGCGCCCCTGGCGTGCTCGTAGGCCGACTCCACGACGAGCTGGACCTCCAGGGCGTCCCTGGCGCTCACCTTTCCGTGCGGGGCGGCGGCGCCCGTCAGCAGGTCGAAGTACGCCGAGATCGCCGCGAGTTCGGGTCGTGCTCCGGCGGCCTCGACCGTGCCGTCCGCCAGCCGCAGCTCGTTGCGGCGCAGATCCAGGACATGGTCACCGTCCGCGGTCGTGACGGTGACCGACGTCTCCAGTCTGCGCGCGGCCCGATCGATCCGCAGCGTCGTCGGCACGCCCTGGCACGACAGCTCCAGCCGGACCCGCTCCTCGACGTCCGTCGCGTCCACCTCGCACGCCACGACGTCCGACCGCCCGAAGACCGTCATGAGCAGATCGATGGCATGCGGCCCCAGATCCAGGAGCGCGCCCCCGCCGGCCCGCCGCGCGTCGCCGTACCAGGGCGTGCAGGCCCGCCACACCCTGTTGCCGGGAGTGGCGATGGTGAAGTCGGCACGCTGTGCGCCGGACCGCGCCACCTCGGCGAAGGCCTCCAGCAGCGGGTGGAATCGGAAGGGCATGTTCACCCCCAGCAGCTTCTCGGCCGCCGGATGGGCCGCCATCCGCCGCGCCTCCTCCACCGTGGCGGCCAGGGGCTTTTCGCACAGCACCGCGATGCCGGCGTCCAGTGCCGCCAGAACCGGCTCCGCGTGCGCGTCGTTGGGCGTACAGACGCTGATCACGTCCGGCCGAGTCTCCTGGACCAGCCGGTCGACGCGGGTGCCGGTCCACACCCGCGGCCGGTCCGCCGTCAGCGCCCGGGCCCGCTCCACGTCGGTGTCCACCACCCCCACCAGCTCCAGGGCGTCCCGGGCGTCGACGCAGGGCAGGTGGTAGCGCTGGAACACCCTCCCGCAGCCCACGGCCGCGAACCGGACTCTTTCACGGGTCATCGGTCAGCCCCTCACTTGTGCGAGGGCGTGCTCGCCGCACGCCTTCGCCGTCTCGACCACGAAGTCCGGGAAGGTGGCGCCGAGGTGTTCGCGGTCGTACGCGGCGATCATGGCCCGCAGCTCGCTCTCCAGCCGGTCCGAGAGCCCGGGCGGGTTCTCGTCCGCCAGCAGCAGCCCCGCGTTGAGGAAGGCGACGAGGAGCCCGGCGAGCCCCTGGTCCCAGCGGCGCAGCCGGCCCAGCAGGGGGCGCAGGGACTCGGCTCCGGTGCCGCGCCGGGCACGGACGGCGTCCGCGATGCTCTGCGCCAGGAACGGCACCTCGTTCTCCTTGCGGTCGTTGATCTCCGAGGAGACCCGGCTCCAGGCCGTCCACAGGTGTTCCACGCGTTCGTCCTCGACGCGGTAGTCGCGGCGGGCGTGGCGCAGCACATCCCAGGCGGCGCCCTCCACGCCGGGGATGTCGGGCTCCTCGTACCGTGTGGCCTTTTCGTAGATCTCGGTTCCGCGGAGCGCGATGGCCCGGTTGATCAGGAAGAACGGGTTCTCGCTCTCGTGCACCCGGGCGGCCACGATGAACTTCAGGTTCTCCCAGAGTTCGTCGAGGGTCGTACCCGGCTCGATCATGATCCAGCCGGGTTCGAGTTCGATGCCCTCCTGCTTGAACATGCGGGCGGCGTCGAAGTTGTACTCCACGGTGGTTCCCTTGCGGAACCGCTTCATCATGCCGGGTGACCCGGTCTCCATGCCGAGGAGCGCCAGGTCCATGCCGGCCCGGCGCAGGGTGCGCAGTGCCTCCCGGTCGATGAGGCCGGTGTCGACGCGGAACTCGCAGTGGAAGGAGATGTCGAGGTTGCGGCGGAGGATCTCCTCGGCGAATCCGACGGCGTGGTGGTAGCCGTCCTGGAAGGCGCCGCCGAAGTTGTCGTCGTTGAACCAGAGGAACCGGGTGCCGAACTCCCGCTGGAGATACTCGATCTCGTCGACCGCGTCCTCCACCGGCCGTACGCGCCAGTACCCGTCCACCACTCCGGGTTGCCGCGGCGCGTAGCAGAAGGTGCACTTGGCGTGGCAGCCGCGGCTGGTGTACGTCGACGCGCGCGGCGTGGGGATGCCGTGCCTGCGGTGGTGGACGAGCAGGTCGCGGGCGGGCCACGGTTCCTCGGCGAGGTCGGGGAGCCTGGGCACGCCGCTGCTGCGGACGCGGCCGTCCTGCCAGAACCACAGGCCGGGCACACCGCGCCAGTCCCGGCCCGCGGCCAGGCACTCCATGATGCCCTCCACGGTGAGTTCGCCTTCGCCGAAGGCCACGCAGTCGGCTTCCGGGATGCGCTCGGCTATGAGTTTGGCGTTGTACGTGCAGAACGCCCCGCCGATCGCGACGAAGACGGAGGGATCCGCCTCGCGGACGCAGCGCAGCAGCCGGACGGCGTCGATGATGTGCAGGTCGTACATGATGCTGATGCCGACGAACTGGGGCCGCTCGCGCCGGATCAGGTCGACGATCGCCTCGTCGCTGGGGTTGCGTCCGTGCAGGTTCAGCGCCCGCACCGAATATCCGCAGGACCGCAGATGACCCGCGATGCAGGCCACACCCAGGTTCTCGCGGACCCGCTTGTAGAACAGCCGCATCGCCGGGTCGAGGGACAGGTATTCCTCATCGTTGATCAGGACGTTCTGGTTGTTCAGGCTCGCGGCGCCGGTGGGGATCTCCCGGGGGGTCAGCAGGACCACATCCGCCATGTCGGGTCTCCTTTCTCGTCCTTGCGTGCGCGTCCCGACACCGGCCGGGTCACCCAGCCATGGCTTGTTCTCCGCACAGCCGCTTGGTCTCTTCGACGAACACCGGATAGGGCCGGCCCAGAACCTCGCTGTCGTAGGCGTCGACCAGCGTGCGCAGCTCCGTCTCCAGCCGCTCGGCGAGCCGGGGCGGATTCTCGTCCGCGAGCAGCAGCCCGACGTTGAGGAAGGCGACCAGCAGATCCGGAAGGCCCCCGACCCAGGCGCGCAGCCGGCTGAGCAGCGGGCGCAGCCCCTGCTCACCCCGGGACCTGCGCGCCCTGGTCGCGTCGACGATGAGCTGGGCGACGAAGGGCAGCTCTTCCTTGTGGTCGGCGACCTCGGCGCTGACCTTGCTCCAGGCCGCCCACACGTCCTCGACCCGCTGGTCCGGGATCCGGTACTCCCGGCGGGCCTCCAGCAGGACATCCCTGGCCGGCCCCTCGACGTCCGGGAGTTCCGGGGGAGCGGGGTCGGTGATCTTGTCGTACATCTCCGTGCCGCGCAGCGCGATGGCGCGGCTGATGAAGGAGAACGGGTTCTCACTCATGGCGATGCCGGCGGCCACGATGAACTTCAGGTTCTCCCAGAGTTCGTCGAGGGTCGTACCCGGTTCGACCATGATCCAGCCGGGTTCGAGTTCGATGCCCTCCTGTTTGAAGATACGGGCGGCGTCGAAGTTGTACTCCACCATGGTTCCCTTGCGGAACCTCTTGGCCATCGTCGGAGCTCCGGTCTCCATGCCGAGCAGCGCGGAGGCCATCCCCGCCCGGCGCAGGGTGCGCAGTGCCTCCCGGTCGATGAGGCCGGTGTCGACGCGGAACTCACTGTGGAAGGAGATGTCGAGGTTGCGGCGGAGGATCTCCTCGGCGAATCCGACGGCGTGGTGGTAGCCGTCCTGGAAGGCGCCGCCGAAGTTGTCGTCGTTGAACCAGAGGAACCGGGTGCCGAACTCCCGCTGGAGGAACTCGATCTCGTCCACGACGTCGACCGGTGAGCGGACCCGCCAGGCCTCGCCCGCCACGACACCAGGCGCCCGGGGGACGTAGCAGAAGGTGCACTTGGCGTGGCAGCCGCGGCTGGTGTACGTCGACGCCACGGGCGTGGGGATGCCGTTCTTGCGGTGGTGGACGAGCAGGTCGCGGGCGGGCCACGGTTCCTCGGCGAGGTCGGGGAGTTTCGGTGGGCCGCTGCTGCGGACGCGGCCGTCCCGCCAGAACCACAGGCCGGGCACACCGCGCCAGTCCCGGCCCGCGGCCAGGCACTCCATGATGCCCTCCACGGTGAGTTCGCCTTCGCCGAAGGCCACGCAGTCGGCTTCCGGGATGCGCTCGGCTATGAGTTTGGCGTTGTAGGTGCAGAACGCCCCGCCGATCGCGACGAAGACGGAGGGATCCGCCTCGCGGACGCAGCGCAGCAGCCGGACGGCGTCGATGATGTGCAGGTCGTACATGATGCTGATGCCGACGAACTGGGGCCGCTCGCGCCGGATCAGGTCGGTGATCGCCTCGTCGCTGGGGTTGCGTCCGTGCAGGTTCAGCGCCCGCACCGAATATCCGCAGGACCGCAGATGACCCGCGATGCAGGCCACACCCAGGTTCTCGCGGACCTTCTCGTAGAAGAGGCGCATCGCCGGGTCCAGCCGGAGGTACTCGTCATCGTTGATCAGGACGTTCTGATTGTTGACACTGGAGAATCCTGTGAGGATCTCCCGTGGTGTCATCAGCACCGCGTCAGCCATCCCTGCTCCCCTCCCTGCGCCCGGCCGCGCCCCCGGTGAGGAGGAACGCGGCGTTGTTGCCGCCGAACCCGAAGCTGTCGACCATCACGGAGCGAATGCCGGCACAGGGCTCCGGATCGCGCAGCACCCGCACATGCCGCGCGTCGAGAGGCTCGCGCAGCCCGGGTGTGCCCGGGAGGACCCCATGACGCAGGGCCCGGACCGCCGCCACGACGCCGGGGAACACCGAGGCGTGCAGCAGATGGCCGGCCGCCCCCTTGTACGAACTGACCGGGACGCCCCGCCAGCCGTGCTCGGCGCCGATCCGGTCCAGGGCCAGCAGTTCGGCCTCGTCGCCCTGCCGGGTGCCGGGGGCGTGGCCGTGGACGTAGTCGACGCTGGTGAGCCCGGCCATGGCCAGCGCCTCCCGCATGCACGCGGCGCCGATGTGCGCGTTGAGCCGGCTGATGCCCTGACCCGCCACCCGGCAGGAGATCCCGCTGAGCGTCGCCAGGGGAGCGTGCCCGCGGGCCGCCGCCCGCTCGGCGGTCTCCAGCACGATCACCCCGGCGCCTTCCCCGATGGTCACGCCGGAGCGGTCCTCGTCGAACGGGCGGGCGGCGGTCGTACTCGTCGCGCGCAGCACGTCGAGGCAGGCGTAGTCGTACGCGTTGAGGGCCGACGCCCCGATGACGACCGCCGTGTCGGCCAGCCCGCACAGCAGCCACTCGCGCGCCATGGCCAGCCCGAAGGCACCCGACGCGCAGGCGTGTGCCATCAGGACCGCGTTCGGTGGGGCGATGCCCGAGCCGTCCCCGTCCCAGTCGGGCTCCAGCGCTATCTCGTCGATCCGGGGCGCGTCCCTGACCTGCGGCAGGTGCGGAACCACCCCGGCGTACACCAGCAGGGTCCGGTCCGGCAGCTTGGCGAGTCCGGCCTCCCGCAGCGCCTCGGAGCGCGCCCGGTCGACCAGCGCACGCCGCGTCGGCTGTCCGGGCGTCGCCTCCACCTTCGTCTGGCACACGGTCGTACTGCGGAAGCGGGACGCGTCGAACCGGGTCAGCTCGCAGAGCCCTCGCCCGCCGGCCAGCAGGTTCCGCCAGAACGCATCCCCTCCGTCACCGAAGGCGGTGACCAGGCCGGTGCCGGAGAGGACCACCGACGGCCCCGGCGGCCGCCGCGGCGCCGTCCGGCCGGTGCCGCCCGTGCCACCGATGCCGTCGGCCGGTGAGGAGCGGGTACCACCGGCGGCGGTCACGGGGACGGCCGCGACCCGGTAGCCGTCGCCGTGCGGATCGCGCACCAGCTCGCACACGACCATCGCCTCGTGCAGCCCCGCGGAGATCGTGCCCCACGCCCAGCGCACCGCCTGCAAGGTGGCCGAACGCGGGCTGATCAGCACGTAACCCGGCCCGTCCCAGTCGCCGGCCGCCGCCAGCTCCTGGAGCAGCTGCGCCGGCTCCGGGGTCATGGCCTCGGACGGCCGCAGTCTGCGGCCCCCCGCCTCCGCCTCCACGCACCGGCTGACGTACCGCGAGGTGGCCGAGACGCAGTAGTCCGTGGCCGCCATGACCACGGGGGCGCCGGTCCGCAGGGAGGCGGGCAGACGGCCCAGCGCCGCGGACAGCACGTCGACGAAGGCGGCGCCCAGGGTCTCACCGGCGGCCAGGACGGACAGGTCCCGCCGGGAGCGGAGGCCGTCCAGCATCTGTGGGGCCGTACCGCCCACGATCACCGTGGCCGCCTCCGGGGTCGTCATGACACCGCCGTTCCGGATGCCACGGCGCCGTCCGCACGAGAGAGCCGCTGGGCCAGTTCATCGAGGGAGAGCCGGCCGGCGAGGAAGGTGCCCACGTCCGCGAGGCGCGGGTCGCCGTGCCGGCCGGCGACCCGCCGCCAGAACCGGGGCAGGAGGTCGCCGGTGTCCCGGCGCGCCGTCGGCAGGTGGTACGCGGTGGCGTCGAGCGGTTCGAACGTGCTGCCCGAGGCGGAGAGCCGCAGCCCGAGTTCGAGGTCCTCACCGCCCCACAGCTCTCCGTAGTGCTCGTCGAAGCCACCGACCCCTTCGAACACCGTGCGCCGGATGCTGGTGTTCGTTCCGATGCAGGACAGCCAGCGCAGCGCGGCGTGGTCGGGCGACCGCGTCACCCTGCGGGCGGTCCTCTCGATGAACGACAGGCGCGGTCCGAGGAGGGGGACACGGGAACCGAGGTCGGCGACGGTACCGGGCTCGATCCTCCGCCCCCGGGCCCCGGTCAGGGCCGCCTCCAACAGCCGGGGATCGGGCGTCATCGCGAACGCGGACAGATCGGTGACGCCGCCGTGCACCACGGCGGCACCGGCGTCCTGGTGGGCCGCGAGGTGCGCCTCCAGCAGCCCCGGTGTGGCGAGCGTGTCGTCGTCGAGGAAGAGCAATACCTCCCCGCGAGCCAGTCGTGCCCCGCTGTTGCGCGCGCAGGCCGCACCACGCCCGCCCGTGGCGGCCCGCCGGACGGGCAGCCCCGCCGGTCCGGCCGACAGCACCTGCTCCACGGCACCGCGGCCGGGTACGTCATCGGCACCGTCGTCGGCGTCATCGACCAGGATGACCTCGAACCGCTCACGGTCCATGGTCTGATGTGCCAGGGCCGTCAGAGTGAGCAGGAGCCGTGTGGTCCGGTCACGTGTCGGAACGACCACACTGACCGACACCTCGCCGGCCGCTCCACCCGGCCGCGCGGCCGTCGGCGTCATGGCCGTCACGTCAGGGAGCGGCTCTCGCCGGCCCTCTGCTCGATGATGTAGGTGGCCAGGCCCTCGATGGAGAAGAGGGTCTCCTCCGTCAGGTCCTCGTCCTCGAAGACGACATCGAACTTCTCCTCCAGGATCAGCAGGTACTCCAGAGCGTCCAGGGAGCTGAATCCGTACTGGTCCACGAGGCTTGCGTCGCCCTCGTCGGGCGCCTGCCGGTGATCACCCTTGGTCATGCCCGCTGCGATCTCGTGAAGTTCCCGAATGAGTCCGGCGCGATCCATCGTCTCTCGTCTCCCGTGGTCTCAGTCTCGGTCAAACCTTCGTGAACCGTTCGTCGAGCTGCTGCTCGGTCAGCCCGCGGAAGCGGTCCATGCGGAAGTAGTGCTGGAGGTCACCACCGAACTCGACGCGGTAGTAGAAGTCGGTGGTATGGCGCTCCGGCTCCGTGCTCACCGTCTCCCCGCGCCGGAGCGCGGCGATCAACCGGGGCACGGGGTGGGTGAACTCCGCGTCACTGCGCAGGTACCAGCGTTCCCCGTACTTCGTGACGACCGGGAGGTCCTCCTCGGGACCCGAACCGTCGGGCAGCGGGCGGACGGGCTGGCACAGCAGGTCGTAGCGGAACACCTCGTCCAGGAGGGGCAGCAGGTGTTCGGGCACGTGGGGGCGCATGGCCTCCTGCCACCACTGCCGCAGCAGCCCCTTGGTGAGCAGGCGCCAGACGTTGGGGTCGACCAGTTCGCTGGCGGAACTGGCCGGTCTGGCGACCGCGTGCAGCTGCCGGGCCCCGGGGGCGTCGCTCTTCTCGATCCAGTCGGAGAAGCTGAGGATGACGCGTGACTGGGGGACGCCGGCGAGCTCGCGCAGGGCCACCCAGATGTTGTGCAGCAGCAGGCTCCGGGCCAGCACCCGGTTCCAGCAGATGAAGCGGAGCATGCGCTCGTTGTCCGCGAGCGTCATGGTCCTGTGGGCGAGCACGTAGTCGAAGTCGTCCTGCTCACCGCGCACGGTCACCAGTCCGTGCTGCTCCCGCTTGTCGTGGTACTCGGTGTTCGGCAGCAGCATCAGCGGATGGACCGCGATGAACGGCGTATGCCGTGCCGCCCGGTCGTAACCGTCCAGGAACGAGGCGATCGTCTCGCCCGGCGCTCCCCAGATCAGCTCCAGATACGGTGTGATGCCGTGTTCGGTCAGCCAGGCGACGAGACTTTCCCAGTCGTTCAGCTTCATGTTCCGCCGGCGCATGAGATCCAGCACGGAATCATCCATCGTCTGCAGGGCGAGGATGAAGGCGCTGTGCATCCCGGACTGCTTCATCTTTTCCATGATGCGGTAGAAGCCGGGGGACTTGTTCTTGGCCCAGGAGGTTTCGAGTCTCCTCGGGAACCCGTATGTACTGCGCACCCGGAGCAGATCATCGAGGAATTCCTCGTCCTGGCGCAAGAGGCCGAAATTGGAATCGGCGAGCATGAGGATGTCCGCGCCATGCCGCCCCAGCACTTCGAGTTCCTCGCGCAGCCGCTCCCGGGAGAACGCCCGCATCTTCTGCCCGGTGGCCCCTCCCCAATAACAGAAGGCGCACTTGTAGGGGCAGCCGCGATTCGTCTCCATGAGCGCGTAGTCGTAGAGGAACCGGCCTTTTTTGTCGACGAGCGGTACCGCTCCGGACAGGATGGGGGACGGCAGGATCTCGAGATCCTCGATACGTGCGCGCTCGGGAGTCGTGACCAGGTTTCCATCCGCCTCGCGGAAGGAGATGCCGCTGATCTCGTGGAGGCCGGTGCGGCGGGCGCCGTCGAGGTAGCCGTTCATGAGATCCCGGAAGATCAGCTCTCCCTCGCCGTTCACCACCACGTCGACGTGGGGGAACATACGGAAGACCCGCTCGGCCTGGTGGGCGACGTGGTTGCCGCCGAAGATGACCCAGCCCTGCGGGTTCATCTGCTTGAACGTCTCCGCGAGGGTGCCGAAGGAACGGTAGTTCCAGCCGAGGACGGAGAAGCAGAGGATGTCGGGACACCCGTCCCGGACGAGATCCCGGGACATGGCGTTCAGGGTGACGTCGCCGGGATAGTTGCGGATGGAGATGTCCATACGCCGCCGAATGCGCTCATCGGCGTCGGCGTAGGCCTTCAGGTAGCCGATGGCCAGCGGCATGGAGGCCGCGGAATTCCCCCAGACTCCTTGCTGAACAAGTAGTACGCGAGTCTCCATTCACTGCCTCGTCCTCTAATCGTCCCGGCAGGCCAAATCGCAACTTTGAGGCTACAGCAGAAGATCCCCGGCGCAATGGGGCCGCCGTCACCTGGCCGCCGGCATGGCCAATTCCCTGCGTTCGGTACGTGTTCAACCATGCCGGCGTGCTGGTGAAACTCACCCTCCGGGCGCGGTCGGGCGGCCCGGAACTCCGCCGGTGCCGGGCGGCTGACGTGCGAATCCGGTCGAGGCTGCGCGGCGCGTTCCCGGTGCGCTGCGCGGGCCGGGGGATGCGGCCGGAAGCGGTCTCCGGGGCGGAATGAATGACCGGAAACCAATCCGCCTCTCGGCGGTGCGCGAAGAAAGATCATAACAGCCGCGGCAGGATGATTTCGGCCACCCGTCCATCATTTTCTGCCGGTCCGGAATCCGCCCTGTGCGCGTGTGGTGGCGATCGGTATGCTCCGCCCATATCGCGTCTGTCATTCGTCACCGCTCGGGCTCGGGAGTTACATGACAGAGATTCCTGACACATGGTGCCCGACCGCTCTGCCGCATGTGGAGACAGTCGACGGCCGGCTCCGTTTCATGGGACGTCAGGTCGATGTGGCCGGGCCCGTCCCGGACCATGACGCCGTCCTGCTGTCCCACTGCGACGGCAGCCGGCCCCTGTGCGGGTTCACCGCGGCGGACCGGGAGACCATCGGCCTCTGGCGGCGGCACGGGCTGCTGCTCATGGCGCCCCCGCGCACAGCCGGCCAGGCGGTCACGGAACCGCCCGTGCTCGTGTCCCCGCACCCGGACGACGCCGCCTTGGCCCTCGGCGGGACGGTGGCCCGGACGGGAGGCCGGTTCCTCGACGTCTTCAGCGTCGAGACCTGGACCAGGGATCCGTACTACGGCCGGCGGCCGGCGACGACCCAGCGCCTCCTGCTGGCGGAGGAAGCCGTCGCCGCCCGCGTGCTGGGCGCCCGCGTGGAGCTGCTGGGATTCGTCGACGCCGCCGACCGCGACCTCAGACGGGATCGCTTCTTCGCCGACCCGGCCTGGTCCGACGGATTCGCACGGGAAGAACCGGAGCTCTTCGACGCCGTCACCGAACGCCTGGCCGCCCTGCTGGACGGCGCCGGCGTCGTCTACGCGCCCCTGGGCGTCGGCGGTCACGTCGACCACCTCGCCTGCCGGGAAGCGGTGCTGGAACTGGTGCGCGACGGCGGACTCGGCGGTGCGCGGGTCGCCTTCTACGAGGACCAGCCGTACTCCCTGTTCTCCGCCGCCGAGGAGACCGCGAAGCGGCTCGGCGCACGCCTGGCCGAGGCGGGACTCGGCGAACTGCGCCCGCACCTGCTCCCCGTGGACGAGACGGCGGCGCTCATCAAGTGCGAGGCGCTGGGCGCCTACCGCATCCAGGTGCGCAAGGGCATCATCCAGCGCATCCGCCGCCACGACACGCGCCTGGCGCAGGGCGCGCAGGGCGCGGCGGCTCCGGCATCTGCGGCAGCCGAACGGGTCTGGCTGATGCGCGGCTGACCGTCTCTCCCACCCGACCGGCAACCGCGGCCCCGCCGCTCTGTGAAGGGTTTCCCATGTACGCGTTGGCTCAGTCCCTGATACCGGCGGACCTGGAGGTCCTCACCGAGGCATGCGCCGAGGTGGGCCTCCCCCTGCATGTGACGGACCGCGGAGCGGGCCAGGCCCCGCCGCCCGGCGCGCTGCTGGTCTCCTTCCACCGGGTCGCCGCGGCCCGGCCGGACGACCTGTCCATGGAGGAGCTGAAGCGCGGGGGCGGTTACCCCGTGGCCGTACTGGACGGCGTCTCCGCCACCGAGGTCCTGGCCGCGGTCTCCCGCGGCTTCAGCTTCACGCTGGCCAGCCCCCTGCGGCACCCCCGGCTCGTGGAGACCCTCAGCTACCTCAAGAACGTCACGCCGTCGGAGAACACCCAGGTGCTCACCCTCGACGGGAAGGGCTCGCTGAGTTCTCCCGCGAAGTCGCTGCCCGTGACCGACGCCGAGGCGCGGCTGCTGCGCCTGCTGTCCGACCGGTCGGGCCAGATCGTCTCCCGTGAGGAACTCACCGAGGCCACGGGTGGGGAGGACGTGAACAAGGTGACGTCGGTCCTGAAGCAGAAGTTCCTGGACCTCGACTCCGGTGCGAAACTGCTCAAGGTTCCTCACCTGGGCTTCCGCCTGGTCGGAACCGTCCGCGAGGGTGAGAGCTGATGCGCGCGGTGGTGATCACCGGTGCTCCCGGCGTGGGCAAGACCAGGCTGGGCCACCAGTTGGTGACCCGGTACAGCGTCCCGGCCGCCGCGATGGACTGCGATCCCATCGTCCATCCGTGGAACGGCGGCGAGGAGGTGTACGACCTGATGGCCGCGACCGTGCGCGCCGCCCTGCCCGTCTACCGGGAGTGGGGGGCGCGCGTCGTGATCGTCACCGGGGTGGTTCTCGCCGGCCGTGTCTACGAACGTTTCCAGAAGGTGTTCGAGGAACTCGGCGCGGACCCGGTCCACTACGGGCTTCGGGCCGACGCGGAGGCACTGGCCGCCCGGATCGAGAAGGACGCGGGCGGCCGGCACTTCGTCGAGGGCCGGCTCGCCGAGCGTCACCTCGACGCGGAGGTGCCCGATGTGCCCGGAGTCCGGCTGGTCGACACCACGCGCCTGACCCTGGTCGAGGCGACCGACGCCGTCGCGGCCCTGGAACGCGCCGAGTTGGGACCGGACTGGCTCGGCGCGCCCGGGTGATCACCGGAAGCGGCCCACCTCCATGCCCTCACCGCCGAGTCGCACCGAGAGGACGAACCCGTAGTAGTGCGTGGCACCGATCCGCGTGACGTACTCCCGGACCTCGTCGCCGAGCGGGCCCGTGAGCTGCTGCTGTTCGTCGCGCGGCGCGAAGGCCGGCCAGCGCGGGGGCGTCGAGGGCCGCAGCAGCAGCCGTCCGGAGACCTTCAGGCGCCGCAGCGCGGCCTCCAGCTCCGGGACGAAGAACGGCCCTCGCTCGTCCCCGTAGGCCGCGGCCTGGAGCAGTGCCTCGCCGTCCTCGGTGAGCAGCCGGGGGACCTGGCGCAGGAGTTCCCAGAAGAACTCCAGGCCGTCCAGCCCGGCCTCGCCGGCCAGCCAGCCGAGCGAGCCCCGGCGCAGCGGGAGGCAGGGGGGATTGGAGACGACGAGATCGAACCGGGAGCCCAGGGAGAGGGACATGATGTCCCCCTCGGTGGCGGTCAGCCGGTCTCCCAGCCCGTTGACATGGGCGTTGAGCGTCGCAGCCGCCGTACATTCCGGATTGACGTCGACCGACAGCACCTCGGCGCCGTTCCTGGCCGCCGACAGGCCGAGGATGCCGGTGCCGCACCCGAGGTCCAGGGCCGACCGCGCACCGCGGCGCGCCGCCACGAGGCGGGAGAGCGTCATCGAGTCGGTGCCGACCCAGGGCGCGTACGATCCGGTGTCCCGTCCGGCCGCCCGCCAGGCGGCCAGCAGCGACATACCGTCCCCGCGGACCAGGCAGTAGTCGGCCGACACCTTTCCGGAATCCTCGGCGAGCACCCGGGCGCGGAGCAGGAGATCGAGCAGCGGACCGGGGACCTCCGCGCGGACGTCGGACTCCGCCACCCGCTCCCCGAAGACGAACAGGGAGGAGAGGACGGACCCGGCGCCCATGGTGGTGGAGATCGCCGCCAGGGTCTCGGCGTTCCGCCACGGTGCCAGTTCCCCGAGCCAGTCCCCGGCGAGCGTGAGCAGATCGTGCTGCGGAAGCGTGAGCAGCCTCTCCAGCCCGGCACCAGCGAAGTCGTCGCCGGAAATCCCATCCACGGAAATCATTACTCTCCTAGAGGCCTCGGTATGCTCTGCTTCTCCGGCATTCCGCCGCCCGCGGGATCAGTGGGCGGGCTGCTCCCCGGCCGGCTCGAAGATCGGCGTGAACGCCGACTTCAGTTCCCGTAGCCGTGCCAGAGCGCGGGGCCCGGCGTACGGCGCACAGCGCGCGATCTCATCCTCGGAGATACCCCCGAACAGATAGAGGTTGACCACGTCGATCGGTCCCGTGCAGCTCTTGCAATACGGGAAGCGGGGCCGGGACTGCATGAACATATCGTAGTGCTGATGCTTTCCGAACTGTTCGTGGATCAGTTCGGGGCTCTCCTTTATGTTTCCCATGGGCTTGAGCCAGGCGTAGGGGCAGCAGGAGACGTCTCCCTGGCCGAAGAGCTGGACCATGGTGGCCGTCGCGTAACACCTCAGGGTGCGGACACCGGTGCTGAGTTGATTGGCTATGTGTTCCACGAAGGCGCGCGGCGGAAGGACCGCGGACAGTTCGTCGTAGCGTTCCAGCAGTGGCGCGAAATGGTCGCCGAGTGGAGGCGCGTGAGTGGTCCTGGTCTCTCCGCGCACGGGGAAGAAGTAGAGCATCACGCCACGCCCGTACCGTTCGAGCAGGAACTCGGCGAAGTCCGCCTGGCTGGCGGCGTTCAGGTCACTGAGCACCGACTGGATCTCGATGGGGATGCCCAGCTCCACCGCGTTGTCCAGGTGGCGCATGATGACGTCGAAGAGCTTGTGCTGCTTCGGTGGCAGCCGGTGGCCGTTCAGCTCCAGCGTATGGCCGTCCAGGGAGAGGCACAGCTGGACGTTGCCCAGCTCGGCGAGGGTTTCCAGCCGGTGCGGTGTCAGGAAGGCGCCGTTGGTGATGACCTGCACGACCTCGTACTTCTCGCTGCACTCCGCGACGAACTCGGTGGAGCCCTTCAACCAGAAGAACTCGCCACCGCTGAGGCGCATGATGGGGCTGTCCACATGACGGTGATAGGCGTCGAGGATCTCATGCCAGTCCGCGCGCCGGTCGGTGGTCAGGCGCAGCCTCGCGTCCGGGACCTGCATGAGCAGATTGAAGTCCTCGGTGAGGCAGTAGGAGCATCGCATCTGGCACAACTGCTCCTCGATGACCATGTCGTTCATGAGGAGCTTGAGACGGTCCTGGCCATCGCGGTGTGCGAACATCGCTTCACGGAACTCAGTTTTCAGGGCCATGCCTTATCACCGAACCCAGGGTCGTTTTCACGCATGACGCTCCGTTGGCCGACGAGTCTAAGTTCACTCTGAACGCAGGGTCAATGCGCGCGACCGGGGGCGCCGCCTTTCGGCTGGAACGCGACCCGGGCCGGCCGGAGGATGGCTCATATTCGCCTGATGGCCGACCACTTGTAACAAGGTAGCGTTACATCCACGTGCTCGCCAAATCAGTAGGCTGAACTGGCAGTAAGGACGGCAGTATGCTGGCTCTCGGGCTCGGTGGTTCCAATCATGACTTCTCGGCTTGCCTCGTCGAGAACGGTGAGATCGTCGTCGGCATTGAAGAGGAGCGGCTCACGCGCCGCAAATACGCCGTCAATGTGAATTCACTGGCGAACCAGTGCTGGCGGTACTGCCTGACAACCCGGGG
Source organism: Streptomyces sp. Y20 (assembly GCF_043195475.1). Lineage (NCBI taxonomy): Bacteria > Bacillati > Actinomycetota > Actinomycetes > Kitasatosporales > Streptomycetaceae > Streptomyces > Streptomyces sp. Y20. Next base: position 329,045 of record NZ_JBIDDP010000006.1, read on the forward strand.
AGTCCGGCTCGGTGAGGTGGAGTCGATCGTCGCGGACGACACCCTCCTGCCCAGTTGCTACTTCCCGTTCCGCAGTCGGACGACGCTCATCCGGCATCACATGGCGCATGCGGCCAGCACCTTCTATCCCTCGCCCTTCCCCGAGGCAGCGGTCCTCGTGGTCGACGGCGCGGGCAGCCTGTTCGAGGGGCACGGCGTCGAGACGATGACCATGTCGGTCGGCACCGGCACGGAGATCACCGAGATCTCCAAGGTGTACGGGACCAACTGGAGCACCGACGGTCTGCGGGAGGCCAAGGTCTACCAGGCCGGCGACAGCGACCACTCGCTGGGCTTCATGTACAAGGCGGTCAGCAGGGCCATCGGCTTCAGCCTCTACGAGGAGGGCAGCTGGTACCTGACCGAGGACGGCAAGACCATGGGCCTCGCGCCCTACGGGACCGACCGCTACCGGGCGCGGTTCCGCCGCTACCTCGACCTCCTGCCGGAGGGCCGGTTCCACCTGCACCTCAAGAGCGGCGGACTGCTGCACTTCGTCGAGCACGCCCTGGACGGACTGGAAGGGGACGAGCGCTTCGCCCGGGGTGCCGACCTCGCCTGGGCCGCGCAGGACCTCCTGGAGACCGCCGTCCTGCACGCCGCCCACTGGCTGCACCGGGAGACCGGGCTCTCCCGCCTCTGCCTGGCCGGCGGCGTGGTCCTCAACTCGGTGGCGAACGGCAAGATCCTGCGGGACACGCCGTTCACCGACGTCTTCGCCCAGCCCGCCGCGGGCGACAACGGCTGCGCGGTGGGCTGCGCGTACTACGGCTGCCACATCCTCGGCGAGCAGCCGCGGCCGCGCGGCCCGAAGGCGCCGAAGTCGGCCCCGCGGCCCCAGCGCCACACCTACCTCGGCCGGTCGTACAGCACCGAGGAGATCCAGACCGCCCTCGACGCCTCCGGCCTGCCCCACCGGCGCGTGGCGCGGCCGGCCCGGCTGGCCGCCGGACTCCTCCCGCGGGGCGCGCTCATAGGCTGGTTCACCGGTGGCTCCGAGTTCGGACCGCGCGCCCTCGGCCACCGCAGCATCCTCGCCGACCCGCGCCGCGCCGAGATGAAGGACATCCTCAACCGCAAGGTCAAGCACCGCGAGGCGTTCCGGCCGTTCGCCCCCGCCGTCCTCGCCCACAGGGCCCGCGAGTACTTCGAACTCGACATCGAGTCGCCGTACATGCTGCTCGTCGCGCCGGTGCGCGACGACAAGCGCCAGGAGGTGCCGGCCATCACCCACGTGGACGGGACGGCGCGGGTCCAGACGCTCACCCCGGAGGCGAACGGCGCCTTCTACGAACTGGTGGAGCGGTTCGGCGAGCTCACCTCCGTACCCGTCGTGCTCAACACCTCCTTCAACGACCGCGGTGAGCCGATCGTGGAGACGCCCGAACAGGCGCTGGCCTTCTTCGGGCCCAGCCGGCTCGACTATCTCTTCCTGGAGGACTTCGTGGTGGCCCACAGCACGACGGACCTCGACACAGTGACGGAGGCGGCCGCGTGACCGACGGCCCGCAGATGCGGTACGAGACCTGGCGGGCCCTCGCGCTGTGGGGGGAGGAGGAGGCGGCCGCCGCCATGGAGGTGATCCGGTCCCGGTCGCTGTTCCGGTACTACGGGCCGCACCTGGGGCACCGGACCGACGCCTTCGAGGCCGCGTTCTCCGCGGTGGCGGGGGTCCCGTACACCGTCGCCGTGTCCTCCGGCACCGCCGCGCTCACCGCCGCGCTGATCGGCCTCGCCATCCCGCCCCGGGCGGAGGTGATCGTGCCCGCCGTGACCTTCGTCGGCAGTGTCGGCGCCGTCGTCGCCGCCCGCGGCATCCCCGTCTTCGCCGAGGTCGACGACTCGCTGACGCTGGACCCCGCGAAGCTGGAGGAGCAGATCACCGAGCGCACCTGGGGCGTGATGCCGGTCCACCTCAACAACGCCGCCGCCGACATGGGGCCGATCACGCAGGTCGCGCGCCGGCACGGACTGCGGGTGATCGAGGACGCGGCCCAGGCCGCCGGTGCCGGCTACCGGGGACGGCCCGTCGGCAGCCTCGGCGACGCGGGCGCCTTCAGCTTCCAGCTCGACAAGAACATCACGGCCGGCGAGGGCGGCGCGGTCACCGTGGCCGATGCCGACGTGTACGACCGGGTGGCCCGGTACCAGGACCAGGGCGGCCAGTTCACCACCTCCAAGGGCGCGACGCGGGGGACCGGCGACAGCCCGCCGTTCATCGGCGCCAACCAGCGCATGACCGAGCTGACCGCGGCCATCCTGTCCGCGCAGCTGCCTCGGCTGGTCCCCATGTGCCGGCGCCTGCGTGACGTGGCGCGCCATGTGCGCGCCGAGACGGCCGATCTGCCGGTGCGCTGGCGGCGGCTGCCGGACGAGGAAGGATCGGGTGGCGACCTCACACTGTTCCTCGACTCGCGCCTGGCGGCGCGGGGCTTCGTCGCCGCCCTGAACGCCGAGGGCATCCCGGCGCACACCATGTACCAGGGGCAGCCGGTCACGGCCAACCGCGCCGTGCGGGAAGGGCGTACGCCCTGGGGCGTGGAGTGGGACCGACCCCCGCGCTACCGGATCAGTGAGGGGCTCCTGGGCCGCTCCGTCACCATCGGTCTGGGCGCCGGCATGACCGACGAGGACGTCGATGCCGTGGTCACCGCCTTCCGCAAGACCTACCCGGGCACCACCCGGACCGACTGAACGAGCACCCCCGACAGGAGCGGAGCGACACGCCGACATGACCCTGTACGACATTCCCGTCCACACACTCGCCGGGGAGCCCGGCGACCTGAGCGCCTACCGGGGAAAGGCACTGCTCGTGGTCAACGTCGCCTCCCGGTGCGGGCGGACGCCGCAGTACGCTGCGCTGGAACAACTGCACCGGCGCTTCGGGCCCCGCGGGTTCGCCGTTCTGGGCTTCCCCTGCAACCAGTTCGGGGAACAGGAACCGGGAACCCCCGAGGAGATACGGGAGTTCTGCTCGACCACCTACGACGTCACCTTCCCCCTCTTCGAGAAGGTGGACGTCAACGGCGCGCGAAGGCACCCGGTCTACGAGATTCTCACCGCCGCCCCCGACGAGCACGGGGTGGCCGGAGACGTCGAGTGGAACTTCGAGAAGTTCCTCGTCTCGCCCGGCGGTCTGGTGGCGCACCGCATCGGTTCACGCGTCAAGCCGGACACCCCCGAGATCATCGCCAAGATCGAGGCGCTCCTGCCGACCTGACCCCGGCCCGGGCCGCGCCGTCCCCCCTCCCGAGAGACGCGCGGGGTCGGCAGGGCGCCCGTACCGCGTCGGTCGACCGGTGCGCCGGCCGGACAGGATGAGGCCGGCCGTCCGGGGTCGAGGCTGCCCGGCCCGGACGGAACGGACGGTGACAGATAACGATCTCGGCGCATACCTTGCGTAATCCACGTGTCCGTCTAGCCTCCGGCCATGGCTTTTCTATCGCGTCGCCGCAGAGCGGCACGCCTGGCGCCGGAACTCGGTGACCAGGACCTGGGCAGGCTGCTGAAGTCCCTGCTGGCGACCACGAGGACCGGAACGATCGCGACGACGGACCTGTGTGCCGCGCAACTGTCCCGGCTGCTGGGCCAGGAGCCGGGCGACTGGGACCGCCGGACGCACCGCATGGGCGTGCTGGCCGGTTTCCTGGCCGGATCGCATCTGGCGCGGACCTGGGCCGCGCGCGAGCCGCGTGACGTGAACGCACTCGTCCTGCACGCCTGGACCGAGGTCGCCCACGCCCGCACGCACGGGGGCCTGGAGGACGCGGCCGGCACCGTGGACAGCTGTCTGCGGGCCGCCGAACTCGCACCGGACGATCCCACCCCGTGGGTCGTTCTCCTGGCGGTGGCACGCGTGGAACGCTGGGCGCAGCCCCGGGTGTTCGGGGTGTGGAACGAGGTTCTCGCGCGTGACCGCTGGAACCGTGAGGCCTATCTGGGAATGCTGGGCTATCTGAGCCCTCAGGAGGCCGGATCGCGCATCCAGGTCCTGGAGTTCGTGGACACCCTGCGGGCCCGGATGCCCGCGAACGCCCCTTGCGCGGCGACGGAACTGACCGCCCAGGTCCAGCAGTACCACGCCCTGCTCGACCGGGGCGGGTTCGAGGCACTGGTGGCACGCAACCACTGGTCCCAGGCGATGGCGGCCCAGGCCCTCGACCGCGTCGTCTCCACCTGGGTACGGCCTGGGTTCCTGACCCACGCCGCGGCGAAGGCCGATCTCAACGTCCTCGCCTACGCGTTGCTGGCCGCCGACCGGCGGGTGGAGGCCCGCGCGGTGTTCGACGCGCTCGACGGTACCGTCACGGCCTGGCCCTGGCAGGCCGGCGGCGACCCGGTCCAGGAGTTCGAGCAGGCGCGGCGCAAGGCGACGGCCGGTATGTGACCGGCGCCCGTGCCCCGTTTCACAGCGCGTCGGGGAGCAGGGGGAGATAGCCGAGGGAGTGTCCGGCCGCCGTGGGGTGGTAGGACTCTCCGAGGTCCAGCCAGTCGAGGCTGTGCAGCCATGGTTCGGGCGAGCAGATCTCGTGCCCGGCGAACGCGCTCCGCACGTCGACGAAGGTGAAACCGTGGGCGGCGGCGCGCCCGGCGAGCACCTTGTCGAGATGGTCCGCGACGTCGTTGAGCGCGGACCGCTCGGTGTCCGGCAGGCCGCCCGAACAACTGCCGTGCAACCGGTACAGACGCGGATAGCCGAGCACCACGACACGGGCCGCGGGTGCTTTGCCGCGGATGGCCGAGTAAAGACGGTCGAGGTTGCCCGGCAGCGTCCGGTCCATGGCGGAGCGGGCCTTGGCCGCGGCGGACAGACACGTGCTGCCGCCGCCCACCACGCAGGCCGCCATGACGCTGGTGAAGCCCGCGTCCCGGCCGCCTGCCGTGAGGGTCACCAGGCCGGTGCGCGGGCCGAGCGGGCCGAGCTGGTTCTTGAGCACATCGCCGGTCTTGGCGCCGTCGCAGGCGGTGAAGCCGAACGACGAGGGGGAGTGGGCCGCGGCCCACAGGGCTGGGAAGGACAGGCTGCTGCGCAGGCAGCGCGGCGTGGCGGTGAGGTAACTGCCGGCTCCGACCCCCGCCGAGTAGGAGTCACCGAGAGCCACGTAGCCCGTGGCCGCGATGCCGGGTGCCGCCGCGGTGGCCGCGGGACCGGCGAGGGTGCAGGCGGCCGCGAGGAGGAGGGAGGCCGCCCAGGGCGGTATTCGGGACTTTCTCATGACTCTCCTCTATCCCGGCCCGGCTGGCTCCGCCCGCCCTGGCCCCCTGCGCGACCCCGCCGAGTTGACGGCTACCGCCGCCCGTGGTGCGGCGGGGGCAGCCCTGTGGCGCAGGCACGCGGGCCCGGAAGGGCCCCGCGGGTGAGGGGCCGGTCACCCGGCGCACTTCACCCGATGAGCCGTCACTCGCCCGGCGGCGTACCCGGCCGCCGATCACATCGTCGGATGGAACCCTTGTATTGGCATGGACCTGACGCACAGACGGGGCTAGGCTCTGCCCCGCCACGAACGAGAGCGCTCTCAGGCATCGGCTGTTCCACCCCCACCCCTGGAACGACGAAGGGCAACCCCCATGAGACGCACCAGACTTGCGCACGCCGTCCTGTCCGCGCTCCTCGTCCTCGGCGGACTGAGCGCGGCCGGTACCTTCCCCGCGTCGGCGGCCGGCTCCGCCGCCGAAACCACCACCTCCGTACGATCCGCGGAACCCGCCGCCGACGGCGTCCTCACCGCCATGCAGCGGGACCTCGGCCTGACCCGCACCCAGGCGGTGACCCGGCTCGCGGCCGAGAGGACCGCCGCGAACCTCGCCCCCAAGGCTCGCCGCACGGCGGGTGCCGCCTACGCGGGCTCCTGGTTCGACGCCCCGAGCGGGCGTCTGACCGTGGCACTCACCCAGGACGCCCCGGCCGCCACGCGCCGGGCGATCGAACGCTCCGGGGCCACCGTCCGTACCGCCGAGCGCAGCGCCCGGCAACTGGACGCGGCCAAGGCGCGCATCGACCGGCTGACCGCGCCCCCGGGGGTCAGCGGCTGGCATGTCGATCCGAAGGCCGGCACGGTCGTCGTCGAGGTCGTACGCGGCGAGCGGGCCGACAACGATGTCCAGCGCTTCCTCTCCCGGGCCCGCCAGACCGGGCCCGTCACCGTCGAGGCCTCCGGGGCCCCGAGAACCCTCGCCGCCGGCACCGTGGGCGGTGACCCCTACTACACCGGCAACGTCCGCTGCTCCATCGGCTTCTCGGTGTACGGCGGCTTCGTCACGGCCGGGCACTGCGGGCAGCCCGGCGCCGGGGTGAGCGGCTGGGACCACTCCTACATCGGAACCTTCCAGGGCTCCTCGTTCCCGGACAACGACTACGCCTGGGTCAGCGTGGGCAGCGGCTGGTGGACGGTGCCGGTGGTGCTCGGCTGGGGCACGGTGCCCGACCAGCTCGTACGCGGTTCCGCCGTGGCGCCCGTCGGCTCCTCGGTCTGCCGTTCGGGTTCCACCTCGCACTGGCACTGCGGCACGGTGCTGGCGCTGAACGAGACCGTCAACTACAGCCAGGGCGCGGTGCACGAGCTGACCAAGACCAGCGCCTGCGCCGAACCCGGTGACTCGGGCGGCTCCTTCATCACCGGGGACCAGGCCCAGGGCGTCACCTCCGGCGGCTGGGGCAACTGCTCCAGCGGCGGCGAGACCTGGTTCCAGCCGATCAACGAGATCCTGGGCCGGTACGGCCTGACCCTGCACACCTACTGACCGGGAGGCGGCGGCCCGGGGGGTTCCGCGCGCCGTGCGCGGAACCCCCACCCGTAACCCCCCCCGGCGCCGCCGGGACCGTCCGCGTGACGGCGACGTCTCGCCCACAGGACGCCTCCGCCCGCATCCGACCGCACCTCACCCCCGAGGCGCCCCGCTGCGCAAGCCGGACATGACCAGGTCGAGGAGCCGGGCGGCGCGGGAGCGCCAGTCCTCGTGGGGGTCGAGCTGCCACAGGCCCGCTATGGCGAGGAGGAAGTCGTCGGCGGTGACTGCGGGGCGGATGGCGCCGGCTTCCTCGTTGGCGCGCAGCAGGAGTTCCGCCGCGCGGGCCACCGGTGTGGGGGACGGCTTGGCGGGGCCGCCGGGCGCGCCGGTGACCTGCCGTATCGCGTCGGCCAGTCCGGCCTTGGTCATGGCGAACTCGGCGAGCCGGTCCATCCAGGCGCGCAGGGCCTCGTCGGGCGCGCGGGTGGCGAGCAGGTGTTCCGCGCTGTCCGCGACCTGCTGCATCTCGTGGCGGTAGATCTCCAGGACGAGTGATTCGCGGTTGGGGAAGTTCCGGTAGAAGGTGCCCTGCCCGACACCGGCCTTCTTGGCGATCTGGCTCAGCGGGGTGTCGGCGCAGCGCGACAGTTCCGCGAGCGCCACCTCCAGGATGCGCTCGCGGTTGCGCTGTGCGTCCGAGCGCCGGGGTGAGTCCATCTGCTGCGGCACTCGTCCTCCTCAAGGCGTGGCCCAACGGTGTGGCCGAACGGCGTGGCCGAACTTCGCCCCTTGCTAAGCGGACAGCTGTCCGTTACGTTTTCTATGAGCGGACAGCTATCCGGTTACGTTCACCATAGCGGCGGAGGCGACCCTGCGGGAGTCGCCGGTCATCCCCACGGGGCCTGCGCCCCGCACCTTCGTTCGCCCCCGCCCTCGCGCCACCCACCGCACGACGTACTCCCCGCGCGGCCGCTCCCGGGCCGCCGGCCCCCCGTCTGTCCTGGAAATGCGAAAGAAGCAGCTCATGCCCTCATCGACGTCCAGTGCCATCACCTTGAGGATCAACGGCGAGAAGTACACACTGCCCGTCGACCACCGCACCACCCTGCTCGACGCCCTGCGCGAACGCCTCGATCTCACCGGCACGAAAAAGGGCTGCGACCAGGGCCAGTGCGGGGCCTGTACGGTCCTGCTGGACGGACGCCGGTCCGTCGCCTGCCTGCAACTGGCCGTGGCGGCCGAGGGCCGGGAGATCACCACCATCGAGGGCGTGGCCGACGGTGAGCGGCTGCATCCCGTGCAGCAGGCATTTCTCGACCTGGACGGTTTCCAGTGCGGCTACTGCACACCGGGCCAGATCTGTTCGGCGATCGGGATGATCGAGGAGCACGCGGCGGGCTGGCCGAGCGCCGTCACCGAGGACGTCCGCCCCGAAGCGGGGCCACCACCCCTGAGCGCCGAGGAGATACGCGAGCGGATGAGCGGAAACCTGTGCCGCTGCGCCGCCTACGTCTCGATCGTCGACGCGGTGGCCCGCGCGGCCGAGGCCCGCCCGGACGAGGAACACGCGCACCCCGTGACGGGTGCCGAGGAGGCTGTGGCATGAGGGAGTTCGACTACCGGCGCGCGCACGACGTCACCGGGGCCGTCGCCCTGCTCGGCGCCGATCCGGACGCCCGCTACCTCGGTGGCGGCACCAATCTGGTCGACCTCATGAAATCCGGCGTCGAGCGGCCCGCGCGGCTCGTCGACGTCCGCGAACTCCCCCTGGACGAGATCGGGACCACGCCGGAGGGCGGTCTGCGCATCGGCGCCACCGTCACCAACGGCGACCTGGCCGCCCACCCCGAGGTCCGGCGCCGTTACCCGGCGCTCGCCCAGGCGGTGCTCGCCGGTGCGTCCGGCCAACTGCGCAACATGGCCACGGTCGGCGGCAACCTGCTCCAACGCACCCGCTGCGGCTACTTCACCGACGTCACCCAGCCCTGCAACAAGCGCATCCCCGGCAGCGGTTGCCCCGCCATCGAAGGTGAGCACCGCAACCACGCGATCCTGGGCGCCTCCGACCACTGTGTGGCCGTACACCCCTCGGACATGGCCGTGGCCCTGACCGCCTTCGACGCCGTGGTCCGGTTCGAGACGGCGGACGGACCCGGCGAGGTGCCGCTCGCCGACTTCTACCTGCCCGTCGGGGACACCCCGCACCGGGAGACCGCCCTGCCGCCGGGCGCGCTGATCACCGGCGTGACACTGCCGCCCGCCCCGGTCGCCGCCCGCTCCCGCTACCGCAAGGTCCGCGAGCGCGCCTCCTACGCCTTCGCCATCGGCTCCCTCGCCGCCGCGCTCGACGTCCGTGACGGCGTCGTCCGCGACGCGCGCCTGGCCCTCGGCGCCGTGGCCTCCCGGCCGTGGCGGGCCGCCGCGGCCGAGCGGGTCCTGACCGGCGCACCGGCCACCGCCGAGACCTACGCCGCCGCGGCGGACGCCGAGCTGGCGGCGGCGCGGCCGCTGCCGCACAACGGATACAAGGTGGACCTCGTCCGCAATCTGGTGGTGGCCGTCCTGACCGAACTCGCCGAGGAGAGCGCACGATGACCGCCGTCACCACCGGAACACCCGCGCAGGCGCCCGCCGTCGGCACCGGCCACACCCGTGTCGAGGGCAGGGACAAGGTCACCGGAGCGGCCCGCTACGCGGGCGAGGTGCCCTTCGCCGACCTCGCCCACGGCTGGCTGGTGCTGTCCACGGTCGCCCGGGGCCGCGTCCGCGCCCTCGACACCGAACCCGTCCTCGCCATGCCGGGCGTCCTCGCCGTGCTGGACCACCGCAACGCCCTGCGCCTGGAGACCGACTACACCGGCCTGCTGGGCATGCGCCCCGACCCGACCTGCGCGGTCTTCCAGCACGACCGGGTGCCGCACCGGGGCTGGCCGGTGGCGCTGGTCGTCGCCGAGACGTCCGAGCAGGCGCGGGAGGCCGCCGAGGCACTCGTCGTGCACTACGAACAGGAGCCGCACGACGTCGGGTTCACCGGCGAGCGGCCGGACGCGTACCCGCTGGACGGCCACATGCCGGCGGTGACGGAGAAGGGCGACCTCGACGCCGCGCTCGCCTCCTCGCCCGTCGTCGTGGACGCCGAGTACACCACCCCCGAAGAGCACCACAACCCGATGGAGCCCCACGCGGCGACCGCCCGCTGGGACGGCGGACAGCTCGAGGTGATCGACTCCAACCAGGGCGTCACCTGGGTCGCCGGCGAACTCGCCAACCTCTTCTCCCTCGACCCGGCCTCCGTGCGCGTGCGCTCCGAACACGTCGGCGGCGGCTTCGGCAGCAAGGGGGTCCGCGCTCACCAGGTCGCCGCGGTGATGGCCGCGACCGTCCTGCACCGGCCGGTACGGGTCGTCCTGACCCGGCGCCAGATGTTCTCACTGGCCGGCTACCGCAGCCCCACCAGCCAGCGCGTCCGGCTCGGCGCCGACACCGCCGGACGCCTGCGCGCCCTGGAACACCGATCCGTCAGCGCCACCTCCACGGTGTACGAGTTCATCGAGCCGAGCGCCGGGGTGGCGCGGGTGATGTACGACGCCGACGCCCACCACACCGCCAACCGTCTCGTACGGCTCGACGTACCGACCCCGACGTTCATGCGTGCCCCGGGCGAGGCACCCGGCTCGTTCGCGCTGGAGGCGGCACTCGACGAACTCGCCGAGCAGTGCGGGCTCGACCCGGTCGAGCTGCGTCTGCGCAACGAACCGGACAAGGGCCCGGTGTCGGGCCTGCCGTTCGCCGGCCGCCACCTGGCCGCCTGCTTCCGGGAGGGCGCCCGCCGGTTCGGCTGGGCGGACCGGGATCCGCGCCCCGGGGTGCGCCGGGACGGCCGCTGGCTGCTCGGCACCGGTACGGCCGCGGCCTCGTTCCCGGCGGGCGCCGCCCCGTCCACGGCCGCCGCGACCGCGCACCCGGACGGCACCTTCACCGTGCGGATCTCCGCGGCCGACATCGGCACCGGCGCCCGTACCGCGCTCACTCTGGTCGCCGCGGACGCGCTCCAGGTGCCGCCGGAGCGCGTCCGGGTGCGCATCGGGGACAGCGCGTTCGGCCCCGCGATGATCGCCGGCGGCTCCATGGGCACCCGATCCTGGTCCTGGGCCGTCCAGGCCGCGGCTGGTGACCTGCGCGAACGGCTGGCGTTCGGCACCGGCATCCCGCCGGAGGGCATCACCGTACGCTCCGACACCACCGCGGCCATCGCGGCGCTGCCGCCCGCCGAACGCCATTCCTACGGCGCGCAGTTCGCGGAGGTCGCCGTGGACGCCGGCACCGGCGAGGTGCGGGTGCGGCGGATGCTCGGCATCTTCACGGCGGGCCGGATCGTCAACCCGCTCACCGCCCGCAACCAGCTGCTGGGCGGCATGATCTGGGGCATCTCCATGGCCCTGCACGAGGAGGCCGTCCGGGACCACGCCTCGGGCGGCCATGTCGGCGCCGACCTCGCGGGCTATCACGTCGCCACCCACGCCGACGTGCCCCGCATCGAGGCGGACTGGCTCGAGGACACGGATCCGGACGACCCGGTCGGCATCAAGGGCATCGGAGAGGTCGGCATCGTCGGCGCCGCGGCGGCGATCGCCAACGCGGTCTGGCACGCGACCGGCGTACGCCACCGCGACCTGCCCATCCGGCCCGACCGCGTCCTGTCGGCCGCCGCGGGAGCCCCCGATGCTTGACCTGGCCGGGGAACTGCGCCACTGGATCGAGGAGGGCCGGGAGTTCGCCGTCGCCACCGTGGTGGCGGTCGCCGGCAGCGCGCCGCGCGCTCCCGGCGCGGCCCTCGCCGTCGACAGCGCGGGCACGGCCATCGGCTCGGTCTCCGGCGGCTGCGTGGAGGGCGCGGTGTACGACCTGTGCCGCGAGGCCCTGCGGACCGGCGAGAGCGTGCTCGAACGGTTCGGCTACAGCGACGACGACGCCTTCGCCGTCGGCCTGACCTGCGGTGGGACGATCGACGTGCTCGTCACACCGGTGGCCGGCGAGGCCGGCGTACGCACCGTCATCGGGTCGGCGCTGTCGGCCGCCGCGCAGGGCGAACCGGCGGCCCTCGCCCGGGTGGCCCGGGGCCCCGCCGAACTCCTCGGCCGCGCCCTGCTGGTCCGCTCCGACGGCACGTCCGAGGGAGCTCTCGGCGGCGGTCCGGAGCTGGACCGGGTGGCGGCGGCCGAAGCCCGTGCCCTGCTGGAGGCGGGCCGCACCGGCACGGTGGACCTGTCGGCGAGCGGAGCGAGATGGGGGTCCCCCGGGACGGAGTCCGGGGGAGGCGCGCACTGCCCCGGCGGTCTGACACTGCTGGTCGAGTCGAACGTGCCGCCCCCGCGGATGATCGTCTTCGGTGCGGTGGACTTCGCGGCGGCGCTGGCCCGGGTCGGCCGGTTCCTCGGCTACCACGTCACCGTCTGCGACGCCCGGCCCGTCTTCGCCACGCCGGACCGGTTCCCGGACGCCGACGAGGTCGTCGTCGACTGGCCGCACCGCTACCTGCGGCGCACCGCCACCGATGCCCGTACGGTCCTGTGCGTGCTCACCCACGACGCGAAGTTCGACGTACCGCTGCTGAAGGTGGCCCTGCGGATGCCGGTCGCGTTCGTCGGGGCGATGGGCTCGCGCCGCACCCACGAGGACCGCGACCGGCGTCTGCGGTCGGAAGGTCTCACCGAACGGGAACTGTCGCGGCTCCACTCACCGATCGGCCTCGATCTCGGCGCCCGCACCCCTGAGGAGACCGCCCTGTCCATCACGGCGGAGATCGTCGCCGCGCGACGGGGCGGGACGGGGGCACCGCTGACCGGCGCGAAGACGCCGATCCATCACGGGAACGGAGAGGCCGAACGGCCGGCGGTCGCCTGACGGTCATTTTTTCGAGGGGGCACTCGGCGGGCGAAGACGTACGGCATCCGGCAGGGCCCGCTGAGGCCCGTGGCCCAGGCACGCGGCGCCGTCCCCGGCACGTCTCGTCGCGACGGGCCGGCCGTTGGGCGTCCAGTGGAGCGTCGAGCAGCCAACCGGGGTTCGACGACGGATGCCACCTCGCCCCGGTCGGTGAAGACGTGTCCGTTCATTGACGCGTGACCAGCGCTGATGGGTCCTTCCGCATGCTTCGGAGGTGTTCACTGCCTGCTCGCTGCCGTCACGCGCTTGCGGTCGGATTCGGTGCGCAGGGTGCCGGCGGCCACCGCGGTGATCGCACACAGCAGGGTCAGCAGTAGGAAGGCGTGATTCAGGACGACCAGGTGGGTCAGCCAGCCGATGACCGCGGGGCCGGCGAGCATGCCGACGTAGCCGAGCCCGGCGACGCGGGAGACGTTGGCCCCGGCAGCCGAGGAGTCGGCGTGCCCGGCCGCGCTGAACAGCTGCGGGACACAGCCGGACAGCCCGAGACCGAACAGCGCCCAGCCTGCGAACGCCGCCCATATCCACACGGAGACGGCCGCGACGGTGATGCCGACAGCGGCCGTGGCCGCGCCGTGGCGCAGGATTGTCATGGATCCGAACCGGGCGACGAGGCGGTCGGTGAGCAGCCGGCCGATCGTCATGGCCGCCGCGAAGGTGCCGTACGCGAATGCGGCGGTGCTCGCGGGCGCGCCGACGATGTCCTTCAGGTGCAGCGCGCTCCAGTCGTTGGCGGCTCCCTCGCACAGCATGACCAGCAGAGCCAGGGTGGCCAGGAGCCGGATGCGTCCGCTGGTTCCGCGGCGATCGGCGTCCCGAGCCTGCTCGTCCTCCTCCAGAGGGTCCGTGTCGGCAGCGCCGGGCGCGGCCGGTAGCAGGGCGCCGGCCGGCAGCAGGGCGATCACGATGCCAAGGCCTCCCACGGCGGCCATGCCCGCGGCCGGGCCCAGCCCGGCGCCCGCCGTGGCCGCTCCGACGAGCGAGGCGAGGACACCGCCGACCGAGAACGTGGCGTGGAAGGCCGACATGACGGGGCGGCCGTACGCCTTCTCCACGTGTACGGCGTGGGCATTCATGCTCACGTCCAGGCAGCCGTTGCAGAACCCGAAGGCCAGTAGGGCACCTGCCAGAGTCCACGGGTCCCGGGACAGGCCGGGCAGCGCGAGCGCCGCGCTGCACAGCACGCCGGTGGCGGGGACGACGATGCGCGCTCCGAGCCGGTCGGTCAGACGCCCGGCCGCCCGCATGCCGATGAACGCTCCCACGCCCAGCAGCACCAGGAGCCCCCCGAGCGTCGCGTGGCTGACACCGACGCGCTCCTCGACGGCGGGGATGTGCACCACCCAGCTGCCCATCGTCGTGCCGCACAGGATGAAGTAGACAAAGGTCGCCACTCGGGCACGCCGAAGAGAATCGCTCATGGCGGCAACCGTAACGAACACGAGATGCGCTCGGATATTGTTCTTTCGCACACATTGAATGTGCGTTTCGAGGGGTGTTCAATCGCGGTATGAGCAACGCGGACCGACACGGCATGATCGCGCAGGCTGTCAGGGAGTCGGGAAGGATCACGGTGCAGGACCTCGTCCGACTGACCGGCGCCTCCGAGATGACCATCCGGCGCGATCTCGACTCGCTGGCCGCGCAAGGCGTCCTCGAGCGGGTCCGTGGCGGCGCGCGCACCCTGCTGCTCCGGGGGGATGAGCCGCCGTTCGCGCTGCGTGCTCGCGAGGCCGTCGATGCCAAGCGCCGCATCGCGGCGGAGGTGTCCTCGTCCATCGCCGACGGGGAGACCGTCCTCCTCGACAGCGGTACCACCTGCCTGGAAATCGCCCACCTGCTGTGCCGGCGACCGGTCACTGTGATGGCCCTGTCATTGCAGGCCATCCACGTACTGGGCCAGGGTCCGAACCGGGCGAGGCTGATGGTGCCGGGCGGGCAGCCGCGGGCCGCGGAGGGAGCCCTCGCCGGCCCCCTCACCCTCGCTTCCCTGGCGGCGCTGCGCTTCGACACCGCCGTCATGGGCTGCTGTGGCCTGAGCGCAGCCGAGGGCCTGACCGCCTACGACCTCGATGACGCGGCCGTGAAGAAGGCCGGCCTCGCCTCCGCGCGCCGCATCATCGTCGCGGCCGACGGCAGCAAGCTGGGTCACACCGCCTACGCACACGTCGGCCCCTCCACGCTCCTGCACACCCTCGTCACCGACACCACGGCCCCCGCCGACGAGGTGAGCGCGCTGGAAGGCACCGGCGTCGTCGTCAAGGCTGTCTGACGAGGCTTCACCCCTGTGGGAGTGGCGCTGCAAGAGCGGCTGCTCGGCCGCGCCCACGATGGGTGCGGTGAGCCGGTCCAGGGGGCCCGGCGGCGCGGCCATCGGCCACCTGGCCCCGCGCGCCGGGGTCCGGAACTCCGGCGCCTCCGCATGGTCGGTGAAGGGGTGGGAGGCCCGCGCCGGCGATCCGGGTGACGACGGCCCGTCCCGGCACGGTGGGACAGACGGGGAGCGAGCGGGATCACGCGCCACCGCTGCGATGCGCTGCGCCTACCGCTTCGCGGTGGCCTGGTGGGCGAGGAGCCTCCATGTGCCGTCGACCCGGGCCCACACTCCGAGCGAGCGGTTGGCTAATTTCTTTCGTATTCCGCCGGCGGTCATGTCGACGCACATTTCGCCGATCACCACGGCGGTGTCACCGGCCACCGTCACATACTCAATGAGGTGATCGATGCGGTGGTACACATAATAGGCACTCTCGCATTTCGCGACGAACGAATCGAGCGTGTCCAGGGTTCCGCTCGAGTGGGTGTAGGCGAGATCGGGGTGAGCGAGATCGGTGAAGGCGTGGATGTCGCGTTCCACGAGGGTGTCGAACCGGAGCTTCTCCAGCTCGCAGATGACGTCCGCGTCGGTTGCGGTCACGGTTCTCCTCCACCTCGGGCTCCCGCTCGTTCGCCGCCCCAGTCTGCACGTTCACCCGGCTGCCCGTCCTGCGCATTTCGGCCTAGTCCCATCTGCCGACCGTCATCTCACCGAACAAGCAGAAAAGGCGACGCTGTCCGGCTTTCTCCCTCCTAGGATTCCATGGCAAGAATGTCCGGTCACTCGAAGGGAAGCCCGATGGTGAAGCGAGTTCTGCTTTCCGAGACCGATCTGCCCGACCATTGGTACAACATCCTTCCCGATCTGCCCGCCCCGCTCCCCGGTCCGCTCAACCCACTGACCATGGCCCCGCTTCAGCCGGGTGATCTGGCCGATCTGCTTCCGCGGAAGGTCATCGATCACGAATTCACGCAGGAGCGCTGGGTGGAGATCCCCGACCGGGTGCGGGACGTGTACAAGATCTGGCGGCCCTCCCCGCTGGTCCGGGCCGAGCGCCTGGAGCGCGCGCTCGACACTCCGGCGCACATCTACTTCAAGTTCGAGGGCGTGTCCCCGTCGGGCTCCCACAAACCGAACACCGCCGTCGTCCAGGCGTACTACGCCGCGGAGGAGGGGGTTAGCCGGCTGACGACGGAGACCGGGGCGGGCCAGTGGGGCTCCGCGCTGTCGTTCGCCGGTGCGCTGTTCGGGCTCGAGGTGAACGTCTACATGGTCCGGGCGTCCTTCGAGCAGAAGCCCTACCGCAAGTCGCTGATGCGGAGCTGGGGTGCCGAGGTCTACTCCTCGCCCACGCAGCGGACCGAAGCCGGTCGCCGGATCCTGGCGGAGAACCCGGACTCGCCCGGCAGTATCGGCATCGCGATCAGTGAGGCCGTGGCCGACGCGCTGAGCCGGGACGACACCAAGTTCGCGCTGGGCTCCATCATGAACAACGTGCTGCTGCACCAGACCGTGATCGGTCTGGAGGCGAAGAAGCAGATGGAGATCATGGGGGAGTACCCCGACGTCGTGATCGGGTGCGTGGGCGGCGGCTCCAACTACGCCGGCCTCGCCTACCCGTTCATGCGGGACCGGCTCAGCGGCGAGCGCCCGCAGACCCGGTTCGTCGCCGCCGAGCCCGATGCCTGCCCCACTCTCACCCGGGGCAAGCTGGCCTACGACTACCCGGACACCGCGGGCCTTACCCCGCCGTTGTACATGCACACCCTCGGGCACGACTTCATCCCCGGTTCCATCCACGCCGGCGGCCTGCGGTACCACGGTGACGCGCCCAGCCTGTGCCTGCTCAAGGAGCACGGTGTGCTGGAGGCCCGGGCGTTCGCGCAGACGGACGTCTTCGACGCGGCGGTGAGCTTCGCGCGCAGCGAGGGCTTCGTCATAGCTCCCGAGTCGTCGCACGGGTTGAAGGCGGCGATCGTGGAAGCACTGGCCGCTCGCGAGGCCGGACAGGAGCGGGTCGTCCTGTTCAACATCTCCGGGCACGGCAATTTCGACCTGGCTGCCTTCGATTCCTTCCTGGCCGGCACGATGGAGAACCCGTCGGTCACCGACGAGCAGCTCGCGCAGAGCCTGAGCGCCCTCCCGTCGCCCGCCTCGTCGGTCTGAGGGGGCTGGGGTGGTGACGACGCGTCCCGAGCTGCGGGGCACCTTCGGCGCTGTGTCCTCGACCCACTGGCTGGCATCGGCGGCAGGTATGGCCACGCTGGAGGCCGGCGGGAACGCCTTCGACGCCGCCGTCGCCGCCGGCTTCGTCCTGCAGGTGGTCGAGCCCCATTTGAACGGGCCGGGCGGTGATGTGCCTATTCTCTTCTTCGAAGCCGCCTCGGGCCGTGCCCAGGTGATCTGCGGACAGGGCCCGATGCCGCAGGCGGCCACGCCTGCGGCGTTCCGGGCGCTCGGCCTGTCCCGGATCCCCGGCTCGGGGGTGCTCCCGGCCACCGTCCCCGGGGCGTTCGGGGCCTGGCTGAAGGTGCTGGAGGAGCACGGCACGATGCGCCTCGGCCAGGTTCTCCACCACGCCATCGGCTACGCGGCGCACGGCTATCCGGTGCTGCCGAAGGCCGCCGAGGCCATCGCGGTTCTGGCGGAGCTCTTCCGCGGCGAGTGGGCGGAGTCCGGACGCACCTACCTGGTGGACGGCGCACCGCCCCGTCCACGTTCCCGGCTGCGCAACGTGGCGCTGGCCGAGACCTACCGGCGGATCCTCAAGGAGGCCGAAGCCGCCGGACCCGGCCGTGAGCAGCAGATACGCGCTGCCCACCAGGCGTTCTACGGTGGCTTCGTCGCCGAGGCCATCGATGCCCACCTGCGGGGCACCGACGTACTGGATTCGACCGGACGGCGTCACCGGGGGCTGCTCACCGGGGACGACATGGCCCGCTGGAAGCCGCGTACGGAGGCCACGGTGAGCCGCGGCCACCGAGGTCTGGAGGTGCACAAGCCCGGCCCGTGGTCGCAGGGCCCGGTCTTCCTCCAGCAGCTCGCCCTGCTGGAGGGATTCGACCTCGCGGTGATGGGTCTGGACAGCGCCGACCATCTGCACACCGTGATCGAGTGCGCCAAGCTGGCCTACGCGGACCGGGAAGCCTGGTACGGCGACCCGGACTTCACCGACGTACCCCTGGCCGCGCTCCTGGCCGACGACTACACCGACGGCCGCCGCAGGCTCGTCGGCGACCTGGCCTCCGACACCTTGCGCCCCGGCGCCCCGGCGGGCCGGCCGCCGCGCATCCTGCCGCTGGACCGGGCGGATCCACCCGTCGGCCCCCACTGGCAGCGGCAGTTGTACGACGGGCTGCCCACGGTGGTACCCCCTGTCCTGGCGGCGACCGAGGCACGCGGCGACACGTGCTGTCTGACGGTCACCGACCGGCACGGCAACATGGTGGCCGCCACCCCCAGCGGCGGCTGGCTGAAGAGTTCCCCCGTAGTCCCCGGTCTCGGCTTCCCGCTGGGCACGCGGGGCCAGATGGCCTGGCTGGAGGAGGGGCACCCCAACTCCCTGGCACCGGGGAAGAGACCCCGTACCACGCTGAGTCCCACTCTCGTCACCCAGGAGGGCCGGGCCCGGTTGGCGTTCGGCACACCGGGCGGCGACCAGCAGGACCAGTGGACTCTGGGCTTCTTCCTGGCACACGTCGACTTCGGACTCGATCTGCAACGCGCCGTCGAGACCCTCGCCTTCCACTCCGAGCATGTCCCGTCCTCGTTCACCCCCCGCACGCACCGGCCGCTCGCCGTACGGATCGAGAGCCGTCGTCCGGACGAGGCGGCCTCGGGCCTGACCCGCCGCGGGCACATCCTCGTGTCCGTTCCTGACTGGTCGCTGGGAAAGGTGTGCGCCGTGGGCGTCGACCCCGGCGACGGGCTGCTGCTCGCCGCTGCTTCGCCGCGCGGCGAGCAGGCGTACGCGATCGCTCGATGAACCCCTCGAAAGGATCCGCACCCGTGTCTCTCCCCGCGGACGAAACGAAACCGCCCGGCCGCCCCCCACGGGCCGCACTGCACCATCTGGCGGTCGAAACGGCCGACCTGGACAACTGCGTCGCCTGGTACACCGATTTCTTCGGCGGCACCGCCGCCTGGACCCTCGACACCTTCTCCGACCTGACCCGCGAACGACTGCCCGGCATCACCCGGCTGACCGAGGTGACGGCCGCGGGTACCCGGTTCCATGTGTTCACCCGTTCGGCCGCCTACGCTCCGCCGCACCCGGACACCCTCCAGTTCCAGCACGTGTGCATGACCGCCGCGTCCGTCCCGGAACTGCAACAGTGGCGGGACCGCTGGCAACAGCTCTTCGCCTCGGGCGCCTACGTCTTCGCCCGCCCGGAACCCCCTACGGACATCGTCGTGGACGACGACGGGGTGAGCAGTTTCTACGCCTACGACGTCAACGGGCTGGAGTACGAGTTCACCCACATACCGGCGGAGGCCGAGGGCCGGTGAGCGCGCTGGACGCCAACTCGCCCATCGGTCAGCTGGAAGCCTTCGTCCCCGAGTACGGCGGCCGGGCCTACGGGCTCGAACCCCTGATGCTGCCTCCCGACCCGGTGCGCTGCGACGCCGACGGACAGCTGATGCGACAGTATGCGGAGCTCCTCGGCCAGGGACCGGGCCCGGGCCCGGGTGCCGAGTCCTCGAACGCTCCGGTTGCCGCCGACTCCGCGGAGCGGTTGTTCTGGTTCCGGTGGATCACCGGCCACCAAGTCACCTTCATGCTCTGGCAGGAGCTGGGACGGCGGGCCGCCGAGGCAGCCGTCGCCGCGCCGCCGGACGACGCGGCCCCGATGGGGCGCCTGGTACGCGGCTACTCCGCCATGCTGCTCTACACGGCCTCCTGCACACGGGACGTCTACCTCCGGATCATCAGGCCGAGCATGGCGCTGCACCACCCCGCCTTCAGCGGCGCCTGGGCCCGCGACTACGGGCCCGTGCGGGCACTGCTACGGGGCCGGCTCCCCGCTGCCCGGGACGGCCGGTCCGACGCACTCAGCGAGGAGTGCGCCCTCAACGAGAGGGTGCACGAGGGCATCGCCGCCAAGTTGGTGCCGGACGCACCCTCGCTGCTCCAGTCGGCCACGGGCACCTGCCGTCCCTTGCCACGCGACGTCCGGGCGGCCCTGTTCGACACCTATTTCCTCACTCTGCGCGCACCCTGCGCCCCCGAGGAGGTCGCCGCACAACTCCTGCGCCGGCTGAGGGCGGTGCGGGACGATCTGGCGGCCAACGGCCTGTACCCGGCGTCCGCCTCCAGCCGAGCCGAGAGGCCGGAGGCGCTGCGGGCGCCCCAGATCGAGGAGATCGAGCCTGCCGTCCCGGAGCTCCTCGGGAACATCGCCCGCGACTTCGTACGGCGTTCCTCCCCCGAACGCACCCTCCCCTCTTCCTCCACCCGCACGGCCGAGCACTCGATGGAAGGAAGCGGATGCCATGGCGCATGACGTGATCGTGGTCGGCGGCGGCATCGCAGGCTGCGCCGCCGCCGAGCGGCTGGCCGAGCGGGGGCTGAGCGTGCTCCTCCTGGAGCGCGGCGCCCTGGCCGGCGGTGCGACCGGCCGCAACCAGGGCGGTCTGCTGCCGAGCCCGTTGCCCGCCTGCGGTGGCCTGTTCGCCGAGGCGGTCGCCTACTACGCACAGGCCGACCGGGAGAGCGAGGTGCCCTTCCGGTTCCGTCCGCACGGCTACCTGCTGGTCGCGGCGGACGAAGACGGCATGGACCGGGCGCGAGGCCACGGCCGGGCGCTGTCCGAAGGCGGGTTCCCGGCCCACCGGATCAGTCCCCGTGAACTGCGGGAACTGGAGCCCGGCCTCGCCCCCGACCTGGCGGGCGCGGTGGTGGTCGAGGGGGCGCACGCTCTGCACCCGGTCCTGGCGGCCGCGGCCCTGGCCGCCCGGGCCGCCCGTGCGGGCGCCGAGATCCGCACGCACACGACGGTCCGGGGGCTGTTGACGGACGGTGAGCGGGTCGCCGGTGTGGTCACGGACGGCGGCCCGCTGGCCGCGGGCGCGGTGGTCCTCGCGGCCGGACCCTGGTCGCGGAGCCTGGTCCAGCAGGCCGGCACCGACGTGCCGGTCTTCGGAGCACGTGGCTGGCTGCTGCGCACCGCGCCGGTCACGGGTGCGGTGTTCCGCCACACGCTCATGCAGTCCACCTGGCACGGCCCGGTCGGGCTGAAGCGCAACGGACCGCCGTCGCTGGCCGACGTCGCCGCGCCCACGCCGGCGGGAGGCGCCCAGGTCGTCTTCTCCTTGCAGCCGTTGCCGAGCGGGGAGGTCGTGCTCGGCTCCAGCAGCGGCCCGGCGCTACAGCTCGACGACATACGGGACGGTGAGGAGGCGGTCCCGATGATCGCGGCGGCGGCGGTCCGGCACGCCCCGGTGCTGGCCGGGGCACCGGTGCGCGCGGCGTGGTCGGGTGTGCGCCCGATGTCCCCCGACGGCCTGCCCGTCGTCGGCCCGGCGCCCGGGGCCCCGGGGCTGTGGCTGCTCACCGGCTTCGGCATCGACGGCATGCCGTTGGCGCCCGGGACGGCCCGGCTGCTGACGGAGTACCTGATGGCCGGGCGCTGTCCGGCGGGCGCCGAGCCGTTCGCCCCGGAGCGGTTCGACGGCCTGCGGGACCGGCACGGCTGACCCGGGCACACGGAGATACGGAGATACGGAGATACGGAGGGCGGTGTGGTCCGGCCGTCCCGGCACACACCGCCTTCCCGGTTCACGAGGAGAGTTCCTCGATCCTCGGATTCACCACCTCGATCAGGCGCCCGGCCTGCACCCGTACGGTCCGGTCGGCACGTCCGCTGCCGCAGTACACGATGTCCATGCGCGTCACCGACGCGTCAAAGACGATCACGGCGTCCGCCACGCCGCACACCGGGCTCGCGCCGCCCGGTTCCATGCCCAGCAGGCTCAGCTCCCCGGGCTCGGCCTGCCGCAGCTTGGAGCGGGACACGCCCGCGGCCCGGGCCAGCCGGCCGTAGTTGACGCGGCCGGTCACGGGCAGGGCGGCGAGCACGAAGCCGCCGTCGGCGGTCCTGAAGACCATGGTCTTCAGTAACTGCTCGGTGGCGAGGCCGAGTTTGGTCTCGGCGTCCTGACGCCCCACGATGGGAACGTGGTCGAGGACCGTGAACGGCACTCCGGATCTGCGGAGCACCTCCTCGGGCGACAGGACACGGGTGGGCTCCACGGGCTGCGACATCTCACTCCTCGTCGGCTGAGCCCGGCCGGTCCCGGCCGGGCTCAGCCACGCTACTGGCCGACGGCCATGCGGCATACCGCCGCAACCCGTACAGCAGCGGGGCCCGTGCGGGTCCGGTGCCGACGCTCACCCGGGTCACACGGCCGAAGACCACGGTGTGGTCCCCGACCTGCCGCACGCCGTCGACCCGGCAGTCGCCCACGGCGTGCGCGGCGTCCCGCAGATGAGGGCCGGCCGCCGTGCCGGGCAGATGCCACGCCGTCCGCCGGAAGCGGTCCGGGTCACCGGAGGCGAACAGTTCCGCGACGTCCCGGGCGGAGTGATGCAGCAGGTTGACGCTGAACCCCCCGGTGCTCTTCAGGGCGTCCAGCGTGGGGCTGCCGCTGCGCACGCACACCAGCAGTGTGGGCGGGCTGAGGGAGACGCTGCACAGCGACGAGCAGGTCATGCCCCAGGGCCGACCGACCGTGTCGAGGGCACCGATCACCGCAACGCCGGTGGGGAACAGGGACATCAGGGCCCTGAATCCCTCCTCATCCGCGGTCGTGTCCTGAGTTGCCGCGTCAGGTCCCGTCATGGAACAGCTCCTGGGACACGCGCCGTGGCGGTGCTCCGGCGGCGGGGCACCGGACCGCGAAACGCCGGCAGCGGGCCGGTGACGACCGTGGTCACCGACGCCACCGGGACCCGGCCGAGGGCGATCTCCCCGGTCAGCGGTGGCCGGCGTACCGGCGCCACCGCCCGGCGGGCCGGCCGGAGCAGGGCCGGCACCACGGGCAGCGCCGCCGGGGACCGGGGGACGACCGTCATCAGCGCAGCCCTGAGAGGTACTCCACCTGGCTGGGCAGCGTCTCCACGAGCTTGCGCGCCTGCTGCCGTACCCGGGTCAGCTCGTGCCGCGCCGCGCGGGTGTCGACGAGGTCCAGCGCGGGCGGGTGACGCAGCGGGAGGCCGCCGAGCCCGAGGGCCATGCAGACGTAGCTGTAGGGCTCGAAGGCGTGGTAGTAGGGGTAGGTGGTGTTGTTGTCGGGGAGTCTGCTCGTCCACTGTTCCAGGCGCACCGCCATGTCGTCGGGCAGCGGGCGCTTCTTCGCGTCGCGCCAGTAGTCGTTGTTCACGCGGGCGGCGCCCCGGTAGTGCAGGATCAGGAACTCACGAACGCCCTCGACGGCCCTCGCCGTGCTGAGGTTGTAGGTGTCGCGCAGCACCGGGTCGCGGTTCGTGCCGGGGAAGTACCTGACGAGCTGTTCGATCGCGTGCTGGATGAGGAAGATCCCCGTCGACTGGAGCGGCTCGACGAATCCGGCGGACAGCCCGATACCCACGCAGTTGTTCACCCAGGCCCGGTTGGAGCGGCCGATCCGCATGCGGATGTGGTTGGCTTCCAGGTCCGCGGCCGCGGGTCCGACGAAGTCGCGCAGGAGGCGCTCCGCCTCCTCGGGTTCGCAGTAGTCGGCTGCGTAGACGTATCCGGTGCCGATCCTGTCGAGCAGCGGGATGGTCCAGATCCATCCCGCCTCCTGGGCGGTGGCCGTGGTACACGGCCTGATGCCCTGCACGGCGGTGTCGACGGGGACCCGCAGGGCCACCGCGCGGTCGTTGGGGAGTGAGTCCTGGAAGGAGATGAACGGTTCCTCCAGGGCCTCGCCGAGCAGCCTGCTGCGGAATCCGGAGCAGTCCACGTAGAGGTCGGCGGTCAGGTCGCCGTGCTCGCGGGTGACGAGGTGGTCGATCCAGCCCTGCTCGTCGAGCCGTACGTCCACGACGTCGTCGATGATCCGGCGGACACCGCGCTCGACGGCGTAGCGGCTCAGGAAGTCGGCGAGGAGGGAGGCGTCGAAGTGGTAGGCGTAGGGGAACTGGGTGTTCTGCTCGGCGAGCGTGGTGCGATAGAGGGGGCGGTGGGGGTCCTCGTCGAAATCCTGCTCGAAAAGCCGGTGGTCCAGGTACCTGGGGGATGCCTTCGCGTCGCAGAGCCAGGGTATGAGGAAGCAGTCCCGGTCGAAGCGGTCCGTCCCGCCGACCTTCTGCCACCAGTCGGTGAGCGGCACCCCGTCGACGACCCGCATCCGTTCGAACGGATGGTAGAAGTACGTGCCAGGCGCCCGCCAGTTCTCCAGCCGTACCGCCAGCTTGTATGTGGCGTTGCATTCCGGCATCCAGTCGGCCTCGCTGAGACCGAGGTAGTCGAAGAAGTGGCGGACCGTGCTGAAGGTCGCCTCCCCGACCCCGATGGTACCGATCCGCCGGGACTCCACCACGGTGACGTCGACGCTGTCCGCGAAGGCCGCCCGTAAGTAGGAGGCGGTCATCCACCCAGCCGTTCCACCACCCAGAATCACCACGCTACGTGTCATGCCGGGTGACCCTAGGCGTGATCGCCGGGCGGCGTCTTCGGCAGATCGGACGGATCGCGGCAGGACATCGCGTCGAACGGACTAGGCCGAAATAGCCAATTCCTGCCTTCACGCACTTGCCAATCGGATATGGCGAAAAAACGCGCACTCCGGACTGGGGGTGTGGGAGAGGATGACGCCTTGTTCGATTCGGTCCAATGCTGCGGCTCGCGGCACAGGAGGGCCTCGTGCGTGACGCTCGAACCGACCGGGATCCAACATCGGACGGCCTGGACGGCGGCGAGAAGCGGGCACCGTTGCGCATCTTCCTGATCGACGACTCCAGCCTGGTGCACGCCGGGCTCGTCGATGTTCTGCGGGCGTACCCCGACCTCACTCTCATCGGCAGCGCCCGGGACAGTGCGGCGGCGCTCGAAGCCACGCTCGACTCGTCGTTGGACGTGCTCGTGATCAACACCGCCTGCCGGTCCATCGACGTCGTGCACCTGATGCACCGGGCCGCCCACTATGCCGGGGCCGGCGTCTCGCGCATGCTCCTGCTGAGCAATGACGCGAACAACCCCATCCACGCGGAAGCGGAGAAACTCGGTGCCGGGGGGCTGGTGCTGGCGTGGGAGGAGCCGGCGTTCCTGGTGTCCGCCATCAGACTCGTCTCCGGGGGTTACCGCATCGGCGTACCCGAGCAGGGCGAGCCCGACCGCGCACCGTCCCGCAGACACTCCGTCCACCACACGGCGCTCGACCTGCTCACACTCCGCGAGCGGCAGGTCCTCAAACTCCTGGCGCGCGGCCTGAAGAACGCGGAGATCGCCGGAGAACTGGTGGTGAGTGAGAGTACGGTCAAGACCCACGTACAGAACGTGCTCATGAAACTCGGCCTCCGGAACCGGGCCAGCGCGGTCGCGGTCGCGTACGAGTTGGGCCTCACCCGGGCCGAACGGGCCAGCTGACCGGACGACGGCGCCGGCGCGCATCCCGCCGGCGGTGACCAGCGCCTCGCTCCGACTACGGCCTCGGTCGCATGGATGTGATCACATCGTGGTGACCGGCGGCATCCTGAGCCCTGACCGGCAGGGGCGGGGCGGGCTCGTTCCCGATCCGTTCCCGATTCATTCCCGGCCGCTGAACGCGAGCCGGACCCCCAGGCCGACCATCGCGATGCCCGACGCCCCACCGATCCAGGACAGCCGACGTGGTGAACCGGCAAGCCAGTTGCGGGCCGTTCCAGCGAGGAGGCCCCATGCCGCGTCCGAGATCAACGCGATCAGGACACAGATCAGGCCGAGTAGCAACAACTGCACCTGTGCGTTTCCCGCCGACGCGTCGACGAACTGCGGCAGTACCGCGCCGAAGATCAGCAGTCCCTTGGGATTGCTCACCCCGACGATGAAGCCCTCCCGGAAGATCCGTCCCGGACGGGCCGACGCCGACACGGTCTGATCCTCCACCATCAGCAGCTTGCGTCGCCGCCAGGCCTGGACGCCGAGATAGACGAGGTAGAGCGCACCGGCGAACTTCAGGATCGAGAAGATCAGGAGGGAACGGGCAAGCACTTCCCCCAGCCCGAACGCCACCAGCACCACCTGAACGAGCAGTCCCGCTTCATTTCCCACCGCCGTCGACACAGCGGCCTTCCGGCCCAGTGCCACCCCTCGGCTCACCACGAAAAGGACACTCGGTCCCGGCACAGCGATCAGCACGGTCACAACGGTCAGGAAGACAGTCAAACGCTCTGGTCCGATCACCTCCACAGCGTACGCACCACGAGTCCGACGTCTCCGCCGTTTCGGCCAACGCGGTGAGTGACGCCGCAGCGGCCCGGCGCTCGATGGTCGGTTTCCCAGCCGCACCGCTCGGCGGCAGCGCCGCCCCACCGTTCGCTCTCGGCACCGCGCCTCGACCCCACGGTTTGGGCGCAGCGATCGGGTCCGTGGACTGCGGCCCGGTGGGACGGCGTGGGTGACGGGATCCGGGGGCGGTCTCACCGAAGATCACTGCGGGGACACTCCGGTCTCACGGCACCGGCGACATGTCCCCTGCAGACGTGAGACCGGAGGAACCGTCATGCAGCCGGATGACCCGATCATGCAGGGGCCTGGAGAGCGCCGGGTCGCCGAAGCGGCGGAACGGATCGTGGAAGAGGGCCGGCCGCGGTTGCACCGCACCTGGACGTCCTTGGTGGCCACCTCGCTGCTGGGCGGTATCGACGTCGGTGTCGGGGTCATGACGCTGCTGTTCGTGCGGCAGGCGACCGGCAGTGCACTCCTGGCCGGGCTGGCCTTCTCCGTGGGGCTCATCGCTTTGCTGCTCGGTCACAGCGAGCTGTTCACGGAAGGCTTTCTCGTACCCGTCGCCACCGTCATCGCCGGTGCGGCCTCCTGGCTCGACCTGGTGCGCATGTGGGTGACGGTCCTGGTGATGAACCTGATCGGCGGATGGGTGTTCACCTGGCTGGTCATGCAGGCCTACCCGGACCTGCACCGCACCGCGGCTGCTTCGGGCGCGCATTTCGTCGACGGCGGCTACACACTGGGCACTTTCTGCCTCGCTGTGCTGGGCGGCGGCGTCATCACGCTCATGACCCGTATGCATCACGGCACCGAGTCCATGGCCGGGAAGATCACCGCATCGATCACCACCGCGTTCGTCCTGGCCGGGCTCGGGTTGTGGCACTCGGTCCTGGACTCCCTGATCGCGTTCGCCGGCCTGCACACCGGCAGGACGCCCTACGGTTACACCGACTGGCTTCGGTGGCTGGCCTGGGCGGTCCTCGGCAACATCGTCGGGGGTCTCCTGCTGACGACGGGACTGCGCCTCGTGCGCAGCGCTCCGGTGCTGACCGATGACAACCCGTCGGTGAAAGCCGGCGGCTGACACCTGCGAGACGGGCGTGACGCGCTCCGGGTCGCCGAGTCGGCGCCCGGCCACCGGCACTCGGAAGTTCCCGGTGGGTGGCCGGTGACCCGTGATACGGCACGCGCGAGCATGCTCCAGTGGATGTGATGGGCATCACATGCAGGGAAAAAGTGACACGCGAAGTCGCCGTACGCCTCCCAACGGCGCCCCATGCTGGTCTATTCGAGCCCCGGAAGGGGTGTCCGGCAGCGCCCCGCCTTCGATTTGGCGCCCGCGGCACGCCCGGGCCGCGCCGGTGGCGCCGGCGCTCGGCCGCAGGGGTGATCGCTCCGGGCCCCACCGGTCCTGTGCGGAGCCGTCCGGAGCGGGGGACGCCTGAAAGCCGTCTGCTCGGTTCGATCCTCAACTCTGCGGGCGACGCCGCCGTGCCCATTCCTGCGAATTGAATGCCCGGTCTCGACAACCCGGTGCCGTAAGGGGTCTGTGTACCCGTCATGAGCCCCGGGAAGCGCGATTGATTTCATACAGGTCGCGGAGAACACTGATGGAGCAACGGTGAACGACGCCGGAAAAGAGGTGACGGAATCATGGGTGTCAAGATGACGATGACCACCCGCTGCTCGGTCTCACTGCAACGCGAGCAGGTGCGGATGGTCATCATCGTCGTCGTCCTCGTGCTCTGGAGCGTGCTGGCGCAGGCACACGGGGGTACGACACCGGTTGACGCGCTGATCGGACGCATCTGAGGGATGTGGAGATCCCTCGTGGAGGGGCGGCTGCCGAAGCGGGCGGCCGCCCTTTCGCCATGTCAGGCCGGCGCAGGGCGACGGCGGGCGAAGGCTTTGCCCGCGTCGGCTCGGCAATCGCCGTTGAAACTGCCCGGTAATCCCCGTCGTTGTTATCGCGGGAGTCGAGATTTGAAGAAGTCAGGTGGTGAGAAGACGGCGGAAAGCCTCGATTCCGTGCTCGTCGGAAGCCGTGATCGGAATTCCCTGGGCCTGGATCCAGGCGTGGAACCGGCACGGGTCGGCGGCCGTGCCGATGCACCACGTCACCCGGTGTCTGCTGAGGGCCAGCAGCACCAGCGAGGCCAGGGAGGTCTCGAGACAGGCGGCACGTCCGGGGTAACGGGCGGCGGCCTGCCGTACCGCGGCCAGGGCCGCCGTCGCCTGTGCCGCCGTAGCCTCCCGCCGGCACCAACGGCGCAACGTCCACCGCACGATCCGCAGGAGGGTGCGAAAGGGCAGCCGGATGAGTACGAGAGCGATCAGGAGACCGAGCAGCCCCAGGGGCAGGGGGCGCCGGACGGGCGAACGGCCCTCTCCGGACGGATCCGCCGCGGGATCGGCCGCCATGGCCACCTCCGCTCCGCCGGCGGCACGCCTCCCACCGACCGGAGCAGGCGCGCCGTCCACCGGGCCGCGCACGCTCGTGACCGCGCCGTCGCCGTGGGCCGGCCCCTGCCCGGAGCAGGTCGCGGACCTGTCACCGGGGGCCGGCGCCGGCGGTCCGCCCGGGGCACAGGTGATCAGGAGGCCGCGGGCGAGGAGAGCATCGGCGAGCTGCCGCGCGTCTCCCCGGATCAGGTCCTGGCAAGGCCCGGGGAACCGACGCGCCGTCACGCGTACGCCGGTCTCGAAGTCCCGGCTGCGGCGCCACTCCTGCCACAGCAGTCCCGCCACGGGATTCATGGCGAAACAGTGACCCGAACGGGCGTCCAGCAGCACGGCGCCGCCGTGGGCACCCGGGCTCTCGCGGACGTAATCGGGCACTCGCAGCCCGGTCATCGTGCCTCCCCGGCGCAATGTCCGCCCAGCCACACATCCACTCCGAGGAGGCGGTTGAGCGCGGGAAAGGGAGCGGCAAGGCCGTCCACAGCCCCGTCGAGAGCGGCGATCACCCGCGCCGGCTCCACGATGCCCAGGTCGGCGAGCGGCGAACGGGCGAGGCGTACACGGAGGTCCGCCGCGGCCCGGCGGACGCCCAGGTAGTCCTCGGCCGCGTAGGCGCCCTTGGTGCGTCGGCCCAGAACGGCGTCTGGCACCGCACCGGCGAGTGCGGCCCGCAGCAGCGGCTTGACGGCGAAGGGGTCCGCCTTCCAGGGCGTCGCCAGGCTCATGCACGCCCGGACGACGTCGCCGTCCAGGAACGGTGCCTGCGGCCACACGCCGAACGGCCTCGCCACATCCACGAGTTGGCTGTGCAGGCTCGCTGAGCTCCTCAACTCGCACAGGGCTGCGCGCGTGCCCGGACCCGGCCCCGCCTCGCCGCGGCGCACCTGCCCGGCGCGCTCGGCAGCCAGTTCGGCGAGCTCGCGTCGGGCCCTTGGGGTCAGCCACGAGGCCTCCGGCCCGGGGGGCGACCACCAGGCGATGGCGTCCAGCCACCGCGGAGGGTGCGGGAGGGGTCGTTCCAGACGGGTGGCCAGGTCGTGCAGCGCCCGGTCGAGTGGGGTATGGGCCAAGCGCAGGGCCTGGTGGGCGATCCTGGCGGGAGACACGCGGCGCAGTCTGCCGAGGGCGAGGGCGTCATGGGTGAGCCGGCGCACTGTCCGGCACGCCGCCATCTCGCCGAGGTACGCGGGCGGCGCTGTCAGCAGGGCGTCGCCGCCCTCACCCGTCAGGTGGACCCCTCCGCCGCGGCTCGCGATGTGCGTGAGGCGCAACCGGAGCCGGGCGACGATCGCGGTGGAGGGATCGGGCTGGTCGGCCGGCCCGCGCGCGCTCACCGTGGCGTACGGCAGTGATGCGATACCGCCCTGGGTGAGGCGCAGACGGATGGCGGTTGCCTCGCGGGCATGACGCTGAGCGTGGTGCAGGTCGCCCGCCGGGGCCGCGCGGTGGTGATAGACGAAGGCGTCCAGCGGGTCCACCACGTCCGCGGCGAGGAAGGCCAGCGAGGTGGAGTCCATGCCCCCGCTGAAGTCGCAGGTGGTTCGGGTGGCGTCGCGCGCACGCAGGGCGACGGCCTGCTTCAGGGAGGTACGCAGACGGGGCGCTATGTCCTCCATGCAGGCGTCACCGTCGGGTGCGAGTGGCGCGTAGGCCGACCGGGTGAGGGTGCCGGTGGCGGGATCGGCGCGCAGTGCTTCGCCGGGACCCAGCCGGTGCACTCCCGCGAAGCCCGTTCGCGTCCCGGCGAGTTCGGGTACCGCGGGACAGACGATGTGCGCGGCGAGCGCCAGGGTGTCCGGGGTTCCTTCCCGGCCGGTCATGACGGCCACGGCGGCGGCGCGTGTGGAGATCACCGTACGGCCGTTGTGCCGTGCGTAGTAGAGCGGAAACTGACCGGCCGGGTCGGCGTAGGCGGTGACGCGCCCGCCCTGCTCCAGCACCAGCAGCAGGTAGGCTCCTGGCCATCGGGTCAGCCTCTCCCGGTCGCCGTCGCCTGCCGAGCGCTTCAGGTCGTCCCGCATCCGCGTGGAGTCGGCGAGGCACTGGCCGACCGCGACGACCCGGACCCGCGCATGCGCCGCGGTGCGCACCTCTCCGGCATGCCAGGGCCCCCACGACCACAGCCGGGGATCGGCGGGCCACACCCGTGCCGCCGGGACCGGTAGCCGGGGGCCCGGCGGCAGGATGCCGGCAATGGCCGGGCCGGCCGGAAGGCGGATCGTGAGCTCGCCGCTGTCCGGTGCCGGGCCGGCCGAGCCATGGTGGACGGGCTTGACGACCACGACGACTCCTACCAGTAGTACTGGGAGTTGGCGTCGGCATTGCCGTTGGGGGAACTGCCCAACGTCACGTCGCGGACGTGTCCGAGATCGGTGAGCACCGGGGACGCATAGGGGATGTCCTCGCTCAGGGGCGTCCCGTCCAAAAGACTTCCCTCCCCTTCATCGGCCGCATGGTCGCACAGATACTCGGAAAATGTGCCGTAGCTCATCGGGCCGCCTCGGGTCAAGGGCACGGCTGCCTGGTCAGGATAACTGGACATGGGAAGCGGGCTTTCTGGCCATCTCAGTGCATCCCGCAGTGTAGCCATGTGCGCCGGCGGTGCAGCCGGGATCCGGAAAGCGTCGCTGCACCGGCTGAGCAGGCCTTTTCCCCTCACCGCACATGACGGTGAACAGCGTCGGTGTGATCCCTTTCCAAGCCCGCGGCGCGCCGGCCGTGCAGTTCGATGAATCCGGCCCATCCATTCGGAGCAGCCATAACGGCGGATCGACCACTGACCGTTGATTTTGAAGAAAGGAGCCCTGGAAAGACCTTCGGCCGGCTTCGAATGCCGCGCCTCACCCGCCGCAAGCCGTGCGGTCGGCGCTCCTACGGCATCCCGGAGCCTGCGTCGGCGCGGCCTTACGGGCCCGGGTCGCGCGGGGTCCTCGGGCTCTCCAGGCCGCGCAGTCCGAGGACGAGGGCCCCCTGCGCCTCGGCCCTCGTCCTCAGTTCGCTCAGTTCCAGGACGAAGCCGGAGCTCTCGGCCACTGCGCCGGGGAGTGCGAAGCGGTGCAGCGACTCCCTGCAGCCTTCCAGCAGCAGCTCGCACTCGGTCAGCTGGCCGCCCACGACCACGACATCCGGGTTGAAGAGATTGCACAGCTGGGCGAGGACGGTACCGAGCGTCCGCCCCGCATCCTTGATCACCCGCATGCATACCGGGTCGTGCTCCTTGGCGGCTCGGATGACGTCCTCCAGGTGCTCGAAGTCCGCGGCGCCTGCCCTGGGCCGGGACTGCCGCACCCGCTGCACCAGGGCTTCGGCGCCGATCGCGGTCTCCAGGCAACCGCGCCCGCCGCACTGGCACATCGCACCGTCCGGTTCCAGGGTGAGGTGACCGATCTCCCCGGCCATCCCACCGCGCCCGCGCAGCAGGCTGTTGTGGACGATGATCCCGGCTCCGACGCCGGTGGACACCTTCACATAGACCACGGTCTCAGCGTGTTCCCGCCGGCTGTACGTCTGCTCGGCCAGCGCTCCGAGGTTGGCGTCGTTGTCGATGGAGGCGGGGACGCCCAACCAACCCCCCAGGTCCCGTACAGGACTGTCGCCGGGGTGCCAGGGATGGAGGATGGGCGGCGTGAACTCGTTCGTACGCGGATCGATCATCCGGGGTACGGCAATGCCGAGCGAGAAGACATCACGCAGGGTGCAGCCGGCCTCCCTGACCGCGTCTCGGATCATGTCCTGCACGGCGGGCCTGGCACGGTTCCAGCCCCGGGCCACCCCTTCCGAGTCGACGCGGACGGACACCGTGTCGAAATCCCTGTCGAGCCGGCGCGCGACCACCGTGACATGGTTGAACCCGAGATGCACGCCCACACCGACCAGCTCCGTGGCTGCCAGGCACACCTTGCCGGCGCGCCCGCTGTCCGCCCGGGCACCGGTCACCATGCGTTCCTTCTCGAGTTCCCGGACCGCGGTGGACACCGTCGCCTGAGAAAGCAGGGTGCGGCGGGCGATACCGACCTGGGTGTCGGCCTTGATCGCGATGGCAAGCAGGACTTTTCGGCGGTTCTCATTGCGCTTCGGCGAGCCGGCTAACCCGTTGAAGAACTCGCGAATGTCAGCCATGACGCCCCCCTGGTCGTTGCGTGCCCCCGCAGACCGGCCGATTCTCCTACCGAAGGTAGCAGGTGGATCTTCGAATTGAAGGAGAGGCGTCTTCGGCCGGCACGACGATCAATGTAGCTGTCCGGTGTCCGACATCCGAACACGATCCACGACGCTGATTGGAATTGACCGAAAACGTCATTCCGGCTTTGAGGGCGGCACCCGATCGACCGATAGGGCGCACCAGCGGAACCTACAGTCATGCATCTCGAACCACGGTGTACCGGTGTGCCCGCCCAGGGTGGCGTGGAGCGTCTTCTCCTCGGCACCGCCGAGGGGGCCGGACAAGTCCAGGGCCGGTTCGGGCCGCGACCGCGGTCACAGCACCAGTGGCCGTCGCTGTCAACGGCGGCGTCCCCCGTAAGGGTTGGAACTGCGGAGGGGATCATCATTGCCGTGTCATGGGCATACGGTCTGCACCAAGCCCCCGCAGGCGGGGGAAACCCGTACGGGAGGACAGCCGGCAATGGCAACGGGCGATCGGGAGTGGGAGACATGGGCGAAGTGCCGCACTGCGGACCCTGAGGAGTTGTTCGTCGAGGGCGCGGCCCAAAATCGGGCGAAGGCCCTGTGCGACGGCTGCCTGGTCCGGACCGAATGCCTCGCCCACGCTCTCGACAACCGTATCGAACACGGTGTTTGGGGAGGCATGACCGAGCGGGAACGCCGTGGTCTGCTGCGCCGCCGCCCGACGGTGACCTCTTGGCGCCTGCTGCTGGAGACGGCCCGCACCGAGCACGTGAGCCCGGGCCGACCACTCCCGATCCAGGCCACGGAGCGCAAGCGGACCGCCTGAACAGCGCCCTGCGCCAGCCCGGTAGCGCTCGCATCGGGGCGGACGACGACGAGGTACGAAGCCGGCGGTGCCGTCGGCGACGTGACAGTGGACGTTGTCGAGGCCGCGCTCCTGGTGCTGCGGCGGGGACGTGAACGTGTGCGGGGTCGATGCCGGCAGGGCGGTCATGGAGTCCGGCGAGGACGGACGTCCCACCGGCCGCCCCTCTCGGGTCTTCATGAAGATCTCCTGACGATGGACCCGAGCGGACGCGACGGTGCGGACATGTGGCGTCGGGTCACCAGCCCAGGTGGGGCGAGGACGCGGACATGCGGCCGGACCGCCATCGAGGGAACCGGCCGAGGGGCTCCGCCGAGCCTCCGCCCGACGGCCCGGCCGACGAGGGGACCGCAGCCGATCGCCGGTAGGCTACGGCGGTGCGCACGGTCGAGCTCCT
The DNA here is from genome assembly GCF_043195475.1 of Streptomyces sp. Y20. Taxonomy (NCBI): domain Bacteria; kingdom Bacillati; phylum Actinomycetota; class Actinomycetes; order Kitasatosporales; family Streptomycetaceae; genus Streptomyces; species Streptomyces sp. Y20. The sequence continues at coordinate 363,337 of NZ_JBIDDP010000006.1, forward strand.
GTTGGACGAGGCGGCAGAGCTGGCGGTCCGGGAGGCCTGGCGGCGGCTCGCGGACGCGGGGCTGCCGAGTCAGGCGCGTCACCGTTCACCGACCAACAGCCCGCACCTCACCCTGGCCGCCTGCCCGGAGCTGACCGCCCCGATCCGCTGGGAGCTCGCCGAGGTGGCCGCCGCCCTGCCGCTGCCGGTGCGGTTCACCGGCGTGGTCCGTTTCGAGCGACCCACCTCGGTGCTCGCCTGGGCGCTGGACCTCGACCCGGCGCTGGCCGGTCTGCACCGCCGGGTGTGGGAGGCGGTCGCCTCGGACAGCCCGCCCGAGACCCTCAGCCCCTTCCACGAACCTGGACGCTGGAGCCCGCACGTCACTCTCGGCCGGTCCCGGCGGGCCGGTGCCTTCGCCGACCGGCGGGTCCCTGAGCTGCTGCCGGCGCCACCACTGTCGGTCCGGCTCACCACCCTGCGCAGCTACGACACCCGGACCGGCGCCCTGGAAGTGCTGAAGCCCCACGCCTGAGCCGCGCCGATCACCGCGACAGTGCGGTGTGCGACCATGCCGCGCAGAGAGTCAGAGAGGCAGAGAGGCAGAGAGGGGGAGCGGCTCTGAGGGCAGCGCGAGGGTGAGAGTGACGCACACGGGTCCAGGTATCGGCCGGCCGGGACACAGCTCGCGTCGGCACGGTACGGCCCGACACACCTACGAGCCGATCGCGTCAAGGAGGTGAGGGCCGTTGTTGCGGACGTCGTTCACGGCCGTGGAGACAGGGCGCGCGTCCAGATGCCCGCCGGCGGGCTGGCCGAGGAGAGCGCGCAGTTCACCGGGGTCTTGGTGCGTGGGGTCGAGCCAGGCCCGGTAGTGATCCTCGGTGAGCGCGAGGGGCATACGCGGATGCACGCGGCCGGCTGCGTCGGTGGCCTCGGTGGTGATGATGGTGCAGGTCATCAGCCAGGCGGCCGGGTCGTCGTCCTGGATGACGGCCGGGTCGCGCCAGTACTCGTACAGGCCGGCGAGCGCCATCACCTTCTCGTCCTCGGGGCGGATGAAGTACGGCTGCTTGCGGGCCTTGCCGGTGGCCGGGTCCTTGCCGGGCTGCCACTCGTAGAAGCCGTCCGCCGGGAGCAGGCAGCGGCGTCTGACGAACGCGCGGCGGAAGGCGGGCTTCTCGTGCACGGTCTCCACCCGCGCGTTGATCATTCGCGCGCCGATCTTCGGCTCCTTCGCCCAGGACGGCACCAGGCCCCAGCGCAACGGCCGCAGCTCCCTCGGGGCTGCCGCGGCACCGCGATCGTGGCGAGGGGTGCGCTCCAGCACGGCCCAGACGTCGTCGGTCGGGGCGACGTTCCAGTTCGGTGCGAGCGCCTCTGCGGGGGGCCACTCGGCGACGTGGAACAGCTGCGCCAAGTCCTGCGGGCGCCGGGTGGAGACGTATCGACCGCACATACGACCACTCTCCCACCGTCCATCCGCTCGACGAGGCGCCGGTACGGTGACCGGGCAGAGGTGTCCGTGCGGAGGATCGGCGGGGCAAGGCCGGACGGCCGGCTCGCGCTGTGTCTTCGGGCCGCTCCCGGGGCGGCGGGTGGGGCCCGCTGACGCCTGTCGCGGAGGTGCGCAGCCAGGCCGGGCGTCAGCAGGAAGCGCAGGGTGGCGTGCGTACGCGAGGCCGCCGGATCCTCAAGGCGACTGGGGGACGAGCTTGAGACCGCGCGGCGCGCGGCTGGAGATCGCCGTACCGGATTCCGAGGCTCGCCGATCGGCCTCGGGACGGGGGGCCGGGGGAGACGGCCCGGCCGGTACTTGCGGACAGACGTGGGGAGCGCTCACCCCCACAGCTGGCGGCTCTCGCGGATGAGCGCACCCATGTTGCGCTCCATCATGCGCAGCGCCGCCTCCGCGAGGTCCTCATGGATGTGCGCTACCGCGTCCTTCGGTACGACCACGTCGAAGTGACGGATGTGCGCGTCGAGGGCCGAGTACAGCACGCACTGCTCGGTCACCTGACCGGTCAGCACCAGCCGATCGATCCCCTGCTCCGTGAGCAGATAGTTCAGCGGCGTCTCGAAGAAGATCGAGTGCCGGGCCTTGAGGACGAAGAGGGAGTCGCCGTCGGGCTTCACCGGCTCGACCAGGTCGGCACGCGGCCCGGCGAGCGCCTGCTCGACCTGCTCCCCGTGGTGCGAGCGCCACTCGCCGAAGTTGTCGTTGACGTAGATGACCGGCACCCCTTGGTCGCGGGCCCGCCGCAGGAGGCCGGCCATGACCGGCACGACCGATTCCACCGAGGGAATCAGCAGGTCGGCATCCTTGTGCTCGTACATATTGATCATGTCGATGATGATCAGTGCGGTCTTGCTCATGCGGCCCGGGTTCCACGATCGGGGCTGGGCAACGCGTGTACGGCGTATCTCCGCGGCAGCTTCGCCCGGGGCGCCGACGCGACCACCGGGCGGAGCCGGGAGTCGCTGGAGCCGGGCTCGGGAGCCGTTGAGCTCCACGACGCCTCCGACCCGGTGGAGCAGGCCCCGGATTTCCAGAAGGTGCCATTCGGTGGGGGCGATGCCGATCCCGCCGGCCGCGGTGGTGAGGCGCTCGGCGGCCACGCGAGACGCCCGGCTGGGGAATCCCAGCCGGGCGCCGAGCGCCTCGTCGATCTACCGGCCCTGGTCGAGCCGACCAGCAGTCTCGCGGCTCTCGCCTCGCAGGCACCGGGTGTCCGGTGCCTGCGGGCCGGTTCAGCAGGTGGAGTTGGTCTGGGTGAGGAGGCCGAGCCGCCACGGGAGGTTGTCGTAGTTGCCGCTCGCGTTGGGGTCCTTGCCCTGGTACAGGTACTGGAGCCGGCAGGCGGGGATGGTCAGTGTCTGGTCGTAACCGGCACGGATCATCTCGCCGTGACTGATGTCCCGGGTCCACGCGCCGGTGGGGAAGGACACGTTGTTCGACTTCGCGAAGGGGTTGCTCTCGGACGCGGCCAGCGGCGTCCAGGAGCCGGCGAGGCTGCTCGTCGTCCAGGAGCGGAAGTAGCGCCGGCCGTCCGAGCCGATGGCCTCGACGAGCAGGAGGTACTGGTTGGCGCCCTGCACCTTGTAGACGTTGCTCGCCTCGAACAGGGCGTATTTGTTGGAGTCGCGGGCCGCGATGACGGTGTTGGTGAACCCGTTGGGGAACTGGCCGACGGTCGTCTGCGAGCGGTAGAGGTGTCCGTTGTCGTCGGAGGAGAACAGGTAGCAGTTGGCGCTGTCGCAGATCACCCACATGTCGACCCAGTAACCGGTGCCGATGTTCTGGCGGATGATGTCGGGCATCGACGCGTAGAAGTTGCGCGGCGCGCTCCACCCGTTGGGGTTGCTGATGTCGGGGTTGGTGGAGTACGAGGCGTTCCCGGTCTGGTAGACGAGGTACCAGAGCTTCTGCGGCGCGTAGTAGAACACCTGGGGTGCGGCCCGGTAGCCGGTGCCGATGGCGGTGCGGTCGAGGTAGTGGTGCGTGGCGGAGCCTGCCTGCGACCAGTCACTGAAGTTCAGGTACACCAGGTTGTACCCGGACGAGCTGGCGGTGCTCGCGAACACGTGGTACTTGCCGTTGTAGTAGACGACCGTCGGATCCTTGATCCCGGCGATGTTGTGGGTGGCGTCCGGCTTCGGGGCGATCAGCGCGCCGCTTGAGTTCCAGGAGAAGCCGGCGGGGAGGGCCGCGGTGGACCGGGGTGAAGGGGCGCTGGTCCGTCGTGTCGCGGCCGTGCCGCCCAGCGCCGACAGTGCCGCCTGGTAGGCCGGTTTCTTGTTGCCGTTGCGGTCGAAGAGCAGCGGGTTGTCGCCGCTGCGCCAGGAGTCGCTGTCCCGGATGCCCCAGGTGGTGATGCCGGTGCAGCGCGAGACGTTCATACACGCCCGGACCGTGTTCGCGTACGCCGTCGACGACGCCTGTGCGATGTCCAGTTCGGTGATCTGGACATCCACGCCGAGGGCGGCGAAGTTCGACAGCGTCGTCTGGAAACCGGCGGGCGGACCGCCGGCGCCGAAGTGGGCCTGGAAGCCGACACAGTCGATGGGTACGCCACGCGTCTTGAAGTCGCGCACCATGCGGTAGACGCCCTGGGTCTTGGCGTCCGACCAGTTCTCGATGTTGTAGTCGTTGTAGCAGAGCTTGGCCGCGGGGTCGGCGGAGCGAGCCGTGCGGAAGGCGTCCTCGATGAAGCCGTCACCGAGCAGGTTCTGGAACACCGAGGACCGGTGCCGGCCGCTGCCGCCGTCGGCGAACGCCTCGTTGACCACGTCCCAGGCGTAGATCTTGCCCTTGAAGTGGTTCATCTCGGTGGTGATGTGGTTGTGCATCACGTTGCGCAGCGTGTTCGCGTCGCCGATGGAGCTGACCCAGCCCGGCAGTTGGGAATGCCAGACCAGGGTGTGGCCGCGCATGCGCTGGCCGTGGGCCGTCGCATGAGCCACGATCCGGTCCGCGGGAGCGAAGTTGAACGAGCCGCGGGACGGCTCGGTCGTGTCCCACTTCATCTCGTTCTCGGGAGTGATGGCGCTGAACTCGCGATCCAGGATCGAGGCGTACGTACCGTCGCCGAGCTTGCCGCCGGCCACGGCGGTGCCGAAGTACCTGCCCGATCGGGCCGCCTGGGCGCCCAGCGTGGAGGCCTTGACGGTTGCGGGCGCGCCGGCCGCGGTCCCTGGCGTCACCAGGGCGGCCAGGGCCAGCAGGGACAACACCGAGGCTCGGCGACGGCCGAGCCGTTTCAGCGGATTCATGGTTCTCCTCGTACGGTGGGTGGGGGGCGGGTGGTGCGATCCTCCGTCCGCTCAGGGCGTGGCCAGCTCGAACCGCGTGACGCGGACCGCGCCGCCGAGTGCCTGTGTGGCATGGTTGAACAGGGCGAATCGGTAGCCCATGAAGAACCGCCAGTCGTTGCCCATGGAGAAGTCGGGCCCGAGGCGGACGTAGTTGATGCCGTCGGTGCTGTAGGAGAAGGTTCCGGGGCGTGCCGCGCCGGGACGGATGTCCGCGCTCGCGCGCAGCCAGACCCGGCCACCGGACACGGGCGCGCTCGCGAGTTCGGTGCCCGTGCCGGTGGTGTTCCAGTTGCCGTCCATGGTCAGCCCGCCCACCCTCACCACTCGTGTCACGCCGCCGTCGCGCTTGAGGCCGATCCATGCGGAGGAGTCACGCAGCAGCGCCAGTCCGGCCCGGTCGCCGTCCCGCATCGCCGAGTGGTCCAGCAGGACCGTGGCGGTGGAGGTGGGACCCTGGATGCGGTGGGTGAGGGTGTTGCGGGCCCAGTACAGGTCGTCGGTGACCGTCGCGGTCCGCAGGGTCAGTCCGTCGCCGACCGACCACCTCGTGTCGTCCGGGTTGTGGTTCCACTCCCAGTCCGGCTTCAGGCTCGTCCCGTCGAAGGTGTCGACCCCGGTCATCGGGGCGACCTGGCCGGCCGGAGCGGGTACGGCCGGGCTGGGGTAGGACGTGCCCCAGGCGCCGTTCACGAGCTGTACGACGGGCCAGCCGTCCGGGGTCCAGGTCACCGGCGCCAGGACAGGCACCCGGCCGCCGGGGTACGCGTCCACGAAGGCCATGTAGTACCAGGCACCGCTCTGCGTCTGCACCAGCCCGCCCTGGTGCGGGACGCCCCCGCCGGCGATCGGCCCGCGCAGGTCGAGAAGCACCTGCCGCATCGTGTACGGGCCGAACGGGCCGCTCGACGACTTCAGGATGTACTGCCCGTTCGCCGGGCGGGTCAGGAAGATGTAGTACTGCCCGTCGATCTTGTAGAAGCGCGACCCCTCAAGGGTGCCGACACTCGACGGGGCGGTGAACACCTGCTGCGTACGGACCTGGCCGCGTCCGTCGGGCGAGAGCTGGGCCACGCTGATGGTGGTGTTCCCGTACGCCACGTAGAGGGTGTCGTCGCCGTCGACGAGCAGTCCCGCGTCGTAGTACGGCGTGCTGATTGCCGTGAGTCTGCTCCACGGGCCCTCGACGGCGGTGGCGGTGTAGATGTAGGTCCGGGCGAAGTCGATCTGGCCGAGCCAGTAGAAGGTCCTGTTGCGCGGACGGTAGGCCAGCGACGATGCCCAGACGCCCCGGACGTAGCCGCGGGCACCGTTCAGGTCGTACTTGGCGCCGAAGTCGAGGACGGGTACCGAGTGGCCGGCGATCTCCCAGTGGACCAGGTCGTAGGAGCGCAGGACGGGGGCGCCGGGCGAGTAGTGCATGGTCGAGGCCGAGGCGTAGTAGGTGCCGCCGACGCGGATGACGTCGATGTCGGCGAAGTCCTGCCAGATCACCGGGTTCGTGTACTGCGCTGCGGCTACGGCGGCCGTTCCGGCGGCCGCGGTCCTGGATGCTCCGGCGAGCGGGAGGAGCGAGCCGGTGACCAGGCCGGCGGCGGAGGCCAGCACCCGACGGCGATCCCAGAATTGAGCAGAGCATGACATGTTCACGTGCGCTCCTCCGCGAATGTCCCGGGTGACACGACACTCTTTGTTCGCACTGTCGAACGACGATCGACTGACCGAGCACTCTGGATGGTAAGGAGTCTGAGAGCGCCGTCAATCCTTCTCGCAGGATTCGTCTAAAACATCGAATCTTTCGAAGACTGTGAGCGGGACATCGCGGCTCGGTCCTGCGACGCGAACCCGAAGGAGTAGGCAACATTGACATGCTCGCGGCTCTCCCTGATCATCCATAGGCTTGACCGCTGAGCAATGTTCGGAATCACGAACGAACCTTTCGCGGTTTTGTGAGAGGGGTGCTGGAACAGCTCGGGTGCGGGGTGACCGAGGGCCAGGTCCGCGAGGCCGTCGATGCGATGGTGCCGTCGGGCATGCGGGACGCCGGTTACCGCTACGTGGTGGTCGACGACTGCCGGTTCGATCCGCAGCGGGACGCTGCGGGCAACCTGCGAGCCGATCCGGCCCGGTTCCCGAGCGGGATGAAAGCGCTCGGCACTACATCCACGGCAAGGGCCTGGAGTTCGGCATCCACGAGGCACCGGGGGAGCGCACCTGCGCGCAGGTGTCAGGGGCCGTCCAGGGTGTTCGAGACGACCCAGCGGGCGGGGCGCGATGGCACGGTCGGCGGCCGCCGCCGACCGCTGCCACCACGTCGTCACCGCCGCGGCAGACCCGCCTGGATCCCCCGCGTCCAGAGCCGGCAGACTTCCGTTGACGGCCTCCGGTTCCACGTCCGGCACGACGCGCTGGAGGCGGGCAGGGTGTGCCGGCGGACGGAGTTCTCGCCCCGGTGGGCGCCTCCGGGCGCAGGGGAAGCCGGTGGCGCGCAGCGGCGACCGGACCGCCAGCGGGTGCTTCAGCGGGTCTGCTCGCGCAGGAAGCGGCGTTCCTCGATCCGTCGCCGTACCCGCACCGGCGGAACGGTGTACAGGTCGCGTCCCCACCTCGTTCGCGTCGACCGCCGACGCTTGGGAAGATCAATCGGCCGCGCCGGGAACAGCGGCTCCGGCCGGCATGGTTGCATCGACCGAGGGGCCGGCGCCGCACGGGCGGTGAACACGGAGACCGCAAGGTCGTCCGCCCACCGGGATCCGGGCCCCAAGACCGCGGTGCGCCCGTCGCACACGCGGACCGAGACGTGTTTCCGCTGGAGGACTGTTCCATGACTGACCGGCCTTTGACGCTGATGGCAGTACACGCCCACCCCGACGACGAGGCCACCGGAACCGGAGGGGTCCTCGCGCGGTACGCGGCGGAAGGCATCCGCACGGTCCTGGTGACGTGTACCGACGGCGGTTGCGGTGACGGCCCGGGGGGTGTCAAGCCGGGTGATCCCGGGCACGATCCGGCGGCGGTCGCCTCGATGCGCCGTCAAGAACTCCGAGCGAGCTGTGACGTCCTGAAGGTCAGCGATCTGGAGACGCTGGACTATGCCGACTCCGGGATGGCGGGCTGGGCGAGCAACGACGCCCCGGGATCCTTCTGGCGGGTCCCCGTGCAGGAAGCCGCGGCCCGACTCGCGGAACTCATGCGGCATTACCGCCCTGATGTGGTCGTCACCTATGACGAGAACGGTTTCTACGGCCATCCCGACCACATCCAGGCCCACCGCATCACGATGGCGGCGCTGGAGATGACCGAGCTGGCACCGAAGGTGTACTGGACGACGATGCCCCGCTCGATGATGCAGCGGTTCGGCGAGATCATGCGCGAGTTCCATGAGGACATGCCGGAGCCGGATCCCGCCGAAACCGCCGCGTTGGCCGAGATCGGCCTGCCCGACGATGAGATCACCACCTGGGTGGACACGACCGGGTTCAGCGGTCAGAAGTTCGACGCGTTGGCCGCGCACGCCAGCCAGGGCGAGAACATCTTCTTCCTCAAGATGGGCAAGCAGAGGTTCGGCGAGTTGATGGGCATGGAGACCTTCGTACGGGTCAAGGACGCCACCGGCGCGGCCATACCCGAGAACGATCTCTTCGCCGGACTCCGCTGATCCGCCCTTCCGGCCGGCCGGGACGGGGCATCGGCCGCACGGCGCGTTCGAGCGGATCACACCCGGGGGCTCGCCCACGCGGGTTCCGCTCCGGCATCCCGCGGCGCCCGGGACCACTGATGACGCCCGCCTGTGTCACCTCACCCTCGCGCTTCCGTCCGGCTACGCGGTCCGCCTGTTCGGGGCCCGGCAGGCGGACGCGGGCGGTTGGGTCATCGGCGGCCGCGACGCCGACAACAAGCAGTCCGGGTTCCGTCAAGTGCGTCTCGTCGATCGGCTCCCTGTCCGGCAGGCGCTGAACACGGTCGGGGTTCGCCGGCACACGGAGACTCACCAGGACTCCGCCTCGGAAGAGGCGCGGGGGCGGCCCGGCCGGCCCGCCCCCGCGACGTCCCGTCAGCCACCGGCGGTGCCCGTGCCGGTAGGGTAATTCCGGCAGTATTTCGGCTCTTGCGCCGCCACCGCGCAGGCTGACAGGCTCTGGGTCGTGACCGCCAACGATGCGCTCGCGGCCGTCGGGCCGGCCGCCCCCTCCGGGTGGCTGCCGGCGCCGGCGCAGTCCCAGGAGCCGTGGGACCGCGACGCGGCCGAGTTCGTCGAGGCCGCCCTCGCCGCCGCGCCCGGCGACCCGGTCCCGCCGTCCGGGCCGCTGCCGGGCACGGCCGGCTTCGCCGTCGTGCTCGCGCCGTTCGCCGAGCTGGCCGGGCGGCGGCTGCTCGCCGGGCTCGACCCGGGCGTCGGCCGGTCGACCGGGCTGGACGGGATCATCCGGGAGTTCACCGCGGCCACGGCCGCCGCGCTGGGCGGCCTGGCGGCCCGTGCGCTGGTGCTGGAGCTCCAGGTGGCCCGGGTGGAGGGACGCCTGGCGGGCGCGACCCCGCGGGCCAGGTTCCGCGACTTCGTCGCCGGCACCGGGACCCGAGCCGGACTGGTCCGGCTGTTCACCGAGTATCCCCTGCTGGCCCGGTTGGTCGGTCGCAGCTGCGTGAACGCCGTCGCGGCCATGGCCGAGTTGCTCAACCGGTACGCCGAGGACCGCGCCGAGCTGGTCGCCCGGCTGCTGGCCGGCCGCGACCCCGGCCCGCTGGTCGCAGTGGACCGGACCGCCGGTGACGCGCACCGGCGCGGGCGCCGGGTCGCCGTGCTGCGCTTCGCCGACGGCAGCCGGGTGGTGCACAAGCCCCGCCCGCTCGCGGCCGACCGCCACTTCGGCGAACTGGTCGACTGGTGCAACGCCCGCGCGGGGACACCCGGCCTGCGCACACCGGCCCTGCTGACCCGTCCGCACCACGGCTGGTCGGAGCTGATCGAGGCCCGCCCCTGCGCCTCGCGGGCCGAACTGGACCGGTTCTACCTGCGCCAGGGCGCGCTGCTCGCGCTCGCCCACGTGCTCGACCTCACCGACCTGCACCACGAGAACCTGATCGCCTGCGCCGACCACCCGGTGCTGGTGGACCTGGAGACGCTCTTCCACCCGCCGCTGCCCGAGGACCCCGCTGCCGACGACCCGGCGGGCCGCGCGCTGGACGCGTCCGTGCAGCGGATCGGCCTGCTGCCCCAGCTGGTGCTCGGGGACGGGGACGCGCTCGACCTCTCCGGCCTCGGCGGCGGCGCCGACCGCCGCTCGCCGGTCGAGACGGCCGGCTGGGAGGCCGCGGGCACCGACGCCATGCGGCTGGTCCGCCGGCCCGGCGCGGTCCGCGCCGGGGCCAACCGCCCCCGGCTGGCCGGCGCCGAGGCTGAGCCCGCCGCCCACACCGAGGCGCTGGTGGCCGGCTTCCGCGCCACCTACCGCACGCTCCTGACGCACCGGCAGGAGCTGGCCGGCCTGCTGCGCCGCTTCGCCGACGACGAGGTCCGGGTGGTGACCCGGGCCACCCAGGTCTACGTGACGGTCCTCGCCGAGGCCACCCACCCCGACGTGTTACGCGAGCCGGGCGACCGGGAGGCACTGCTGCGGCTGCTCGGCACGGACGCGGTGGACGACCAGGGCTGGCCGGGATTGCTCGACCACGAGATCGCCGAGCTGTGGGACGGCGACGTGCCGGTGTTCACCGCCCGCCCGGGCCGCACCGACCTGTGGAGCGGCACCGGTGCCCACATCCCCGGCGCCCTCGACCGGCCCGGACTGGCCCGGGTGGCGGTGCGCCTCGCGGCGATGGGCGAGGCCGACCTCGCCGCGCAGGAGCGGATCATCCGGACGGCGCTGGCCTGCCGGACGGCGGCGCCGGCGCATCCCGCCGCGGTGCCCGGACCCCGGCCGGCCGGGCCGGGTGCGCGAGCCGCCGGGCCGGCCGGGCCGCCGGCGCCCGACCAGCTGCTCGCCGCCGCCCGGGAGCTCGGCGACCTGCTGGTCCAGCAGGCCCACCGGGACCGCGGCCGAGCGAACTGGCTGGGCGTCGAACTGCTCGGCGAGCGGTACCGCAGGCTCGGGCCGTGCGGCGCCGACCTGGGGCACGGGTATCCGGGCGTCGCCCTCTTCCTCGCCCAGCTGGCCGCGCTCACCGGCGCTGACCGATACGCCGGGACGGCACGCGCCGCGCTGCGCCCGCTGCCGCGGCTGCTGGACCGGCTCGCCGCGCTCCCGGACGAGGATCTCGGCGCGGTCGGTTCGGGCGGCTTCACCGGGCTCGGCGGCATCCTGTACGCGCTCACCCGCATCTCGGCCGTGCTGGACGACGCCGGGCTGCGCGCCCTGGTCGAGCCGGCGGCCGCGCTGACCGTCCGGGCCGCCGGGGCCGAGCGGCCGACCGGCGTGCTCGACGGCACGGCGGGCGGCTTGGCAGCGCTGCTGGCCGCGCACCGGGCGTACCCGTCGGCCGAGCTCCGGCGCGGCGCGGGCGCCTGCGCCGACCGGCTCGCCGCCGGGCCCGTCCCGGCGGCGCCGGGCTTCGCCACCGGCGCCGCCGGGGTCGGCTGGGCGCTGCTCGGCTTCGCGGGCGGCGAGCGGTACCGCCGGGCGGCGCTGGCCGCGCTGCGTTCGGCCGTGGCCGCGTTGCCGTCCGCCGGCGCCGACCTCTCCTGGTGCACCGGCACGTCGGGGGTGGCGCTGGCGGTCGCCGACCGGCCCGGGGCGATGGCGGATCCGGAGCTGGCGGCGGCCGTCGCCGCGGCCGTCGGGCACCTCGCGGACGCCGGCCCGGTGCCGGACGGCAGCCTCTGCCACGGCGAGTGGGGCCTGCTGGAGCTGCCGCACCGGACAGCGGCCGGCGCGGTGCTTCGGATGCGGGCCGCCGGGCCGGTCCGGCGCGGCCCGCACCCCGCGGACGGCGGCACCATCACGGCGCCCGGCCTGCTCACCGGCCTGGCCGGCCACGGCCTCGGCCTGCTGCGGCTGGGCTTCGCCGACCTGGTCCCCCCGGCGTTGCTGCTGCGGGCGCCGGATTCCGAACCCGTCCCGCCCCGGCCCGGGTCGCGGCCGCGGACGGCTCCGCGACGCCTGGAGCCGGGCAGCGCCACCTGACGCAGACCACCGAGAACATCCGCAGGGAAAGGAACCCCTTGATGAACACCACCGACCTCGTGCAGTTCTGGAAGCGGCCCAGCACCCGGCACGGCGCCCCCACCGACCACCCGGCGGGCGAGATCCGGCTGCGCAGCGGCGGCGGGCTCGGCCGCCGGTCCCAGCTGCTCGGCGAGTCCTCGGCGTTCCGCGGTACCAGCCCGTGGACCTCCGTCAGCATCGAGGTCCACGACGAGCGCCCCTGAACAGCCCGCCGGGCGGCAGCGGCGGGCTGCCGCGGCGAAGCGTGATCATCTTTCCCGTGGAGCTCTCTACTCAGCGCGAGTACGGCACGGGTAGCCTGCGCAGGTGCACACTACTGCCCCGACCACCATCGGCCGCGAGACCGAACTCGGGCTGTTCCGGCGGGTACTGACCGGCCTTCAGGACAGGGCGGGCCACACGGTCCTGCTGGTGGGGGAGGCGGGTATCGGCAAGTCCCGGCTGGCCGGGGAGTGCGCCGGCCAGGCCGAGTCGCTCGGCCTGCCGGTGCTGCGCGGGCGCGGCAGCCCGACCAGTACGGGGATGCCGTACCGCCCGCTCATCGAGGCGCTGAACTCCCGTTTCCGGGTCACGGGCGTGCCCCGGGACCAGGAGCTGGAGCCCTACCGGCCGACCCTGGGCCGGGTGATCCCGGAGTGGCGGCACACCGCCGTGCCCGGCTACCCCGAGAGCGCGGTGGAGCTGGCCGAGGCCGTGCTGCGGCTGCTGGCCGTGCTCGGCCGGGACCGCGGCTGCCTGCTCGTCCTGGAGGACCTGCACGAGGCCGACTCGGAGACCATCGCCGTGGTGGACTACCTGGTCGACAACCTGGCCGGGCTGCCGGTTCTGCTGGCGGCCACGCTGCGGCCCGAGCCGGGCGCCGCGCTGGAGCTGGCCCGGGGCGCCGAGCGGCGGCGGGTCGCCTCGCTGGCCACCCTGGAGCCGCTCGGCGCACCACAGGTCGGCGCGCTCGCGGCCGGCTGCCTGGACCTGCGGGCCGAGCAGGTGCCCGCCGCCGTGGTCGAGCGGCTGAGCACGCTCAGCAACGGCAACCCGTACCTCGTCGAGGAGTTGCTCGCCGAGATGGTCGGTTCCGGAGTGCTGCGCCGGGACGGCGGCGGCTGGCGGGTCACCGGCGACCTGGCGGCCGCGGTCCCGGTCAGCGTGGTCAGCGGCCTGCGGCAACGGCTGGCGCAGCTCGATCCGCAGGTGCGCGACCTGCTGCTGCTCGCCGCCACCCTGGGCACCGGGTTCTCGATCGGCACGCTGGAGCTGATCACCGGACACAGCGTGCGGCTGCTGCTCGACCAGCTGGCCGCCGCGGCCGCCTCGGGCTTCGTCGTCCCCGATCCCACCGCGGTCGACCAGTACGCCTTCCGGCACGCGCTCACCGCGGAGGCGCTGCTCGCCGGGCTGCCGCCGGCCGAGCGGGCGGTGATCGCCCGCCGGGCGGCCGAGGCGGTCCTGGCCGCCGACCCGGGGGTCTCCGACGACCGCTGCCAGCTGGTGGCGCGGCTGCGCCTGCTGGGCGGCGACGAGGCGGGAGCGGCGCTGCTCTACGCCGAAGCCGGCCGCCGGGCGCTCGCCGGGGGCGCCTCGGCCACCGCCGTGCGGCTGCTGGAGCGCGCCCGCGGGCTCGCGGCGCCGGCCGACCGCACCGCCGTCACCGAGTCGCTGGTGCACGCGACGGCCGAGACCGGGCAGCTGGACCGGGCACTCGCGCTGGCCGAGTCGCTGCCGGACGCGGGGGCCGACGCGCTGGACATCGAACGGCGGGTCGCCCTGCACACCAGGCTCGCGTGGGCCGCGGTGATCTCCGAACGCGCAGCCGACACTCTGGCGCAGGTGGCCGCCGCCCGCGCGCAGCTCGGCGAGGCACCGGATCCGCGGCACACCGCCGCGCTGGCCGTGGTCGAGGCCCACCTGGCGCTGCTGCCCGCGCACGGCGCGGAGACCGCCGAGACCGAGCGGCTGGCCCGTGAGGCGGCCGAGGTCGCCGAGCGCGAGAAGCTCCCCGTGGTGGCCTGCCAGGCCTGGCAGCTGCTCGCCCTGCTGGCCCGTGAGCGGGGCTTCGACGACGCGGACGCCTGCCTGGAGCGCATGCTCGCCGTCGCGGAGGAGCACAGCCTGCCGGTCTGGCGGGTGGAGGCGCTGCTGCGGCTCGGCGCCAACGCCTTCCTGCGCAGCGGTGACGCGCGTCGGATCCGGGAGGCGCGGGACGCCGCGCGCGACCTGGGCGCCCTCGCCCTGGTCCAGCACGCGGAGGGCCTGTTGGCGATGGACGCCGTGCAGCGCGCCGACTTCCCGGCCGCACAGGAGATCATCGACCGCTGCCTGGAACCGAGCGCCCGGATGCGCAACCTCGGCGGCCACCGCTACCTGCTGCTGGTGGCCGCCACCCTCGCCGCCCACCAGGGCCGGCGGCGGCAGATGGAGCGGGAACTGCTCCGGTTCGACCAGGCCGACGAATCCACCTCCTTTCTGATGCCGGTCCTGCTCGGCCTGTGCCGGGCCTTCTGCGCCCTGCTGGAGGAGGACCGCACCCAGGCGCTGGCCGAGCTGGCCGCCGCGGCCGCCTGGGAGGACCAGCACCCCAACATGTTCTACCTGAGCGGCCGGTACGGTCTCGGTCCGCTGCTCGCCGTCGTCGGCGGCGCCGCCGACCGTGCGGCCTACGCGGCGGCCCTGGCGGCGCCGGCCGCCGCGCTGGCCTGGAACCGGCAGTTCCTGGTGCTCACCGACGCCGTCCTGCTCGGGCGGGAGGGCCGAGGCCTGGAGGCTGCCGGACTGGTGGACCGGGCGCGGCGGGAGTTCCGGGGGTTCCCGACCGGTCGTCACCTCGGGCTGCGGCTGGTCGCCGAGGCGGCCCTCGCCGACGGCTGGGGCGAGCCCGTCGCCTGGCTGCGGACCGCCGAGGAGTACTTCCACCAGGCCGGTGTCCGCTCCGTCGCCGGCGCCTGCCGGTCGCTGATCCGGCAGGCGGGCGTGCCGGTCGCGCAGCGGCGCACCGGACGGGAGCTGATTCCCGAGGGGTTGCGGTCGGTCGGGGTGACGCCGCGTGAGTTCGACGTGTTCGCGCTGCTCGTGGAGCGGCTCGGGAACCAGGACGTCGCCCAGCGGCTGTCCATCTCGCCCCGCACGGTGGAGAAGCACATCGCCAGCCTGCTCCACAAGACCGGCAGCGCGAACCGCGCGGAGCTGTGCCGGCTGGCCCGGGCGCTGTGCGGGGACTGACCGCCCGTGGCACCGGGCCGGCCGGTCCCCGCCCGGTGCCACGGGCGAGCCGTCGGTCACCGCGCCCCGGGTGGGAGGAAGCCCGGGACGTCGGTGGCGAGATCCTGCTCCTGAGCCCGGTGACGGACCAGGTCGGCGACGGCGAGGTCCAGCACGCCCAGGCCGCACGGCGAGAAGACCGTGAGGGCCTCGGGGTCGCGCTCGCGCCGGCCGCCGGCGAGGATGGCACCGATCGAGTCGGCGAGGAAGTGGCGGTGCCCGGCCCGCTCTCCGGGCGGCTGCGGCGGGGTGGGCTCGCGGCAGACGTGGTCACCGTCGTCGACGATGTTGACGCTGGACAGGATGGTCTCCGGGGCGAGGTGGCGCAGGGACGGGTGCGGCACCGGCGTCCCGGGCGGGCAGGGGGACGGGTCCCGGTGCGGGGGCGGCGGCGGTGATGGCGAGCGGGACCAGCCGGTGGGCCGCCAGGGCGTCCCCGATCCGCTCGGTGGTGGTCCGCAACCCGGGCAGCTGGGCCGCGCGGCGCTCGGCGAAGGCCCGCGCGCGGGCCGGGTCGAGGATGAAGAGGGTGACCTCGACGCGCGGGCCGGGTCGAGGATGAAGAGGGTGACCTCGACGCGCGGGCCGGGTCGAGGGCGAGGAGGGTGACCTCGACGCGCGGGCCGGGTCGAGGGCGAGGAGGGTGACCCCGGCCGACTCGGGCGTGGATCTCCTCTTTTCCCGGCAACCCGGACACCTGGCTGGAGCGCGCCTCGGCGGCGGTCGTCCTCGACTCGATGCGCACCGGCCCTCGGGTGCCGGCGACCGGCTCCTGCGCCCCGGTGCCGGCGGCGTCGCCGGTGTTCCCGAGGGCCGGCGGGGTTGTGCGCCTGCCTGGGGAACCGCAGGAGGGGCGAGTGCGGGAGCGCGATCCGGCCGGCCGCGTGCGGCCGTACGCCCGGCTCGCCGCCCCCACCACCCGCTGCTCCGCACCGGCCAGGGCCTGGCGGACCTGGCCGGCCGTCAGCATCAGCATGTCGCCGCCTCGGCCACTGGACCGTGCTCCTGCCACAGGTGGGCGACGTCGCCGAAGTGCGACGCGACCCAGTCGTCGTCGTAGATCGTGTCGAGGTAGCGCTCGCCCCGGTCGGGCAGGATCACCGCGCAGGTCGCACCGGCCGGGATCCGGTCGCCCAGCCGCCGGACCGCGGCGAGCACCGCGCCCGCCGACCCGCCGGCCAGGATCGCCTCGCGGTGCGCCAGCCGGCGGCAGTTGACCACGCAGTCGAGGTCGCCGACGTGGACCACCTCGTCCGCGAGGCCGTCCTGGTGGAGCGCCGGGCGGACGGCCGCGCCGTGGCCGGGGATCAGCCGAGGCGCGGGCTCGCGCCCGAAGATGACGCTGCCCTCGGCGTCGACGGCCACGATGGTCACCGGGAGCCGCCGCTCCTGCGCGTACTCGGCGCAGCCCCGCAGCGTCCCGCACGAACTGGTCGCGCAGAACAGGTAGTCCAGGCCGCCGGGCACGGCCTCGCAGATCTCCCGCATGGTCGCGTGGTGAGAGCGCGGGTTGAGCGGGTTCGAGTACTGGTCCGGGCAGTAGGCGTGCTCGGTGCCGGCGAGGATCTCGCGCACCCGGCGGATCCGTACCGGCAGGTACTCGCCGGTGACCGGGTCGATCCTGGTGACCACCTCCACCTCGGCGCCCAGCGCCCGCATGATGGCGATGTTCTGGCGGTTGGCGCGCGGGTCCACCACGCAGACGAAGCGGACCCCGAAGTACCCGCACGCCTGGGCGAGTCCGATACCCAGGTTGCCCGAGCTGGACTCGACCACGACCGACCGGCCGGGGATCACCCGGCCCTCGCTGATGGCCCCGCGCAGCAGTTCCAGCGCGGAGCGGTCCTTGATCGAGCCGCCGGGGTTGTGCGCCTCCAGCTTGGCGAACAGGCGGAAGCGGGCGCTCGGGTCGAACCTGGTCAGCTCGACGAGCGGCGTCCGGCCCACGGTCTGCAGCACGCCGGCGGGCACGGTGTCAGACGGTCGCACGGGTCCCGCTGGTGGCGGTGCTGTCCATCCGGTTGCGCAGGCTCAGCGGCCGCATGTCGGTCCACACGGTCCCGATGTGCGCCAGGCACTCCTCCCGGCTGCCCCGGGTACCGTCGCACCGCCAGCCGAGCGGCAGTTCGCGGTCGGCGAGCCAGATCGAGTACTGCTCCTCGTCGTTGAGCACGACCAGGTAGGTACGGGTGTCGGCGGCATCCTCGGTCATCAGGCCCTCCTGCCTCGGGGGTTCGACACTGCGACGGGGCGAGCCTGCCGGGCCCCGGGGATCGGCGGCAAGAGACAAACGGGCAGCAGGAGCGGCACCGCACCCTGCCACTGTGTCCCTGGTGCCGGGCTTGCGCCCGCCAGCAGGCTTCGCCGGGGGCGCGGTGCGCGTCCGTGAGGACCCGTGGAGGTGGCCGGTGGAGATTGACGACAGCCGTGGCGGCACGGACAGCACGGCCGGGGCGCCCCGCAGCGCATCGTTCGGACAGCAACGGCTCTGGTTCCTGGACCAGTTGCGGCCGGGCACGCCCGACTACCTGCTCCCGCTGGCGCTGCGGATCCGGGGTGGCCTGGAGACCGGCGCGCTGCTCGGTGCGCTCACCGCCGTCGTCGAGCGGCACGAGGTGCTGCGCACCAGCTACCGGCAGGACGCCGGCCGGCTGCTGCAGCGGATCGCTCCGGATGCCCAGGTCCCCTTCCGGCAGTGCGACTTCAGCGACCTGCCGGCCGCCGATCGGGAGGCGCGGCTGGTCCGGCTGATCGAGGAGGAGCTGCGGCTCCCGGTCGACCTGGCCCGGCAGCCCCCGCTGCGGGCGGTGCTGGCCCGGGTGGGCCCCGCCGACCACCTGCTGATCGTGGTGGTCCACCACATCGCCTTCGACGGCATGTCCTGGCACCTTCTCGGGGCCGAGTTGGCGGCCGGCTACCGGGAGCGCACCGGTGGCGCGCCGGCCGCCCTCGCGCCGCTCGCCCTGCAGTACGCCGATTTCGCCGACTGGCAGGCCGAGCGGCTCACCGGCCGGCGGCTGGCCGCCGGGCTGGACCACTGGCGCACCGCGCTGGCGGGTCTGACGCCGCTGGAGCTGCCCACCGACCGCCCCCGCCCGGCCGTCTGGGACGGCGCCGGCGACGCCGTCCGCTTCGAGCTGCCGGCCGAGCTGATGGCACGGGTCGACCTGCTCGCCCGCCGCAGCCGGGCGACCCGGTTCATGGTGCTGCTCGCCGCGTTCCAGGCGGTACTCGCCCGGTTCAGCGGGCAGCGGGACATCGCGGTCGGCACGCCGGTGGCCGGCCGCGGCCTGCCCGATGCGGAGCGGCTGATCGGCCTGTTCGTCAACACCGTGGTGCTGCGCGGCGACCTGAGCGGTGAGCCGTCCTTCCGGGCCCTGCTCGGCCGGGTCGCGGCGAACACGCTGGCCGCCCTCAGCCACGCCGGTACACCGTTCGAACTGGTGGTGGACGAGCTGGCGCCGGAGCGTGACCTCGCCCGCAACCCGCTCTTCCAGGTGTCCTTCTCGCTGCGTGGCGCGCCGCCGGAGCCGATCGCGCTGCCCGGCCTCGACTGCGAGCTGGTCCGCACACCGCTGACCGGCTCGCCGTTCGACCTGGTGCTGGACACCGACGTACTGCCCGACGGGCGGCTCAACGCCCGGCTGCAGTACGCCACCGCGCTGTTCGACCGGACGACCGCGAAGCGCCTGGCAGACGCCTTCCGGGTGCTGCTCGACGCCGTGCTGGCCGACCCGGACCGCCCGCTGCACCGCATCGGCCTGCTGACCGATCAGGACCGGCGGGCCGTCGTCGAGACGTTCAACGAGACCACCGTGCCGCTGCCCGAGCGCTGCCTGCACGAGCTGTTCGCCGAGCAGGCCGAGCGCACCCCGCTCGCGGTCGCGCTGCGCTGGCCGGACGGTGAACTGACCTACCGTCAGTTGGACGGCCGGGCGAACCTGCTGGCGCACCGGCTGCGGGCGCACGGGGCGGGACCGGAGAGCCTGGTGGGCGTCTGCCTGCGCCGGGGGCCGGAGCTGGTGGTGGCGCTGCTCGCGGTGCTCAAGGCCGGCGCCGGCTACCTGCCGCTGGCACCCGACCACCCGCCGCTGCGGCGCTCCCGGCTGCTCGACCGGGCCGGCGCCGAACTGCTGATCGCCGACGACGAGTCGGCGCAGGGCTGGACCGGGACGGTGCTGGCCGTCGAGGACGGGGAGCGGGAGACCGCGCCCGAGGGCGGCGCCGGGCCGGACAACCTCGCGTACGTGATCTACACCTCGGGCTCCACCGGCGAGCCCAAGGGCGTCATGGTGACCCACCGCAACGTGGTCAACTACGTGTGCTGGTCCGCCCGGACCTACCTGGGCGAGGGCGCCGGCACCGCGCTGTACTCCTCGGTCGCCTTCGACCTGCCGGTCACCTCGCTCTTCCCCGCGCTGCTCACCGGCGCCGCCGTCACCCTCACCCCGGACGACGGCACGCCCGGCCTCGACGGCCTGGTGCGGCTGCTGAGCCGGGACTCCTTCGACCTGCTGAAGCTCACCCCGACCCACCTCGGGCCGCTCGGTCGGGAGCTGCCCGCGGCGGCGCTGCGCACCGCGACACCCCACCTGGTGGTCGGCGGCGAGCAGCTCACCGGCGCGATGCTTGAGCCGTGGCGGCGGCACGCCCCGGACACCGTGGCGTTCAACGAGTACGGCCCCACCGAGACCACGGTCGGCTGCGCCACCCTCGCCCTCCCGGTGCGCGAGCTCGGCGAGGGCCCGATGGGCATCGGCGTGCCGATCGACAACACCACCCTCTATGTGCTGGACGACGAGCTCGAGCCGGTGCTGCCGGGCACCGTCGGCGAGCTGTACATCGGCGGCGTCCAGGTGGCCCGCGGTTACCGGGGGCGCGGCGACCTCACCGCCGAGCGCTTCGTCCCCGACCCGTACGCCAAGGTCCCCGGCGCCCGGCTCTACCGCAGCGGCGACCTGGTGCGGCACCGCTCCGACGGCCTGCTGGAGTTCCTCAGCCGCGTCGACACCCAGATGAAGGTCGCCGGGTTCCGGGTCGAGCCGGCCGAGGTGGAGGCCGCGCTGGCCGAGCACCCCGAAGTACTGGAGGCCGCGGTGGGCGCCCACGGCACGGGAGACGCGGCCCGGCTGGTCGCCTACCTGGTGCCGGCCGGCGAGCGGGAACCGCTGGTGGCCGAACTCCGCGCCCACCTGGAGCGGCTGCTCCCCGCACACCTGGTGCCCGCGCTCTACGTGGTGCTGCCCGAGCTGCCCCACACGGCCAGCGGCAAGGTGGACCGCAAGGCGCTGCCCGACCCGGCCGGCGCCCGGCTGGTCCCGGCCGAGGACCGGGTCGCGCCGCGCACCTCGCTGGAGCACGCGATCGCCGCCCTCTGGTGCGAGCTGCTCGACCTGGACGAGGTCGGTGTGCACGACGACTTCTTCGCCCTCGGCGGCAACTCCCTGCTGGCCACCCGGCTGGCCTTCCGGCTCCGGCAGGTGCTCTCGGCCGAGGTGCCGCTGGCCCAGGTGTTCGCGGCCGGCACCGTCGCCCGGCTCGCCGAGGTCCTCGCCGCCGCAACCGCCGACCGGCAGGCGCCGATCACCCCGGCGGGCACGGACGGACCGCTGCCGCTCTCCTTCGCCCAGCAGCGCCTGTGGTTCCTCGACCGCCTCGCGCCCGGCGCCACCGACTACCTGGTGCCGATCGCGCTGCGGCTGCGCGGCCCGCTGGACCGGCCGGCGCTGACCACCGCGCTGGCCGCCCTGGCCGAGCGCCACGCGGTGCTGCGCACCCGGTACGAGGAGCGCGACGGCGAGCCGGTCCAGCTCGTCGACCCCGGCGCCCGGATCCCGCTGACCGAGCGGACGGCCACCGAGGAGGAGGCGCTGCGGCTGATCCGCGCGGACCTGGAGGTCCCGTTCGACCTGGCGGCCGGCGCCCCGGTTCGCGCGACGCTGCTGCGCATCGGCGCGGACGACCACCTGCTGGCGCTGACGCTGCACCACATCGTCTCCGACGGCTGGTCGGTCGAGGTGCTGGCCGACGAGCTGGCGCGGCACTACGCCGGCGAGGCCGTCGAGCCGCTGCCCGTCCAGTACGCGGACTTCGCCCGCTGGCAGCGCGAGCACGCCGCCACCGACGAGTTCGCCGGCCGGCTCGGGCACTGGCGGGAGCGGCTGGCCGGCCTGGCCCCGCTGGAACTGCCCACCGACCGCCGCCGCCCGCGCCTGCGAGATCCGCGCGGCGACCGGCTCGCCGTCGAGCTGCCCGCCGAACTGAGCATCGCGGTCACGGAGTTGGCCCGCCGCAACGGCGCGACCCCGTTCATGGTGCTGCTCGCCGGCTGCTACGCGCTGCTCGGCCGGTGGAGCGGTCAGCAGGACATCGCGGTCGGCACCGCCGTCTCCGGCCGCACCCGCTCCGAGACGGCGCCGCTGATCGGCTTCTTCGCCAACACCCTGGTGCTGCGCGGCGACCTGAGCGGGCGCCCCAGCTTCACGGAGCTGCTCGCCCGGGTCCGCGAATCGGCACTCGATGCCTACGCCCACGCCGACGTGCCGTTCGAGCGCGTCGTCGAGGAGCTGGCGCCCGAACGCGACCTGTCCCGCAACCCGCTCTTCCAGGTGATGTTCGAGCTGCGCCCGCCCACGGGCGAGGCGTTCACCCTGCCCGGGCTCCGGGTCGAGCAGCTCGCCGTCTCCTGGCCGGCGGCCAAGTTCGACCTGACGGTCTCGGTGCAGCCGCAGGCCGACGGCACCCTGCGCTGCGGCTTCGAGTACGCCACCGCGCTGTTCGACCGCGACACCGTGCGAAGGATGGCCGAGCACTACGGCCGCCTGCTCGCCGCGGTGGTCGGCGAACCGGACCTGCCCCTCGACCGGATCGAGGCCCTGGACGCCGCCGAACGGGAGGCGCTCGTGCACGGCTGGCACGACACCGCCGCCGAGCCGCCCTCCCGCTGCCTGCCCGAACTGTTCTCCGAGCAGGCCGCCCGAACCCCCGACGCGCCCGCCGTCGTCTTCGGCGAGCGCACCCTGAGCTACGCCGAACTCGACGCCCGGGCCACCCGCTTGGCGCACCACCTGCGCGCCGTCGGGGTGCGCGCGGAGACCCCGGTCGCGGTCTGCCTGCGCCGGGAGGCCGACCTGGTCACCGCCCTGCTCGGCGTGCTCCGCGCCGGTGGCACCTATGTGCCGCTCGACCCCGCGCACCCGGCGCGGCGCCGCACCCACGTGCTCGCCGACAGCGGCGCCACCGTGCTGATCAGCCAGTCCTGGATCCGCGGGGAACTGCCCGAGGGCGCGGCACGGCTGGTGCTGCTCGACGAGGACCCGGAGCTGGTCGGGCCGGCACCGGCCGACCGGCGGCTGGGGGCCGAACTGCCGCCGCTCGACCCCGCCGGGGCCGCCTACCTGATGTACACCTCGGGTTCGACCGGTCGTCCCAAGGGCGTGCTGATCAGCCACGAGGCCATCCGCAACCGGGTGCTGTGGACGGTGCGCGAGCACGGCCTCGGCCGGGCGGACCGGGTGCTGCAGAAGACCACGGTCGGCTTCGACGCCTCCGTCTGGGAGTTCCTGGCACCGCTGGTCTGCGGCGGAACGGTGGTGGTCGCCGCCGACGGCGTGCCGCGCGATCCGGCCGCCATGGTGCGGGCGGTGGCCGAGCACCGGATCACCGTGCTGCAACTCGTGCCGTCCGTGCTGCGGGTGCTGGTCCAGCAGCCCGGGCTGCGCGACTGCGGCACGCTCCGGCTGGTGTTCTGCGCCGGCGAGCCGCTGCCCGTGGAACTCTGCGACCGGCTGCTCGCCCTGCTGCCGGTCACCCTGGTCAACACCTACGGCCCCACCGAGTGCGCCATCGACGTGACCTCCCGGCGCTACGACGGCCGGGAGGCCGGCGAGATCGTCGCCATCGGGCAGCCGATCGACAACACCCGGATCCTGGTGCTCGACCCGGACGGCGGCCTGGTCCCGCTCGGCGTCCCCGGCGAGCTGTGCGTGGCCGGCACCGGCCTGGCGCGCGGCTACTTCGGCCGCGGCGACCTGACCGCCGAGCGCTTCGTCCCCAACCCGCACCCGGCCGCCCCGGGCGAGCGGCTCTACCGCACCGGGGACCGGGTCCGGCGCCGCGGCGACGGCACGCTGGAGTACCTCGGCCGGCTCGACCGGCAGGTCAAGCTGCGCGGCATCCGGATCGAGCCCAGCGAGATCGAGGCCGCGCTCTGCGAGCACCCCTCGGTCGCCGCGGCGGCCGTCGGCGTCTACGGTGACCAGCAACTGGTCGGCCACGTCGTCCCCGCCGAGGGCGTCGAACCCGACCCGGCCGCGCTGCGGGCCCACCTGGCGGCCCGGCTGCCGGACGCCATGGTGCCGGCCGTGCTGCGGGTCCTCGACGCACTGCCGCTCACCGCCAGCGGCAAGGTGGACCTCGAGGCGCTGCCCGGGCTGGCCGGGCTGGCCGCGGTGGGGGAGTACCTCGCGCCGCGTGACCCCGCCGAGCAGACCGTCGCCGAGGTCTTCACCGAGCTGCTGGGCCGCGAGCCGGTCGGCGCGCTCGACGACTTCTTCGCCCTCGGGGGCCACTCGCTGCTCGCCACCCGGCTGGTCTTCCGGCTGCGGGCGGCCTTCGGCGTCGAGATCCCGGTCGCCGAGGTCTTCTCCCGCCGCACCGTCGCCGCCCTGGCCGAACTGGCCACCGCCCCGGGCGCCCGGCCCACCGACCCGGCCGGAGCGGTGCTGCCGGTGCCGCGCGGCGGCACGCTGCCGCTCTCCTCCGCCCAGCGCCGGATGTGGTTCCTCGACCAGCTGGAGCCCGGCAGCTCCGAGTACCTGGTGCCGCTGGTGCTGCGCCTGCGCGGCCCGCTGCACACCGGGGCGCTGGCCGGCGCGCTGGACGGCCTCGCCGTCCGCCACGAGGCGCTGCGCACCCGCTACCTGGCGCCGGGCGGCGAGCCGGTACAGGTGATCGACCCGGTGGTCGTTCTCGGCGCCGCGCCGGTGGACCTCTCCGGCCTGCCGCCGCGGGAGGCCGCCGCCCGGGCCGAGGAGCTGGTGCGGTCCGAGACCGCCCGGCCGTTCCGCCTCGACCGCGAACCGCCGCTGCGCACCCTGGTGGTCAAGGTCGGCGAGCAGGAGCACCTGCTCGTCCTGACGGCCCATCACATAGCGGTCGACGGCTGGTCGCTGGAGCTGCTGACCCGCGACCTCGGGCTGCTCTACCGGGCCCGGCTGACCGGCGGCGGCCTGCCGCCCGCGCCACCGGTGCAGTACGCGGACTTCGCGGCCTGGCAGGACCGCTGGTCGCAGGGCGAGCTGCCGGAGGTCCAACTCGCGCACTGGCGGGAGCGGCTCGAC
Organism: Streptomyces sp. Y20; assembly: GCF_043195475.1. Classification (NCBI taxonomy): domain Bacteria; kingdom Bacillati; phylum Actinomycetota; class Actinomycetes; order Kitasatosporales; family Streptomycetaceae; genus Streptomyces; species Streptomyces sp. Y20. The sequence goes on from NZ_JBIDDP010000006.1 coordinate 387,884, forward strand.
GGGCTCACCCCGCTGGAGCTGCCCACCGACCGACCCCGCCCGGCCGTCCGCGATCCGCGCGGCGACCTGCTCGCCCTGGCGGTTCCCGACGAGCTCGCCGAGGCCGTGGCGGACCTGGCGCGCAGCCGAGCGGTCACCCCGTTCGTGGTGCTGCTCGCCGCCTTCGACGTGCTGCTCGCCCGCTACACCCGGCAGGCGGACATCTGCGTCGGCACCCCGACCGCCGGCCGGACGCGGCCCGAAGTGGAGGAGGTGGTCGGCTCGTTCGTCAACACCGTGGTGCTGCGCGCGGACCTCGGCGGCGACCCGAGCTTCGCGGCGCTGCTGCGCCGGGTCCACCAGGACGTGATCGCCGCCTACAGCCACCAGGACCTGCCCTTCGAGCGCCTGGTCGACGAACTCCAGCCGGACCGGGACCTGTCGCGTAACCCGCTGTTCCAGGTGATGTTCGAGCTGCAGCACGTCCAGAGCACCCCGCTGCGGCTGGACGGCCTGACCGTCGAGCGGGTTCCCTCGCCCTGGCGGACCGCGAAGTTCGACCTCACCCTCTCGCTCGGCCGCCGCGCCGACGGCGGTCTCCAAGGGCTGTTCGAGTACGCCACGGCGCTCTTCGACCGCACCACGGTCGAGCGGATGGCCGGGCACTACCTGACCCTGCTGCGCGCGGCCACCGCGCGGCCCGAGACCCCCCTCAGCCGGCTGGCGATCCTCACCGGGGACGAGCGGGAGCAGCTGGTGCACGGCTGGAACCCGGCCGGCGCGGAGCTGCCGGCGGCCTGCGTGCCGGCCCTGTTCGAGCGACGCGCCGCCGAGATCCCCGACGCGGTCGCCGTCTCGTTCGGTCCGGCCTCGCTCGGCTACGCCGAGCTCAACGCCCGGGCCAACCAGCTGGCCCACCACCTGCGCGAGCTGGGTGTCGGGGCGGAACGCCCGGTCGCGGTCTGCATGGAGCGCGGGGTCGAGGTCGTGGTGGCGCTGCTCGCGGTGCTCAAGGCGGGCGGGGTCTACGTGCCGATCGATCCGGAACACCCGGCCGAGCGGCTGGCGTTCATGCTGGGCGAGCTGGACGCCGGCGCCGTGCTGAGCACCGGCCGGTTCGCCGAGCGGCTCTCCGCCGTCGCCGGCGGCCCACTGGTGCTGGTCGACGCGGAGGCGGAACGGATCGCCGAGCGCCCGGACCGCAACCCCCCGCCGCAGGCCGCGCCGGACCAGCTGGCGTACATGATCTACACCTCGGGCTCCACCGGGCAGCCCAAGGGCGTGCTGATCCAGCACGGCTCCTACGCCCACCACTGCCGGGTGATCGCCGACGCCTACGCGATCGAGCCGGGCGACCGGGTGGTGCTGCTCTCGGCGCTCACCTTCGACGTGGCGATGGACCAGATCGCCGCCACCCTGCTGGCCGGCGCGACCGTCGTCGTGGCCGACCCGCTGTTCTGGAGCCCCGCCGAACTCCCCGGACGGGTCGCCGAACACGGCATCACCGTCATGGAGATCACCCCCGCCTACTACCGGGAGGTGATGCAGCACGTCCGGACCGGCGACGAACGGCTGAGCGGCCTGAAGCTGATGAACGTCGGCAGCGACGTGGTCACCGTGGACGACGCCCGGGCCTGGGCCGCCACCGGCCTGCCCGGCCGGTTCCTGTGCAACTACGGGCCCACCGAGGCGACCGTCACCTGCGTCCTGCACCCGGTGCCGGCGGCCCCACCCGGCCGTGGCGAGGCCGCGCTGCCGATCGGCCGCCCCGTCCCGGGCACCCGGGCCTACGTGCTGGACGGTGCCGGCGACCCTGTACCGGTCGGGGTGCCCGGCGAACTCCACCTCGCCGGCGTCCGGCTGGCCCGCGGCTACCACCGCCGCCCCGGGCTCACCGCGGAGAAGTTCGTCCCCGATCCCTTCGGCGACGTGCCGGGCGGCCGGCTCTACCGGACCGGCGACCTGGTGCGCTACCTCGCCGACGGCACCATCGAGTTCCTCGGCCGGATCGACCAGCAGGTCAAGCTGCGCGGTTTCCGGATCGAACTGGGGGAGATCGAGGCGGTGCTGGCGCAGCACCCCGGGCTGCGCCAGGTCGCCGTCGTCGCCCGCGACGTCCGGCCGGGCGACCGCCGGCTGGTCGCCTACCTGGTACCGCGCGGCAACGGCGGCCCGGACGTCGCCGAGCTGCGCGAGTGGGCCGGCGAGCGGCTGCCCTCGTACATGGTGCCCTCGCTCTGGACGACCCTGTCCGAGTTGCCGCTGACCCCCAGCAAGAAGGTGGACCGCAAGGCCCTCCCCGAGCCCGTCACCACCGGCCGGGTGCTGGAACGCCCCTACCAGGCGCCGCGCAACCCGACCGAGGAGATCGTGGCCGAGGTGTGGGCGGAGATCCTCGGCATCGACCGGATCGGCGTCAACGAGGACGTCTTCGTCCTCGGCGCCCACTCGCTGCTCGCCACCCGGGTGCTCGCCCGGTTGGTCGCCGTCTTCGACGTGGACCTGCCGCTGCGCTGCCTCTTCGAGGCCACCACGGTGGGCGCCCTGAGCCAGGTGCTGCTGGAGGCGCTGGAGGCGCAGATAGCCGAGCTGACGGACGAGGAGGTCGCCGCCCTGCTGGCGGAGGAGGGCGAAGCCCGCTGAACCCCGGGCCCGGCACGTCCGCCCGCCACCCCCTCGGGGGCGGCGGGCGGACGTCTCCGCGTTCCCGCCTTCACGCACGGCCGGGCGGCGTCCTGGGTGGCGGCGCCGGCGACACGGGGCCGCCGGCGGGCACCGGCGAAGCGCGGCGCACGGTGGGGAGCCGTGCGCCGCGCGAGGCGGCTCTCGTGCGTCGGCTGTCAGGCGGCAGGCGTCGGCTCCGGCTCGTCGGCGGTCGCCGTGGCGCCGGCCAGCGTGGGGGCGGAGCGCACCGAAGGGCTGAGCGCCGCAGTCGCGGCCAGCAGGACCATCCAGGCGGCGAGGACCCGGACGGTGGCGTCCGCGCCCAGCCCGGCCAGCAACTGGCCGCCGACCAGAGAACCGAGCGGGACGGCGCCGAACGCGACCAGCCCGACCGCGCCGAGCACCCGGCCCTGGATGGCGTCGGGCGTGACGGCCAGCTGGTAGGCGGAGATGACCACGTTCCACACCGGGCCGACGAAACACATCAACGCGTACACCACGCCGATCAGGTACGGGTCCCGGACCACCAGGAGCACCGGAGTGAGCAGGGCCCAGGCGCAGTTGGCGCCGATCACCACGGTCCGCATCGACAGCCGGCGCTCCACCGCGGGCGCGAGCAACGAGCCGAGCACCCCGCCCACCGCCGCCACCCCGAACATCACGCCGATCGCGGCGGACGAACCGTGCCGCCCGCGGGCCATCACGATGACCGTCAGGAAGAGCGCCTGGAACAGCAGGTTGCTCCCGGCGATCAGGAAGGTGGTCGTACGCAGGAACGGCTGGTGCCACAACCAGCGCACACCTTCGGTGAGTTCGCGGTGCAGCGGAGCAGTGCGCGGGCGCCGCTCGGCCTGGAACTCGCGGCGGATCAGCAGCAGGCCGACCAGCGACCACAGGTAGCTGGCGGCGTCGAAGAGGAACGGCACCGCCCGGCCCAGGCCGAAGAGGACGCCGCCCAGTGGCTGGCCGAGCATCGCGGCGCCGCGCGCCCGCGCCTCGTTGCGGGAGAGCGCGGCGGCGAGCTGGGAGGGGTGCACCACGTTGGGGACGGCCGCTGAGGCGGCGATCCGGAAGCACACCGTCAGCGTGCCCTCGGCGAACCCGACGGCGAGCACGTGCGGCAGCGAGAGCCGGTGCAGCAGCAGGGCCGCCGCCACGCTGCCGACGGCCAGGCCGCGCAGCACGTCGCAGGTGATCATCGTCCGCCGCCGGTTCCAGTGGTCCACCAGCGCTCCGGCCGGCAGCTGGAACAGCAGTTGCGGCAGCAGGGTGATGAAGCCGGTGAGCCCGGCGTCGGCCGGGGAGCCGGTCAACGCGAGGATCAGCAGCGGGTAGGCCACGCTGGAGGCGTTGGAGCCCAGCCCGGAGACCGCCGCCGCCTGCCACAGCAGGACGAAGTCTCGGTTGCGCAGCAACGGCTTGACGTTCCGGGGGACTTCCTCGCGCACGGTGTGGGTCATGGCTCGATGCTCGGAGGCCGTCCGTCCCCGGCCCAGAGAAGGACCGGCAGTCACGCGCGCAGTCCGCGGCCGGAAGTTCGCCGCGCTGACCCTGCCGCCGGCCGGTCCGCCGTCGGCAGGCTGCTGCCTGGCCGGTGGACCGTCGCCGGACCGGACCCCGTCGCACGCACAGGAAGGCGAAGGATGAGCACCAGCCAGAGCTCCCGCACGGAGCTGCTGCAGCGGCGCCTGCGCGGATTGACGAAGAAGCGGCAGGACGGGATCACCCCCGTTCCCCGGGACGGCGCTCTCCCGCTGTCGTTCGCGCAGCACCGGATGTGGGTGCTCGACCAGCTCCGGCCGGGCGGCACCGAGTACCTGATGCCGCTGCTGCTGCGCCTGCCCGGCCCGGTCGACCCGGTGGCGCTGCGGCGGGCCCTGGACGCGCTGGTGGCCCGGCACGAGGTGCTGCGCACCCGCTACCCGGCGGTGGACGACGAGCCGGTGCTGGTGATCGACGCGCCGGGCCCGATCGCCCTGACCACCGTGGACCTGCGCGGCGCGGACGGCCGGGAGGGCGGGCCCGGCGCGGACGGCGGGCCCGGCGAGGCCCTGGCGCGGGCCGAGCGGCGGCTCGCCGAACTGGTGGCCGAGGACGGCCGGCGCCCCTTCGACCTGGCCGCCGAGCACCCGGTCCGGGCGCTCCTCGCCAGGCTCGGCGAGGACGCCCACGCGCTGCTGCTGACCTTCCACCACATCGCCTCCGACGGATGGTCCGAAGGCGTGCTGCTCGGCGAACTCGACCAGTTCTACGAGGCGTTCACCACCGGCCGGCCCGCACGCCTGGAACCGGCCGGCCTGCAGTACGCGGACTTCGCCGCCTGGCAGCGCGAGCAACTCTCCGGCGACCGTCTGGCGGCCCAGCTCGCCTACTGGCGCACCACCCTGGCCGGCCTCACCCCGCTGGCGCTGCCCACCGACCGGCCGCGCGGCCCGGTCCGGGACGCCGCAGGCGCCACCGCGGCCTTCACCATCCCGGCCGAACTGGTGCAACCCCTGGTCGAGTTGGGGCGGGGTCAAGGCGCGACCCCGTTCATGGTGTTCCTGGCCGCCTTCCAGCTGCTGCTCGGCCGCAGCTGCGGGCAGCGCGACGTGGTGGTCGGCACCCCGGTGGCGGGCCGGGACCGGGCCGAGACCCAGGCCATGGCCGGCCTGTTCGCCAATACGGTGGCGCTGCGCACCGATCTGTCCGGCGCCCCGTCCTTCCTCGAACTCCTGGGCCGGGTCCGGGAGACCGCGCTCGGCGCGTTCACCCACCAGGAGACCCCGTTCGAGCGGCTGGTGGACGAGCTGGCGCCCGAACGCGACCCCTCCCGCAACCCGATCTTCCAGGTGGTCTTCCAGCTGGCCGCCCACACCCCGGCCGAGCCGGGCGCGCTGCGCGCCGAGCAGCAGCCGGTGGACTGGCGCACCGCCAAGTTCGACCTCGGCCTGGCGCTCGGCAGCACCACCGAGGGCGCCCTCACCGGGCAACTGGAGTACGCGACCGCGCTGTTCGACGAGGCGACGATCCACCGGACGATCGCCCACTACCTGCGGCTGCTGGCCGACATCGTCGCCGAGCCGGGAAAGCCGGTCGACCGGCTGGAACTGCTGCCGGACGCCGAACGCGCGCTGCTCGCCTCCTGGAGCGGATCCGGCCGCAGCTACGACGCCGAGCGGACCCTGCCCGAGGTCTTCGAGCGCTGGGCCGGTCGCACCCCCGACGCGCCCGCCGCCAGCTGCGAGGACGTCTCGCTCAGCTACGGCGAGCTGAACGCCCGGGCCAACCGCCTGGCCCACCGGCTGCGCGCGCTCGGCGCCGGCCCGGAGAAACTGGTCGGAGTGCGGTTCGAGCGCGGGCTCGACCTGGTGGTGGCGCTGCTCGGCGTGCTCAAGTCCGGGGCCGGCTACCTCCCGCTGGACCCCGGCCAGCCGGCCGACCGGCTCGGCTACATCCTGGCCGACGCCGGGGCGGACGTCCTGGTCGCCGACCGGCGCACGGGCGAGGAGGCCGTCACCACCCTGCTGCTCGGCGAGGACGACCAGCAGTGGCCCGACACCGATCCCGTCCCACTGGCGACTTCCGGCAACACCGCGTACGTCATCTACACCTCCGGCTCCACCGGAGCGCCCAAGGGCGTCCAGGTCACCCACGCCAACGTGCTGCGGCTGCTGGGCTCCTGCCAGCAGGACTTCGGCTTCGGCCCCCAGGACGTGTGGACGCTCTTCCACTCCTACGCCTTCGACTTCTCGGTCTGGGAGCTCTGGGGCGCTCTCCTGAACGGCGGCCGGGTCGTGGTGGTGCCGTTCGCCGTCTCGCGCTCGCCGCAGGACTTCCTCGATCTGCTGGTCACCGAGCGGGTCACCGTGCTCAACCAGACCCCCTCCGCGTTCCGCGGTCTGCAGGAGGCGGTGGCGCTGGCCGACCTGAGGCCCGGGGCGCTTGCGGTGCGGACCGTGGTCTTCGGCGGCGAGGCGCTGGACGTCACCGAACTGGCACCCTGGTTCGAGCGGTTCGGCGGCCAGCGGCCGTCGCTGGTCAACATGTACGGCATCACCGAGACCACCGTGCACGTCACCTACCGCCAGGTCCGGGCCGGCGAGGAGGCCGGGGCCCCGCGCAGCCCGATCGGCCGCCCGCTCGGCGACCTGCGGGTGTACCTGCTGGACCCCGACCTCAACCAGGTGCCGATCGGCGTCCCGGGCCAGCTCCACGTCTCCGGGCCCGGCCTGGCGCGCGGATACCTGGGCCGTCCGGGCCTGACCGCCGAGCGGTTCGTCCCCGACCCGTTCGCCACCGTGCCGGGGGCCAGGATGTACCGCACCGGCGACCTGGCGCGCTACGGCGCCGACGGCGAACTGGAGTTCCTCGGCCGCGCCGACGACCAGGTGAAGATCCGCGGCCACCGGATCGAGCCCGGCGAGATCGAGGCGGCCCTCGGCAGCCAGCCCGAGGTGGAGGGCAGCCTGGTGATCGCGCACCGCCGCCCGGGCGAGCGGGAGGCCCGGCTGGTCGCGTACGTCGCGCCGCGGGCCGGCCACTCGGTCGAGGTGGCGGAGCTGCGGGCCCGGCTCGGCCGGACGCTGCCCGGCTACATGGTGCCCGCCGTCTTCGTCCCGCTGGACGCCTTCCCCATGACGGCCAACGGCAAGATCGACCGCCGGGCGCTGCCCGACCCCGAGGCGCACGGCGCCCGCGGAGCGGGCGAGTACGTCGACCCCCGGACCCGGACCGAGCGCATCGTCGCCGAGACCTGGGCCGAGGTGCTCAGCCTGCCGAAGGTCGGTGCCCTCGACAACTTCTTCGAACTGGGCGGCGACTCGATCCGTGCGATCAAGGTGGTCGGCGCGCTGCGCCGGCGCGGGATCGACCTGACGGTGCAGAACCTGCTGGTGCACCAGAGCGTCGAGGGCCTGGCCGGGTTCGCCGAGACGGCCGCGCCCGGCGGGCCGGCGAGCGTCGAGGAGGAGCGGGTGGCGCCGTTCGCGCTGCTGTCGCCCGCCGACCGCGCGGCTCTGCCGCCCGGCCTGGTGGACGCCTACCCGCTCGCGATGGTGCAGGCCGCGATGGTCTACCAGATGCTCGCCGACCGGGACGAGAGCCCGTACCACAACATCACGCTCTTCCCGTTCATCGACGACGCGCCGTTCTCGCTGCCGGCGCTGCGCGAGGCGGCCGCGCAGCTCACCAGGCGGCACGAGATCCTGCGCACCGGCTTCGACCTCACCGGCTTCTCCGAGCCGCTGCAACTCGTGCACGCCGAGGCCGTCGCCCAGGTCGGCTACGACGACCTGCGCGGGCTCGACGAGGAGCAGGTGAGGGCGGAGCTGGAACGGTTCACCGCCGAGACCCGCCGCACGCCCTTCGACATCGGCGAGGCGCCGATGCTGCGCTTCCACGTCCACCAGACCGCCGAGGACCGCTGGACATTCTCCTTCATCGAGTGCCACGCGATCCTCGACGGCTGGAGCCACCACTCGCTGATCGACGAGGTGATGGGCGACTACCGGGCGATCCGCGCCGGGCTGGCCCCGGCCGGCCCGGCCGGGCACACCGTCCGGTTCGCCGACCACGTCGCGCTGGAGCGGCGCTCGCTCGCCTCCGCCGAGGACCGCGAGTTCTGGCGGGCGCGCGTCGCCGACTTCGAGCGGGTCGCCCTGCCGTGCGCCTGGGCCGCCGATCCGCGGGCCGGCGAGCGGGCGTTCCAGGTCACCGTGCCGTTCCGGGACCTGGAGCCGGGCCTGCGCCGGCTGGCCGCCACCGCCGGAGTGCCGCTCAAGAGCGTGCTGTTCGCCGCCCACCTGAAGGCGCTGGCCACGATCAGCGGCAGCCACCGCTTCCACAGCGGCCTGGTCTGCAACGGCCGCCTGGAGACCGACGGCGGCGAGCTGGTCCGCGGCATGCATCTCAACACCCTTCCGCTCGGCGTCGAGCTGACCGGCGCCACCTGGAGCGAACTGGCCGGGCAGGTCTTCACCGCCGAGGTGGAGGCCTGGCCGCACCGCCGGTTCCCGCTGCCGGAGATGCAGCGCGCCTGGGGCGAGGGCACTCCGCTCGTCGACGTCGCCTTCACCTACCTGGACTTCCACGTCCTGGACAGCCGGCAGATCGACTCCGGCAAGGTGGTCGACGTCAGCCCCAACGAGTTCGCGCTGGACGTGTGGACCTTCCCCGGCGTGGTCTTCATCTCCGGCCGGCCCGAGCGGATCAGCCGCGCCAACGGGCGCCGGCTGGCCGCGCTGTACCGGCGGATCCTGGAGGCGATGGCCGCCGACCCGCTGGGCGACGCCCGGCGCAGCGTCCTGGCCGCCGAGGAGCACGCCCGCCTGGCGGAGTTCGCGACCGGCCCCGCCACGGCCTACCCGGACGCCTGCCTGCACCAGCTGTTCGAGGCGCAGGCCGAGCGCACCCCGCGGGCCACGGCGCTGCGCTGCGCCGACGGAAGCACCCTCGACTACGCCGCACTCAACGCCCGCGCCAACCGGCTGGCCGGACGCCTGGGCGAGCTCGGGGTCGGCCAGGAGTCCCGGGTCGGCGTGCTGCTGCGCCGCGGCCCGGAGCTGGTGGTCGCGCTGCTGGCGGTCCTCAAGGCGGGCGCCGGCTACCTGCCCCTCGACCCGGGCCACCCGGCGGCCAGGCTGACCGCACTGGTCGACGAGACCGGCGCCCGGGTCGTGGTCACCGAGACCGCCCTGGCCGGCCTGCTCGCCGCGAGCGCCGCCGAGCCGCTGCTGGTCGACCACGACCCGGGCATCGCCGGCCAGGACCCGGGCAACCCCGGCCTTGCGGTGACACCGGACTCGCTGGCCTACGTGATCTACACCTCCGGCTCGACCGGCACGCCGAAGGGCGTGATGATCGAGCACCGCAACCTGGTCAACTACGTGTGCTGGTGCCTGGAGGGCTACCGGCCGCTGGGCGGCACCGGCGCTCCGCTGTACTCCTCGATGGCCTTCGACCTCCCGGTCACCTCGCTCTTCCCCGCGCTGCTCTCCGGCCAGCCGGTCACCCTCACCGAGGACGACGGCACGCCCGGGATCGACGCCCTGGTGGCGGAGCTGGAGCGCGGCGGGTTCGGGCTGCTGAAACTGACGCCGTCCCACCTGGCGCTGCTGAACCGGTCACTGTCGCCACAGGCGCTGCGCCGCGCGGCCGGGCGCCTGATCGCCGGCGGCGAGGAGCTCACCCGGGAGATGGTCTCGCGCTGGGCCGAGCACGCGCCGGACACCGTGGTGGACAACGAGTACGGCCCGACCGAGACCACCGTCGGCTGCTCCCACCTCGAAGGCACCCCGGGGGAGCTGCCGCCGGGCGTGCTGCCGATCGGCCGTCCGTTCGCCAACACCACGATGCGGGTGCTGGACCGCGACCTGCAGCTGCTGCCGGTCGGGGTGGTCGGCGAACTGTACATCGGCGGGGCCCAGTTGGCCCGCGGGTACGTCGAGCGGCCCGGGCTGACCGCCGAACGCTTCGTGCCGGACCCGTACGCGGCGCGTCCCGGCGAGCGGCTCTACCGATCCGGCGACCTGGCCCGCTACCGGGAGGACGGGGTGCTGGAGTTCGCCGGCCGGGTGGACCACCAGGTGAAGATCCGCGGCTACCGGATCGAGCCGGGCGAGGTGGAGGCCGCGCTGCGCCGCGAGGCCGGGTTGCGCGACGTCGCGGTGCACATGGTCAGCACACCGGGCGGGGAGAAGGAACTGGCCGCCTACCTGGTGCCCGCCGACGGCGGCACGCTCGATCCGGTGGCGCTGCGCGACCGGCTGGCCCAGGTGCTGCCGGCCCACCTCGTGCCGTCCAGGTACCTGGTGCTCGACGAGCTGCCGATGACCGCGAGCGGCAAGATCGACCTGGCGAGGCTGCCGAAGGACACCCAGCCGGTCTCCGCCCGCCCCTACCGGGCCCCGCGCACGGCCGTGGAGAACATCCTGGCCCGGGCCTGGGCCGCGGCGCTCAAGCACGAGCAGGTGGGGATCGACGACAGCTTCACCGAGCTGGGCGGCCACTCGCTGACGGTGATGCAGGTGATCACCAAACTCCGGGCCGAGCACGGCTACAAGCTCACCTTCCAGGACTTCTACCGGCACCGGACGGTGGCCGAGCTGGCCGCCGTGGTGACCGACGCCAAGGCCGCGGAGGCCGCAGAGGGCGCGGGCGGCCCGGACGGCCCGGGAGGCGCGCAGGCCATGGCTGCGGACTCGATCGTCTGGCTGCGCCGCACCGGCAGCCGGCCGCCGCTGTTCTGCGTGCACCCCGGCAGCGCGCACTGGTTCGCCGAGCTGGCCGACCACCTGGATCCGGACCAGCCGGTGGCCGCCTTCGAGTGGCCGGGCCTGAGCCGTCCGTGCCCGGCGCCGGAGAGCGTCGAGCAGGTCGCCGAGCTGAACCTGGCCGAGCTGCGGCGCATCGCCCCCAGCGGTCCGTACCACCTGCTCGGCTGGTGCGGCGGCAGCCAGATCACCACCGAGATGGTGCGGCGCCTGCACGCGGCGGGCGAGGAGGTCACCTTCCTGCTGCTCGACCCCGCACTGGACACCTACGAGCGGGAGAACATGCACGAGTTCGTCCGCCGGTTCGAGCGGGCCGAGGCGGCGTTCGCCGAACTCGCCGACGCCGCACGGTCCGGAGCCGGGCAGGAGCGCGTGGCCGAGCTGCGGCAGCGGGCCGGCGACCTGCTCAACGGGATCCTGGACGACGGCGAGGTGGCCCCGCCGGAGCCGGGTGACGACTTCTGGCCGGGACGGATCCGGGTCTGGCGGGAGCTGCTGCAGACCCGGCTGGCCTACCGCCACACGCCCTACCAGGGCCGGTTGCACCTGCTCGCGGGTGACGACGTCGCGGCGGGCGAGCACGAGGTCGCGGAAGGGGTCAGCTTCGAGGACTTCACCGCGCGCTGGCGGGAGCTGGCCCCCGGCGGGCTGACGGTCCACCGGGTGGGCGGGAACCACCTGGGCGTCCTGAAGGCGCCCCATGTCGCGCAGGTGGCAGCGGTGCTGACCGGCCTGCTGGCCGGCGAGCAGCAGTAGGCACCCGGCCGGGACGGGTGGCCGGGGCCGCCCGCCCCGGTGCCGGACGAACCGGCCGGCGCGTGCACGACCCACCCGCCGGGTCCGCCTCCGGGCCCGGCCGGGACCACGTACCACCGACGAAGGAAGTGAACCGATGCCCCCCGTCCTCACAGCGGATTCGCACGACAGCGCGGTGACCCTGGACCCCAGCGCGTCCATGGCCGTCGAGAGCCTGGCCGCCGACCTCCTGTCCTTCGCGGGCGGACGGATCGACGATCCCGCCTGGATCCGCCAAGCCGGCCGGCGCCGCCACGAACTGCCCGCCCCCCTGCGCAGATCGCTGGCCGACTTCGGCCGCGACCCGGGACCGGCCGGCACGCTGCTGATCCGAGGGCTGCCGGTCGACGAGGAGCTGATCGGGCCGACCCCCATGGTCAGCGGCTCCGTCCAGCGCGAGGCCACCGTCCCCGCGGCCGTTCTGATGCTCCTCACCCACACGCTCGGCGAGCCGATCTCCTTCCGGCCCGAGAAGTCGGGCGCGATGGTCCACGACGTGGTCCCGGTGCCGGGCAGCGAGGAGTTCCAGGGCAACGAGGGCTCGGCCCTGCTGACCTTCCACAACGAGAACGCCTTCCACCCGCACCGCCCCGACTTCGTCCTGCTGTTGTGCGTGCGGGCGGACCACGACCGGGTGGCCGGGCTGCGCACCGCCTCCATCCGGCAGGTCCACCACCTGCTCGACGACAGCCACCGGGAGGCGCTCTTCCAGCCCGAGTTCAGCACCGCGCCGCCGCCCTCCTTCGCGCTGCCCGCGGCGCACACCCGGCCGCACCCGGTGCTCAGCGGCGCTCGCGAGGACCCGGACCTGCTGGTCGACTTCGCCGCCACCGAGCCGCTCACCGAACGGGCGGCGCAGGCCATGCTCGAACTCCAGCGGCTCTTCGCGGCGCACGCGCTCACCCACCACCTGCTGCCCGGTGACCTGGCGATCGTCGACAACCGGGTGACCGCGCACGGTCGCACCGGTTTCGCACCGCGCTACGACGGACGCGACCGCTGGCTGCACCGCACCTTCGCGACCCAGAACCTGCGCCGCTCGCGCGTCCACCGGGCCGGCGACGGCCACGTCCTGACCGGCTGACGCCGGGTCGCCGGCGGGGAGGACCCGATCACGCAGCCGACCGTGCGAAGCGCCACCGTCTCGTTCGCCGATGTCCTGATCACGGTCGTGGCCGGCGGCGAGCCGCACGCCGCGGCCGCGCGCGTCCTGCGGCCGGCGCAGGACGCGGCGCCCCGGTCGGCACCGTGGCGTCCCGGGGCGGCCCCGACATGGTGGCGCTCACCGTCCCGCCGCCGCACGGGCCGGCTCCGGCCGTGGCGCGGCGCCGGCCCTGGCCGATGCCGACCGGGTCCGCCCGCACGACCGGGCGGTCGAGGTGCCCCGCTCGGCACCGGCCTGCGACCGGCCCCCGCGAGGGCGGCGGCCTCCGGCGCGGCGCCGGCCCGCGCGCGGGTGAGCCCGGCGGCCACCTCGTTCGACTCCTGCCGGCTCGGTGCGTTCCGCCCGCAGGCGCGACCAGGCCTGGCGCGACCGGGCCGGGTGGTGCGCGCGGTGGGGGAGACCTTCGGGACCGGCGTGCCCGGTACCAGTGCACCGGCCGAGCCGCGGCGGTCGGGACGGCTGCCGACCCCCGGTTGCCCGCTCCCTGACGCGGTCCCTGCCAGACCTCGCTGAAACGCTCCCCGACGGACCGTCGGCGCTCCGGCGCCGGCGGTCCGTCAGTGTTTCGCCGCTCAACGTGGCATGGTGACGGGCCGCCCCCGGTCGGTCGTCGGGGGCGGCCCGTCCGGCCGGCCGGCGTCAGTCGCCGAGGGCGACGAAGCGCAGTTCGCTGGTGTAGCGGTTGCCCTGGTCGTCCGTGAGCCAGGTCTGCTCCGGGCTGGGCAGCATCTCGGTGACCGTCAGCCGGCCCTGCGGGTCCTGCCGGGCCAGCCGCCGGACCGCCTTGGCGAACAGGTTGACGTACGCCGGACTCTCGAAGTCCACGAAGAACGGCCGGGGTTCGGCCGGCGTGGTGACGAAGACGAACCTGGGCAGCCCGCTCGCGGCGTGCCAGCGGCGGACCCGCACGAAGCGGCGCGCCTCGTTCTTGTCCTGGGCGCAGTCCAGCGCGGCGCCGGGGTACCGCCAGGTCTCCCGGGCCAGTACCAGCCGGTCCACGGTGATCCGGGGCGTGTGGTCGGCCTCCGGCAGCAGCCGGCAGAGGTCGATCACCAGCGTGGTCAGCACGTGCGCGAAGACGTCCAGCACGCCGAAGACCGCGCCGTCGGGCAGCCGGACCACCAGGCGGCCGTCCCGCCGCTCCACCACCGCCTCGGCGCTCGGCACGGTGCGCTCCCGGTGCGGGTCGGCACCGTGGTCGAGCAGGGCGATCTGGTAGTCCTCGGGGCGGACCAGGGCGTGCCGGACCCGGGTGGAGAGCCGGGCCCGGTGCTCCTTGGGCAGCAGCGGCATCAGCCGCGGCCCCGGGTGGTCCAGGCCGGTCTGCGCGAACAGTTCGGCCGGGGCCGGGTGCTGGTGGACGAAGAGCGAGGCACCGAGGGTGTTGATGGCCACGTGCAGCTCGCCGAGCACCAGCTCGAACTCGCCCCGTTCGACGGCCCGCCGGCCGTCGGCGGCGAGCATCACGTCCGGACTGAGGTAGCGGGCCGCGGTCCAGCCGGCCGACCGCTCGCCGAAGGCCGCCCGGACCGCCTCGGCGATGTCCGCCGCGGCGACCGCGACGTTGCCCTCGTGCTCCGGCAGGCGCAGGATCGCGGACCAGCGCTGCCAGAACTCGCGCTGCAGGGCAGTCGCCTCGCCGGCCGCGTCACCGTGCAGGATCGGCATGCAGGCGAACCAGAACGACGCCAGGTCCACCGGTCCGCCGGCGGCCGTGCTGAGCCTCTCGTGGACCTGTTCGGCCAGTGCCAGCACCCGGGAGGCCAGCCGGGAGGTGAGCCAGCCGGCGCTGCTCATCAGCAGGTCCAGCGGCTCCAGCGCCCGCAGCACCTCGGCGCCGACCGTGGCGGTCGCGGCCCTGATGCTGTCCGAGTAGACGAGGGTGCGGCAGGGCGCGGTGGTGCTGCCCTTCTCGCGGGCCGCCGCCGTGTCGGTCAGCTCCCGGAACTCTGATTCCAGGGCGGCCAGCGCCGCGGTCAGCTCCGGCCCGGTGGCCGCCGCGGCGACTTCGGCCCGGCCGCGTTCGAGCACCTCCAGCATGCCGAGGCCGCGCCGGCGCGCCGGCTCGTCGCCGACCCGCTCCAGCCAGTCCCGCAGGTGGCGCTCGGGGTGGGTGCCGGCCGGCACCTCCAGCTTGCGGACGATCCAGCGCCGCCGGACCAGCTGGTCGAGCAGGTCCTCGACCTGCAGCGGCGTGGCCCGGTCGGCCAGCTCGCGCCGGATCTCCCGGGCCGGGCGCCGGCCGTCGCACAGCCGCAGGGCAGCCAGCTCCAGATCGGTGGCCGGCTGCGCGGGCCGGCCGGGCAGCAGGACCGCCGCCGGGCCGGTCCGCAGGTACGGCATGCGGCGCGGGGCGACCCACTCGCGCAGCCGCGGGTCGGCGTCCAGGACCTTGGCCAGCTCGTCGATCGACCAGCTGGAGAAGTACACCTCGGTCCCGGCCACCAGGCCCTCACCCGGCTCGACCGTCACGCCGGGCCGGTCCGGGTCGAGGGTGCCCCAGCCGACCGGGCCGAAGAAGCCGATGGTGTCGTTCTTGACGCAGAACCGCTGCCAGTAGTGCGCCACCAGCTCCTCGCGCTGCCGGTGGCCGCTGGTCCGGCCGGCCGCGCTCGGCTCCCACCGCACGAACGGCTCCACGGCGCGGCCGACCACCGCACGGTTCTGCCAGGCCACCGCGGCCTGGAAGTCCGGGCGGGCGGCGATCCGTTGCAGCTCCCTGGCGCCGTCCACCGCGGCCTCGGCGAAGGCCGCCTCGAAGGCCTTCCAAGCGGGCCCGGTCAGCACGGCCCGCGGGCCCAGGGCGTCGGCCGCCCGGGCCACGTCGGGCGCGGCCAGCCGCAGCACCCCGTCGGCCGGGAAGCCCGGCCCGCGCAGGGCGAACTGCCGCCACAGCTGCCATGTGTCCCCCAGCGGGACGGTTGTCCCGGCCATGGTCCCTCCTCCTAGCTCAGGCCGGCGTCGGCGATGACGACCATGGCGAGGTCCCCAGGCGACGGGTAGGTGAAGACCAGGGCGACCGGCACCTCCGCACCGACGGCCTGCTGCAGCCGGGCGGTGATCTGGAAGGCGCTGAGCGAGTCGCCGCCCGCCTCGAAGAAGTCGCTGAAGGTGTCCAGCGTGTCGTCCCCCAGCGTCTCCCGGTAGTAGGAGGCGATCAGCTCGGGCAGTTCTGCCGCTGCCACCTGTGGGCTGTGCGTGCTGGTCATCCGGTACCTCCGAGTGAGTAGCTGCTTGCTGTACGGGTGAGTTGGCGCAACGTCGGGGAAACGGTGCGGTACCGCCGGCCCGGTGCCGGCGGTGTTGCGGGGGTCAGACGGAAGCGCCCGGGGGAACCTCCGACAGCCCGGCGGACAGTGCTGCGGGCGTGTTGCCCCCCGACACCACGACGGCGACGCGCTCGCCGCGCAGCCGGCGGCCCGCCGGACAGAGCGCTCCGGCCAGCGCGACGCTGCCGCTGGGCTCGGCGGCAACGCCCGCCCGGTGCAGCAGCCGCATGGCCCGCAGGATCGCCTCGTCGGCGACCTCGACCAGCGCGTCCACCCGCTCCTGGACGATCGGGAACGTGACGGTGCCCGGCCGCTGCCCACGCAGCCCGTCGGCGACGGTGGCCGACGGCGGCACGGCCACCGGACGTCCGGCGGCCAGCGAGCGGGCGTACCGCTCGGCCCCGGCCGGCTCCACGCCGACGATCCGCACCGGGTGGCGGGCCGCCCGCGCGGCCAGGCAGATGCCGGCGAGCAGGCCGCCGCCGCCGGTCGGGACGAAGACGGTGTCGACCTCGGGCGCCTGCTCGAAGATCTCCAGGCCGACCGTGCCCTGGCCCGCGACCACCAGCTCGTGGTCGGAGGAGGGCACGAGCAGCGCGCCGGTCCGCTTCGCGTGGGCCAGTGCCTGCCGGTCGCGCTCGGCCACGCCGCCGTCCACCCGCAGTACCCGCGCGCCCAGCGAGCGGATGACCCGCTCCTTGTCCGCGCTGGCCCCGGCCGCCATCACCACGGTGACCGGGACGCCGAGGGCCCGGCCGCTGCGGGCCACCGCGATGCCGTGGTTGCCCGAGGAGCCGGCGACGATCTCGCCCGCGGTGACACCGGCCATCGCGTTGGCGGCGCCGCGGACCTTGAAGGAGCCGCTGTGCTGCAGGTGTTCTGCCTTGAGCAGGATGCCGGGCAGCGCGTCGAGGGCCAGGAGCGGGGTGCGGCGCACCCGGGCGGCGATGCGGTCGGCCGCCGCCCGGACGTCCGCCAGCCCGAGCCGGGTCGGCAGGGCCGTCACGGCGTCCGGTCCAGGGGCGGGGAACTCAGCGCGCGGCGGTCGGCCTTGCCGGTGCTGGTGGTCGGCACCCGGTCGATCCGGGCGAAGCGGCGCGGCATCAGGTGGAACGGCAGGGTCCGCGCCAGGTGGGCGCGGAGCCCGGCGTCGGTCACCCCGGCCAGTGCCCCGGAGAGGTGGGCGACCAGGTAGGTGCGGCCCTGGCCGTCGGTATCCGCGGTGACCACGGCGCCGGTCACCGCGGGGTGGCCGAGCAGCTCGCCCTCGATCTCGGCCGGGTCCACCCGGTAGCCGCGAATCTTGATCTGCCGGTCGCCGCGGCCCAGGTACTCCAGGTTGCCGTCGGGCCGCCGCCGGGCCAGGTCGCCGGTCCGGTACATCCGCGCGCCGGGCGGGCCCGCCGGATCGGGCAGGAAGCGCTCGGCGGTCAGCGCGGGGCGGCCGCAGTAGCCGCGCGCCACGCCGGCGCCGGCGATGTGGATCTCGCCGACCTCGCCGTCCGCCACCGGGTCGGACCCGCTGTCCAGCAGCCGGATGGCGACCCCGTCGATCGGCGTGCCGATCAGGTCGGCGGTGGTCTCCGGCCGCTCGGGCAGGTGCAGCCGGGTCGAGGTCATGGTGCACTCGGTCGGGCCGTACTGGTTGACCAGCCCGCCGCCGAGCGCCCGGTGGCCGCCGGCGGCGAGGAACGGCCGCAGCGACTCCCCGCTGGAGACGGCCAGCCGCAGCCCGCGCAGCTCCGCGGCGATCGTCTCGTGCCGGGTCAGGAAGGTGAGCAGCGACGGGGTGGCGCTGAGCACCGTGTCCACGCCGAACCGCCGCACCGTCTCGGCGAACCCCTCCGCCCGGAGCAGCACCGAGCGGTCCGCCAGGACCAGCCGGGCGCCCGCGACCAGCGGGGCGAAGGTGTCCCGGACGGACGCGTCGTAGCCGAGCGGGGCCAGCTGCAGTGCGGTGGTGTGCGGGCCCAGCCCGTAGTCGCGGGCCACGAACCGCAGGTAGCGGGTGAGCCCGCGGTGCTCGATCAGCACCGCGTTGGGCGTACCGGTCGAGCCGGACGTGTGCGAGACGTACGCCAGCGAGGACGCCACGATCTGCGGCGGCGCGGTCCGCGCGGCCGGTTCCGGCGCGACTTCGGAGCCCGCCCGGGCCTCCTCGTCGATCAGCACGGTCGGCCCGGGGACGGCGAGTTCGAGCTTCTCGGCCAGAGCGGCGGTGGTGAGCAGCGCGCCGGCCCGGGCACTGTCGGCCATCGCCTGCAGCCGTGGCGGCGGCGCGTCCACGTCCAGGGTGAGGAAGGCACCACCGGCCCGGGAGACGGCGGCCATCGCCACCACGGCGTGCGGGCCGCGCTCCAGCGCCACCGCGCAGACCCGCTCGGGCCCGACCCCCCGCGCGGCCAGCAGCCCGGCCAACCGGTCGATACGGGCAACCAGTTCACCGTACGTCAGGACGCCCTCCGGGGTGAGGAGGGCGGGCGCCCCGGGAGCACCGGCGGCGTGCGTCGCGATCGCGTCGACGTAGCTCGGCTCCACGGTCGGCTCTGCGGTCATCCGGCACCGCCCGGCAGCTTGGAGCGGTCGACCGCGACGAAGCGCAGCTCGGAGGTGTACCTGCGGCCCAGGTCGTCGGTGAGCCAGGCCTGTTCGGGGGTCGGAAGCATCTCGGAGACGGTCAGCCGGGCCTGCGGGTCCCGGGCGGCCAGCCGGCGGATCGCCTTGGCCAGGATGTTGACGTACACCGGGCTGTCGAAGTCCACGTAGAACGGCCGGGGTTCGGCGGGAGAGACCACGAAGACGTGCCGCGGCAGCTCCGTCGCGGCCTGCCAGTGGCGGGCCCGGACGAACCGCTTCGCCTCGCTCTTCTCGGTGGCGAAAGGCAGTTGGCCGGCGGCGAAGCGCCAGGTCTCGCGGGAGAGGACCATCTTGTCCACGGTGACCCGGGGGGAGTGGTCGGCGTCCGGACGGATCCGGAACCGGTCCATCACCCGGTTGGTCATCGCGTGGCAGAAGACGTCGAGCAGGTCGAACACGGCGCCGTCGGGCAGTTCGACGACCAGCCGGCCCGCCCGCTCCTCGACCGCCACGTCCGCACAGCGGACGGTGCGCGGCCGGCGCGGGTCGGCCGTGTGGTCCAGCAGCGCGACGTAGTAGTCCTCCGGACGGTCCAGCGCCGGGCGGCTGCGCGCGGACCAGCGGATCAGCGGCAGCTCCTTGGGCAGCATCGGGACCAGCCGGGGACCGGGGAAGTCCGCCGTGGTCTCCGCGATCAGCTCCTCGCGGTCCGGGTGCTGGGTGACGAAGAGCGAGGCGCCCAGCGTGTTCATCGCCACGTGCAGCTCACCCAGCACCAGGCTGAACTCGCCCCGCTCCACGGCCCGGAGGTCCTCGGCGATGAGCATCACGTCCGGGCTGGCGTAGCGGGACAGCGACCAGCCGGCGCCCGGCTCCCCGAACGCCTTGTGGACCTGCTCGGCGATGTCGGCCGAGGCCCGCTCCACCCGGCGGACACCCTCGGGGGCGGCGATCACGGCCGCCCAGCGCTCGCGCAGCTCCGCCTGGATGGCGTCGATGTCGGCGATCGACCGGCTGTGCGGGGCGGGCAGGCACTCGAACCAGAGTGAGCCCAGGTCCACCGTCCCGTGCCGCGCGCGCAGCCGCCGGTACACGTCGGTGATCCGGGCGCCGACGACCTCGGCGAACCGGTCGGTCATCCAGCGGGAGGCGGTCAGGCACAGCTCCAGCGGGGTGAGGGCGTCCAGCACCGCGCTGCCGACCCGGGCCGTCGCCGAGCGGCGGCAGTCCGCGTACACCAGGGAGCGGTTGGGCGCCGTCCTGACACCCTTCTCACGCTGCGCCGGAGCCTGCGTCAGGCGGGCGAAGTCGCCCTCCAGGGCGGCGAGCGCCGCGACCAGCTCCTCCGCGTCGGTCCCGGCGGCCTGCACCCGGTCCCGGCCGCGTTCCAGCACGGCGAGGCCGGCCAGGGCCGGCTCGCGGACCGCCGGGTCCCCGACCCGCTCCAGGGTCTCGCGCAGGTGGCGCTCCGGGTAGGCGGTGGCGGGGATCTCCAGCCGCCAGGTGACCCAGCGCCGGCGGACCAGCTGGTCGAGGAGGTCCGCCACCTCTTCCGGCGCGGCCAGGTCGGTCAGCTCCCGCTGGATGTCCCGGGCCGGGCGCACCCCGTCGCAGCGCAGCAGCACCTCGCGCTCCAGCTCCGACACCGGCTGCGCGGGCCGCCCCGGGAGCCGCACCTGCGCCTCCCCGAGCCGCAGGTACGGCAGCCGGCGCGGCGCCAGCCAGGGGCGCAGATGCGGATCGCGGTCCAGTGCCCTGGCCAGCTCGTCGATCGACCAGCTGGAGAAGAAGACCTCGGAGCGGCTGATCAGGCCCGTGCCGCGGTCCACCTCGACCCCGCGCAGCTCCGGGTCGAGGGTGGCCCAGCCGACCGGGCCGAAGAAGCCGATGGTGTCGTTCTTGACGCAGAACCGCTGCCAGTAGTGCGCCACCAGCTCCTCGCGCTGGCGGGGCATGCTGGTCCGGCCGGCCGCGCTCGGCGTCCAGGCCAGGAACGGCGCGATGCCGGTGCGCAGCACGGCGCGGTTCTGCCAGGCCACCGCGGCCCGGAAGTCGGGCCGGGCGGCGATCGTCTGCAGCTCCCTGGCGGTCTCCACGGCCGCGTCGGCGAAGGCGGTCTCGAAGGACTGCCAGTCGGCTCCTGCCAGCTGCGCGCCGGCGCCGAACCGGTCGGCCGCCTCGGCCAGGTCCCGCGGCGCCAGCCGCAGCACCCCGGTCACCGGGAAGCCCGGTCCGCGCAGCGCGAAGTGCCGCCACAGGCGCCAGCCGCCGCCGGGCAGCAGCACGGGCTCACTCATCGCCGTCTCCCGCCGGGGCGCCGCCGACGCACCACTCCAGCACCGCGCGGGCGCTGTGGTACTTGTTCTCGGCCTGCTCGAACGCGATCGAGGCGGGCCCTTCGAGCACCTCGGTGGTCACCTCGTCGCCGCGGTGCGCGGGCAGGTCGTGCATGAAGAGCGCGCCGGGGCTGGTCTCCATGACGGCCTTGTCGACCCGGAACGGCTCGAAGGCGCGCCGCCAGTCGGGGTCGGACTTGGTGGTGCCGGTGGTTTGCCAGCGAGTGGTGTAGACCACGTCCACCTCGGGCAGGTCGGCCGGGTCGTGCCGCTGCGTCACCAGCGCGCCGCCGGCCGCCGCGTACTCGGCGGCCCGGTCGAGGTAGTACTGCTCGACCCCGTACCCCCGCGGAGTGCGCAGGTGCAGCTCGGTGCCGCGGTAGCGGGACAGCGCCAGGGTCAGCGCCGAGGCGGTGCTGTTGCCCTCGCCGAGGTAGAGCACCCGCAGGCCGTCGATCCGCCCGAACCGGCGCAGCAGTGTGGTGAGGTCGGTGAGCGCCTGGGTGGGGTGCTCGGCGGCGCTCATCGCGTTGACCACGGCCATCCGCCGCTGGGCGGCGAAGGCCCTCAGCTCGGCCTCGCCACCGGCGGTCCTGGCCACCAGCACGTCGAGCATCCGGGACAGCACCGCGGCGGTGTCCTCGACCGTCTCCCCGGTGTTCTCCTGCAGGTCCCCGGGGCCGTACGTGATCAGCCGGCCGCCCAGGCGCAGGGCGCCGGCCGAGAAGGCGGTGCGGGTGCGGGTGGAGGTCTTGCGGAACAGCACGCCCACCACGGCGTCGTGCAGTGGGCGGGCGTCCTCGCGGCGGCCGGCGGCGAACTCGGCGCCCCGCCGCACGATGCCGTGCATCTCCTCGAAACCGAGGTCGTCGATCGAGATCAGGTGTCGGCGTAGCGGACCGGACATCTGCGGTCTCCTTCCTTCTTGACGGGCCTGACGGCCTGGGACAGGGGTTGACGGACCCGGGAGCAGTTGGGACGGACCATCAGATGGATCGCAGGCCCTGCCGCAGCACGTCGAGCCCCCGCTCCAGCACGGTGGGATCGACGGTCAGCGGCGGCAGCAGCTTGACCACCTCGTCACGGCGGCCGCACAGTTCGACGATCAGCCCGCGGTCGAAGGCGTACTGCTGCAGCCGCTCGGCGCGCAGCGGGCCGGCGCCGGCGCCGAGGTCGATGCCGAGCGCCATCCCGCTCCCGCGCGTCACCGGTCCCCGCCCCAGCGCGTCCAGTTCGGCGCGGAACCGGTCCAGGTGGTCGATCGAGGCGGCGAGCTGGGCGTGGAAGGCGTCCTGCCGCCACAGCTCGCAGGCCGCGGTGGCGGCGACGAAGGCCAGCTGGTTGCCGCGGAAGGTCCCGGTGTGCTCGCCGGGCTCCCAGACGTCCAGCTCCCGCCTGAACAGCACCATGGAGAGCGGGAGCCCGTAACCGCTCAGTGACTTGGAGAGGGTCACCACGTCGGGGGTGATCCCGGCGTGCTCGAAGCAGAAGAACCGGCCGGAGCGGCCGCAGCCCGCCTGGATCTCGTCCAGGATCAGCAGGATCCCGTGCCGCTCGGTGAGTTCTCGCAGGGCGCGCAGCCAGCCGGCGCTCGCGGGGTAGACGCCGCCCTCCATCTGCATCGGCTCCACGATCACCGCGGCGGGCAGCTCGACGCCCGAGGAGGGGTCGGTGAGCAGCCGCTCCAGGTAGCCGATCGAGTCGAACTGGCCCTGTGGACCGTCCTCGTAGGGCACGAACGTGACGTCCTGCCCGGTGACCCCGCCCGCCCGGCGGGCCCGGCGGCTGCCGGTGACCGCGAGTGAACCGCGCGACATGCCGTGGTACGCGCCGGTGAACGCGACCAGGCCGGAGCGGCCCGTCTGCTTGCGGGCGAGCTTGAGTGCGGCCTCCACGGCGTCGGTGCCGGTCGGTCCGGTGAACTGCGCCTTGTAGTCCAGCCCGCGGGGCCGCAGCACGGTGTCGGCGAACGCGGTCAGGAAGTCCCGCTTGGCCACCGTGTACATGTCCAGGCCGTGCGCGAGGCCGTCGGCGGCGAGGTAGCCGGCCACCCTGGCCTTGATGAAGTCGTTGTTGTGCCCGTAGTTGAGCGTCCCCGCACCGCAGAAGAAGTCGATGAACGTCCGGCCGTCCTCGGTGAACAGCTCGGCGCCCTTGGCCCGCTCGAAGACGGCCGGGAACTTGCGGCAGTACAGCCGGACCTCCGACTCCAGCTCCTCGAATATCTTGACGTCCGGCTCCGTCTGGGACTCCTGGCCGGTGGTCGGGGTGTCCTCGGCGATGTCCATCGGGTCCTCTCGGCAGGGAACGAACCCGCGGCAGCCGCTCGTGACAGTGCCCGCAGGTGGAGGGAGGGTCGCCATACCCGCCGGGCGGACATGGGCAGGAGCAGCGTGCCGCCGGACCGTTGCGCGGCACCAGGGAACGAATGGCAGCCGCGTGGCCGCGTCGTTGCGCGTTTGTCCCGGTCCGGCCCGCGAGCCGGTCCGGCATCCCGTCAGGCCCGGGGGTGGGCCCGGGACGGCCGGCCGGGGGTCAGATCAACCCGGTGCGCACGGCGTGCGCCACCGCGTGGGCCCGGTTGCGGACCTGGAGCTGGCCCATCAACTCGTAGATCACGTTCTTGACGGTGTGCTTGGAGCAGCGCAGCGTCGCGGCGATCGCCTCGTTGCCGTGGCCGTCCGCCATCAGCCGCAGCACCTTCAGCTGCCGGCCGGTCAGCGTCGGGGCGCCCGGCCGCCGCCCGGGCCCGGTCGGCTCCGGTGATCCGTCGAGCAGGCGGGCCAGCGCCAGGTGGGAGAGCCGGCCCTCGCCGCGGTGGGCGGAGTGGACGGCCGCGGCCAGTCGCTCCGGCGTCGCCTCGGCGGACAGCACCATGGCCCGCACGCCCACCCGCAACGCTTGCAGGGCGCCGTGGCGGGACAACACGTCGGCCACCACCAGCAGCCGCTCGTGACCGCCCGGCAGGCCTGGCCGGCAGGCCTCGATCGCGCCCTCCACGGTGTCGCCGACGGCCACCAGCACGTCCTGCGGGGACGGATCCGGCGCCTGGGTCGGCCGGAGCCCCGCGATGATCAGTTTGGCCTCCACCACCGCGCACGCCGCCGCGTCGCTCGACCGCACCCGCACCCTGACCCCCGCGCGGGGCGCGGTGGCGGCCGGGGCGGCCGTGGACGGGGCCGCGGCGGGGGCCGCCATCGTCGCGATCACAGCAGGCCCGCCCGCAGGGCGAAGGCCACCGCGTGGGCCCGGTTGCGCAGTTGGAACCGCCGGGTGACGTCGTGCACCACGGTGGTCACGGTGCGGGGCGAGTAGCACAGTTCTCGTGCGATCTCCTCGGTCTCCCGGCCGTCCGCGACCAGTCGCAGGACTGCCCGTTCCCGGTCCGACAGCGCCGAGCCGCCGGGCGCGGCCGCCCCGCCCGCGCCCGGGCGGCTGGCACCGGCTCCGTGGCCGTGTTCCAGCAGCCCGTCCAGCAGGTCCGGCGGCAGCGTGCAGTCGCCCGCGGCGGCCGCCACGACCGTCGACGCCAAGCGCTCGGCGGTGGCCTCGGAACGGCGCAGCAGCCCCCGGATGCCCGCCGCGAACGCCTGGACCGCGTCGCCGGCCGCCAGCTCGGTCGCGACCAGCACCACCTCCAGGCGCTCGTCCGCCTCGCGCCCGGCCCGCACCGCGTTCATCACCTGCGGGGCCACCCGGTCCACCATCATGACCGCGACCTGCGCCCGCTCCCCGGACAGCGCCACCGCGATGTCGCCGTGGCACTGCAGGCTGATCCGGGTACCGGCCTCCAGTATCGGGTCCTGCGCGACGATGCTGACTCTCACCGGTTCGCCCATCGGCTCCTCCTGGGAATTGGCCCTTGCCCGACAGGAGAGAGCATCGGCCGCGGGGCCCCGAGCGGCATCGGGTGCGGGCACCCAGTTTTCCCGACCCGACGGCGGTGCGGGTCCGCAGCGACCGCCGCCGACCCGCACCGCCGTCCCCGCGGCCTTCACCGCCCGCTCGTCCCCGCCGCCCGCAGGTGCCGTCCGCACCGCCCCACCGCCCGCCGCCACCGGGTTCGGCGGCCACCGCCGGTCCACCGCCGGGCCCCGGGCGGAAACATGGGGGCGATGCCCCCATGTCCGCCGCGGCCGTCACCCGGAACCGCACGGGGAGGGCGACGGGAGGGGCCGCCGCACCCGCTTGCCGGTCGGCCTCTCGTGCGACGGCGCCCCTCAGCCGCCGGGGACCGCGACGGGGTCGCCGCTGAACCTGGTGCTGTCGATGCGCAGGTGCTCGATTGAGCCATCGGTCGCCGCAGCGCACCAGCTCGACGGTGTGGGAGCTCTTGACCAGGGTGTGCCACGCCGGGACCGGCCGTGAGCACGTGCCGGGCCTCGACGAACGCGCTGAGGCGGGCGGTGTCACCTTCGATCGGCCCGGACGCGCGCAGGACGGCGCGCGTCCGCCGCGTGGTCGGCCGGGGTGGGAATGTCCTGCGGGCCGGTGTGGTTGAACCAGGCGTGATGGTGAAGGGGACAGTGTCCCCGGGCCTCATCCATCGCCTGCGGGGACGATCGTCCGGCTGAAGCCCTGCAGTGCCTTTCGCCGCGTAGGCGACCGCCCTTCACGATCACATCCCGTACGGGTTCAGCCCCGGCTCGGCCTCTTGGCCGTCCGGGCCTGACTCGTACCCGGGCCCGGTACACACGTGAAGCGTGCGACCCAGGTCAGCACCGCTGGCCGCTGACCCAGAGCCGTGTAGGGAACCCGGTGACCTTCACGGACAGGGAAGACCCTGTCACGGTCATCAGTGGTGGAAGCCGCCGCCGTGGGGACCGTGCCGGTCGTCGCCGCGGTCGTCGCCGTGATCACCGCGGTCGTCGCGCCCGTCACTGACGACGTCGTGCCGGCGCTGCAGCGTGGCGGTGATCCGTGGGCGCAGGGAGCGGGTCGGCTCCCAGGAGGGGCCGGTGAGGCTGACCGCGAGCGACCGGCCGGGCCGGACCGTCAGTCCCGGTCGGGCAGGGTGCGGACCAGGTCGGCGAGGACGACCGGTGACATCTCGTCGCGGGATCGGTCTCCGTCGGACCCTGCTGCCGCCGGAGGGCCGGCGCTCGCCGAATCCTCCGTGGAATCCTCCGTGGAAGCCACCACCGCCACCACCCCCCACCGTGCCGGCCCGCGACGGGAGGACCGCGCAAATCGCCGAAGGGCCTCAGGGTGGCAGGACGCGTCGCGTGGAAAGTCATGGGGAAACGCCTCGTTCGAGGTCGTGGGAGTTGGGTGCGGACCTGCGCCGGCGCGACTCGCCTCTTCCCCGAGTTTCACCCGGGTGGCGTACTCCTGCCACTGAGGCCGGCGCCGCAGCAGGCATTTCTGGCGTCAACAAGTGACGTTTCAACCAAATCTGGCGATACATCACCACGACGGTCGCGAGGGCGCCGACCAACGTCAAGGGAACGTCACCTTGACCGCCGTGCCTCTGGGAACGGTCGCTCCTGCGGCGGGGTCCTGACGGGAGATGGCGGCCGGTGCCGCGGACGGTCCCGAGCCGGGTGCCAGTTCGAGCGTCAGCGTGGTCCCGCCCAGCTTCACGGCGGCCTGATCCCTGGTGCACCTGATCAGGTCGGGCACCACCTCCTCGCCGCCGAACGCGGCGCTGAGCACATCCTTGCGGGCATCCTCGGCGACCTTGCCGGAGAAATAGAAGGCCACCGCCGAACCGGCGGCCGCGGCGAGCGCTCCGACCAGCGTGCTGCGCAGGTTGGTGTCCCGAACCGCGAAGGACACCGCGCAGAACGCCACGAGGCCGGTGACGAGTGCCATGGCGATCCAACTGCGCACGATGCTGTTCGACGACGCCGTGCGGCTCGGCACCGCGCGCCGGGCGATGACCAGGAGGAATCCGATGGCGACGACCGCGGACAGCAGGATGCACAGCAGGACCTGGACATGCCCCCACGAGATGGTCGCCGGATCGTTCGTCCGCGACCGGAGAACGCTCATGGTTCCGTCCTCCCACCAGCGATCCGGAGGGCAGACAGTGCCTCCGTGGATCCCCCTGCCGAGTCTGACCGCCGGCCGACGGGTCCGCAAACCGCGAAGTTGCACGGCCCGGTCGCACCGGCCGAGACTGATGTCCGGAGGCTCACGGTGTCTTCCCCTCCCGAATTGCGACTGCTCGGCCATTTCCGGCTGGAACGGGATGCCGAGCCCGTCGAGCTGTGCCGCAACGGGCAGCGCCTGCTGGCCTTCGTCGCGCTGCGCAGACGCGTGTCCCGTACGGTCCTCGCCGGGACGCTGTGGCCCGAGGTCACCGAGGATCACGCCCGGGGCAGCCTGCGCACCACCCTGTGGAAGCTTCCGCGGGGAGACCAGCCGCTGATCCGGTGCTCGGGAGACTCTCTCCTGACCACCGACACCCTCCACGTCGACGTGCACACCCTCACCGAGACGGCACTCGGGGTCGTCCAGGGCTGCGGGCCGCCACTCACCGCCCAGCTCCCGCGGGAACTGCTGCGGGGGGAGGATCTACTGCCGGGCTGGGACGAGGAATGGGTGCTGCTGGAGCGCGAACGCCTGCGGCAACTGCGGCTGCACGCCCTCGACGCGCTGGCCGAGGCGCTCGTCGGCGAGGGAAGGCCGGCGCTGGCCCTGGAGGCGGCGTGGGAGAGCGTCCGCACGGAGCCGCTGCGGGAGAGCGCGCACCGGGCCGCCGTCTCCGCGCACCTCGCGGAAGGCAACCTCGTCGAAGCGGTACGTCACTATCGCTCGTTCCAGCGGTTGCTGCGGGAGGAGCTGGGGGTCGAGCCGTCTCCGCGGTTCACGCGGTTGCTCGCCCGCCACGGGTGGCGGCCCCAGGACGGATGATGCCGGATTGACGCCGGGCTGACGCCACGTCCGTAGCCTCGACATGCTGATCCCGGAGGCAGCATGGCACCGACCCCGAAACTGCCGATCGTCCACGTCCGGGGATGCGCCGGTGACACCGCTTGCGTCGACAAGGTGGTGACCGACCCCTTCTACGGGTTCGACCAGGCTCCACGCACATCCCTGTCGGACCGGACGACACACCGTGCTTCTACGAGTTCGAGAGCCCTCTGCTCCGTCTCCACCTGGACCGGCTCACCGTGGCTCCCTGGGGCTGACGACACGAAGGGAGACGAACCGTCATGGTCGCACTGCCCAACGTCCGGTTCGGGGCGTCCAACGACGACGTCCGCATCGTGCAGAAGGCACTGATCGCCCAGGGCCACGACATCCCCGGCGGTCCCACCGGCTTCTTCGGCGAACAGACCAGGGCCGCCTACCGTGCCGAACAGCTCGCCCAGGGCTTCACCGGGGCCGACGCCGACGGCGTCCCGGGCTACGCCTCCCTGAGCGCGCTCGGCCGGCGCGCCGGCTTCACCGTCGACCCTCCCGGGGCCGGGGCCGGGGCAGGGCTCGGACGGCTCGGTCTCAGCCAGGTCACCTACGACGATCCGCACGACGACGTCGGACTGGAGGCCATGCAACGCTACGCGCGAAAGGCGTGCGAGCTGACCGGCATGGACTCGCGGTACGGCGTACCCGCGCTGGTCACCATCACCGAGCGCGAGTCGTCCTACAACCGGAAGCGGGTGAACCTCAACGACATCAACGCCCGAGGCCCCAGAGCGCCCGACGGCCACCCGCAGAACTGCTCCCGGGGTGCCACCCAGTGCATTCCCTCCACTTTCGCCGCCTACCACCAGGCGGGGACCGCCACCACGCCGTACGACGTGGTCGCGGACATGTGCGCCACGATCAACTACGTCCGCGACCGCTACCACGTGAACCGTTCCGGTTCCGACTTCACGGCGCGCGTGCAGCAGGCGGACCGGAACCGTCGTCCGCACGGCTACTAGAAGACCGCAATGGCCGCACTGTCCAACGTCGGGTTTCGGGGAGTCCAACGACGGTGTCCGCATCGTGCGGAAGGCACTGATCGCCCAGGGCCACGACATCCCCGGTGGCCCCACCTTCTTCTTCGGCGAACAGACCAAGCCACTCGACGGCAGGTGAGCGACGGTCAGAGGGTGACCGCCGGCCAGCATCTCGGCGGGGCCGGCGCCACGGGCAACGCCACGGGATCCGCATCCGCACTTCCAGATGCCCAAGGGCCCCTCGATGGTCCTACGGCGACGTCGCGAAGCCCGCTCGGATACCGGGGAGGTTCCACGTCCGGGGGCGCCCGGATGGCGACCCGGTGGTCCACCACGGACGATGGTGCAGGACATCACCGCGCGGCAGCAGATCTCCCGAGGCCGCGCCGCAGAGGTGTGCGTCCGCACCGCACGCCCGCCCTCGACCGACGGCCTCAGGAGGTGATCGGGTGCGTACTCCCCCCAAGCCCCCCGTCGGCTTGCGCCCGAAAGTGCTACGGCCCTCGCTGAACACCCGGCAGGCCCAGCTCGACGTGGCAGTGAACCTGGTGGTCCTCCTCGGGACGACGGTACTGCTGGGCTGGTTCGGCATCGGCAACTTCGCCCATGCTCTGACCTTCCCCGGTCGGCTCACCGGTGCCGTCCTCATCATGGTCGCGTTCACCACGCTCCTGGCCGTCGGCGCGGTCCTGGATCACTGGATCATGCACAGCTTCCCGTACTCAGGCCTGATCGCACTGATCGGCCTGTTCGCGGCGCTCCTGACCAACTCCCTGCTCCTGATCAGGACGCTGAAGAACGGCGATCTGGTCCTCTTCCCGGTGCTGTTCGGCGCACTCATGGCGGGGGCGGCATGGGCTCTCTTCGCCGTGTGGCGGACGTCGGTCACGGTTCCCGCCCCGAAGCGGGTAGCCGCTGCGCTGGTGGTCTCCTCGGTCCTCGCCGTCGCCAATTTCGGTTACCAGAACCTCTATCTGCCGTACCGGCGTGAGCCCAGACCTGTCATCACATTGTCCGTGGGGAAGGCTGTCCTGAGCAAGGACCGGAAAGCGTTCGCCTTACCGGTCGACATCACACTTCAGAACCACACCGACGTGGGGTTCTACGTCCTCGGCACCGAAGTCCACGCCATGGGGCAACGGGTGCGGCTGAGCTCCACGGACCGCCTCCAAGAGAAGTGGCGAAGCGATGCCGTGCAGATCTCCAGATCCTCGGGGGAGATGAACCCGCTCTCCCGCCGGGAAATCCACCAGGCCGGCCAGTTGGTGGACGCGAAACCCTGGATGCTGCCCGGAAGCTGGGTGGAACCGAGCGACGTCTTCACCACGCGCATGATGGTGCAACTGCCCATGGACACGCGGTACGACCAGCTGGCCTTCTACGCCACCGCGAGCCTCGCGCGCAAGGATCAGATCGTGCTGGATCCACCGCTCAACTTCGTGAGAACCACCTGGGGTGGTGGCAAGGCCCCGGCATGGTTGAGGAAGCACCAGAAGGGAGGCCCCGACTCCCTCGTCTACCGTGCCCGGGTGCACGAGAACAATGCGATCGACGAACACACCAGGGACCCCCGCTTCGTCACCGTCTATTGGACGTTCGGCACGCACGGTGCGTCTCTGCAGTCGTACGTGACGCGCAAGGACGACGATGGCAGCAGCCAGTTGTCCGGGGAGAAGCAACGTGAGCTGGTGAGCCGGTACGGCTTCGTGGATCCCTTCGCCGGCCCTGTCGAGCGGAGCCTGTGGGACGTCAAGAACCAGCGGTGAGCCGCTCCAGCCAGGCCACCAGGGCGAGTGAGCTGTTCATCCGGTCCCAGGCGTAGGCGTCCCCCATGCCGAGTTGCGCCTCCCGCACGGCCCGGCACAGCGTCTCCACGTCGAACATCTCCGCGATGAGCGGGTGCCGCGCGGAGCGGCACAGAGCGATGAGGTCGTCGCCGTGTGCCCGCAGCCCCCGGGCGTAGAGGTCGTCGAAGGGCACCTTGACCACCCTGCCGCGGATCGGGGCGGGTAGGAGGTCCGCCAAGGCCTCGCGGAGCACGGCCTTCGGGCGGCCCGGCCGGAAGGTGGCCGCGACGGGGAGGCGGCTCATCGTGGCGACGACCTCCGGGTCGAGGAAGGGGTGGGAGAGGAAGAACCCGTCTTGAGCCGCGCGGCACCAGGACAGCGGGTCGGGAGCGGCGATGTAGTTGGCGGCGTCGTACAGCGATTCCTCCGGTCTGCGTCCGAACAGGAAGCGGCTCTCCTCGATGCCGGCCTCCCGGTAGCCGTGAGTGCGCGCGAACCCGGACCGCAGCCATGGGGGGCGGTTGAAGGTGCCGAGTCCGCCGAGCACCGTTCCATGGCGGGCCAGTGCGGCGACCCGTTCGGTGGTGAGGGGGAGAGCCGGCTGGATCACGTAGGCGTGGACGACGTCCCGCAGGCCCCG
This sequence comes from Streptomyces sp. Y20, assembly GCF_043195475.1. NCBI lineage: Bacteria > Bacillati > Actinomycetota > Actinomycetes > Kitasatosporales > Streptomycetaceae > Streptomyces > Streptomyces sp. Y20. Next base: position 419,240 of record NZ_JBIDDP010000006.1, read on the forward strand.
CTCGCTTCCCGCGGCCCAGGCGCGTGCCTGCCGGGTCATCTGCCGGAACCGGCCCGTGCGGGCGAGCCGGTGCAGGTGGAAGGGGTTGGCGTCCGCGATCGGATCGGCGCCGCAGCCGGTCAGGAGCGTGTCACAGCCCCGTTCCGCCGCCGCGGCGTGGAGCCGGCTCCAGAAGGGGGCGCGGAAGGCGTGCGCGTGGGGCTCGTCCGAGTCTCCCGCGTGGTGCGGGAAGTCGTCGAAGTCGGCCACGTCGTCGGCGTCGACGATCACCGGGCGGGCACCGGGGGTGTGCCGGCGGATCTCCTCCAGCGCGAGGTAGAGGTACGGCTGCTCCGCGGCCAGCTCTCCGCGGGAGAAGCGCCCGGCGAGCAGGACCAGCTCCCCGGGGTCGCCGTGTTCCGCGGCGAGCAGACGTGCGGCGAGCAGCGCGACGCCGGTGGAGTCGGTGCCGCCCGAGACATGGCAGGCCGTCGTCGTGCCCATACGGCGTCCGACGGCGCTCTCCAGCGCCAGGCGCAACTGCTGCGCGGCCTCGTCGAGGCGGGGTTCGCCGGCCGTGGACGTCAGCGGGTCGGTGGCGGGACGGGCGCGTCGCGGCGTACGACCGCGCAGTCGTCCGGTGCGGGAGAGCTCCACCACCTCGCCGCCGAGGACGCGGTGCACCCCGGCGAACGGGGTGCGGTCCGTGTGCGGTTGTGCCAGGTTCCCGGTGAGGTACCGGCAGAAGTAGCGGGAGTCGAGCTCTGTGGCGCTGCCAAGGCTGCGGGCGGAGGTGCTCACGGCGTCCAGGTGGCCCCCGGACTCCCTGAAGAACAGGGGTATGCGTGCCTGCTCGTCGCGCGTCAGCACGATGCGGTCGCGGCACACCAGAACGGCCGCGTAGTCGCCGGCCGGCAGCGGCGGGGCGCCTCCCGGCCGGCCGAAGGCGTCGAGCAGGCCGTGGGCACCCGCCACCCGGTCGCGGGTCGAGCCGACCCAGCCGACGACGGCCGCGGTGCCGGCAGGCGAGGAGACCGTCGTCACGAGGCCCTCACGTGCCAGGGCGGCGCTGGTGCGGAGCCTCGGGGCGCCGCCGGACCAGTCAAGGCGGAGCGCGTCCATGTCACGGTCTCCCGCAGCCGATCGACAGCACGGGGGTGAAGGCATGCCCTCGCGGATCGGCGTCGGGGATGCACAGTCCGCCCGAGGACGTCCAGGCGTGCAGGGCGAAAGGGTGCTCGCGCACACCGACGTGGAGTACGGCCTCCAGGCCGCACCGCCGCAGCAGGACGAAGGCCGTCACCGCCTCGGACTTGCAGTCGCCGTTGACCAGCCAGCTGCTGTGGCTGTGCGACCGCACCGCTCGCTTCAGCCGTGCGACCTCCTCCGCCGGGGGAAGATCCGCGCGGGCGTATTCCGGGGCGGCCAGGGACAGCAGCCCCACAGCACGTCCGAATCCCACGGTCCGGATCAGCACGTGCACTCCTCGCAACCACAACCCGACGGCGGCGTCCGCGTGCCGCATCCGGCGGTCCGTCGCGCACCCGGCCCGCAGGAGAGCGGTGACGAGCTCGGCGCGGTCCTCGGGGCTTTCTCCGGCGAACTTCCTCAGATCCGCCGCTGTCATTCCGAGAAAACGCGTCCGTTTCCAGTCCGCGATCAGCGCTCCGTCGGACATCCCGGTGACACGGCAGTGCGGTGACAGGATCCTTGCCATGGCTGCCAGGGCGTCGGTGTCCTCAGCCACCGCACATCCTCCAGGTGTTTCCCTGCGAAAGGTGTCAGGACAGGTAACCGTGGCCGTCGTAGAGTCCGCCGCTGAAGCCCCGGATCAGACGGCCGTTGCCGAGAAGGACCAGCCGGTGCGGCTTACGGCGCCGCAGCAATCGGAGAAACATCGCCCACCTCCAGAACCAGGCAGGGCAGGACCGATCAACTCCAGGCTACTCCGCCCGGAATGCCCCGCAACCGGACTGCCGCGCCGATCGGTCCGGCCTTCCATGACCGCGCGCCGCACAAGGCCGGCCGACGTCAACGAGCCGTGCAGGTCCGGGATTTGCGCACATCCATCGCCCGCCCGGGTCGCGACCGGCCGGGTCGCGGAGCACGATGGAAGCACAGGGATTCCGCCCCGCGAGCCGGCGGCCGGCCCGTGAGGCCGAGCCAAGGAGGTCAGCATGGGCCACCCCGAACCCCGGCCGGACGGTATCGAATCGGAGAACCATCCGTGGAAGATCCGCCTCGTCGAGCACCCGAAGCGTTTTGAATCGTCACATTTTCGGGCCGCCAAAGAGACGGCCCACAAGATACTCCACGCCATGGACGATGCCGACCTGCCGTACGGGCCGAGGCCCGTGGACGACGAGGGGGCGAAGCATTCCGAGCGCTGGGAGATGCACCACGGCGGCAGTCTGTGGGTCAAGGGGTCCCGCGGGTGGTGCATGTACCGTGCCCGGGTCGGCATCGAGTGGAGCATGCAGTTCTGCGCCGATCCCGCGAAGGTGGACCGGCTCCGGCAGGACGCCGCCGAACTGGTCGACGCCTTCCCGCTCACGCTGCCCGCGCTGGCGGAACTCGGCTACGAGCGCGCCGAGGACCTGTTGCGCACGCCGATCAAGGACGCCGACGCCGTCGAGGCGTGGACCGACTCCTTGTTCAACTCGTGCGTGCCCCTGAGCCACGCCAACCACCAGGGCATCCTTCCGAGCGTGCCCGGTGAACACCACTATCCCTGGCCGGTGAAGGGTGCGGACTTCGTCCGGTACGACGACTTCCAGCTCTGGGTGACCCTGCCCGACGGCACCCACGGCGCCGTCGCTCCGGTGGACCGTCGCGGCTCCGGTGACGGGCACGTCCGCCTGACCTTCGTCCCGGAGGGAAGTGCCGCCGCCCCCACGATCGCCGAGGCCCAGGACCGGGGGCTGATGGCCGTCCTGCCGGCGAACAGCGATGTGGCCCTGCAGGCATTCGCCCGGCAGGTCGCCCCCGGCCGGCGCACCGCGGCCGGCCCGCTGTCGTCCCGCGCACCGCGGCGCACCGCCCGGAGTCCCGGCTAGCCAGGCGGGGTCCCGGTCAATCGCCGGGCTGAGAGCGTGCCTTATGTGGTGAGGAGGGCATGCGTGCCGCTTCGCCGTCTGCCACGCGGCGGGCCGGAAGTCGAACCGAACAGCGGGTGTGCAGGCCTGTCGGGGTGCAGTGCGCCGCCCGGGCCGCCGCTCGGGGAAGCAGGGCCCTGACCGCCTCGACCAAGCCCTCGCCCGCCTGTGTACGGCCCCGTACCGGCCATGAGCAGCGGCAGGTTGCGGATCGCCATGCCGAGTGCCGGAAGGAGGCCGCGCCCCGGGCAGCCGGTCAGAGCTGTCTCGCAGAACTCTCGCGTCCGGTCATTCGTGGACGGCGCGGAGCTTCGTCCTGTTGGCCGGGAGGCGTCCCGCCGGGGAATCATCCGGCGGGACGCCTCCCGGCCAAGGTCGGTGTCGCCGTCAACGATTCTTCGCGGACACCTCGTCCGGCGCGCTGACCGCGTCTGTATCGGCGGAACGGTGCGGCACCGCCGACCCTTCCACGGGCTTGGACCTCGCCAGCCACAGGCCGGTGAACACGGCGGTGGCCGAAGTGACGGTGCCGGCAGTGACGAAGGCGCTGTTGAGGCCGGTCTCGAAGGAGGCGCCGCCGGATTGCCGGGTGCGGACGACGGCACCGAGTACCGCCACGCCGAGCACCGCGCCGATCTGCCGGGTGGTGCTGCTGATGCCAGAGGCGAGGCCGCCCTCTTGCGGGCTGACCGCTTGGATGGCGGCGCCTGTCAGTGGGGACATGGTCAGGGCGAAGCCGATGCCGACGACTCCCAGCCGCCACCACACGTTCCCGTAACCGGTGTCGGCGTGCACCGTGCCCAGTGCCCGCAGCCCCCCTCCGGCCAGGGCCAGGCCGATGGTGACCACGATGCGGAAGCCGTACCGGGCGGCGAGCCGGCCCGCGAACGGGCTGGCGATCACCATGGCAAGAGATGCGGGGAGGGTCTGCAGGCCGGCGCGCAGGATCGAGCTGCCCTGGACGTACACGAAGAACTGGGAGAAGAAGAACGACGAGCCCATGAGCGCGAACCCCACCACGATCATGGCGGTGTTGGACACGGTGAACAGCCGCTGCCGGAACAGCCGCAGCGGCAGCATCGGTGCGGAGCGACGCGCTTCGACGAGAACGAACCCGGCGAGGAGGATCGCCGCGGCGGCGAAGCTTCCCAGGATGACCGGTGTGGTCCAGCCGCGGGCGCCACCCTCGATCAGCCCGTAGGTCAGTGCCCCCACCGCCAGAACGGACAGCACCGTCCCCGGGATGTCGATCGCGGGGGCGCTCGGATTGCGGGACTCGCCAAGGTGGCGCAGGCCGACCAGCAGCAGGATCACGCCGATGGGCAGATTGACCAGGAAGATGGCGGGCCAGCCGAAGGCATCTGTCAGCACGCCGCCGGCCACGGGTCCGGCGGCCAGACCGATTCCGCTGAATCCTGCCCACAGCCCGATCGCCTTGACGCGTTCCTGAGGAACGGGATAGGCGGCGGCAAGCAGGGCCAGCGAGGCGGGGCTCAGCGCCGAGGCCCCGATGCCCTGCAGCACCCGGGCGGCGACAAGCCATCCGGCTGAGGGTGCGAGGCTGCACAGCACCGATGCGGCGGTGAACACCACCGCACCGGCCAGGTACACCCGCTTGCGGCCGAACCGGTCGGCGAAGACGCCGCCGGACAGCAGCAGCATGGCGACCGCCAGCACGTACGCGTCGACGATCCACTGCAGACCGGTCAGCTGAGTGTGCAGCCGATGCTGCATATCGGGCAGCGCCGCTCCGACAATCGTGTTGTCGAGCAGCACCATGAATTGGCCCAGGCAGGTCACCGTGAGCAGGACGGCCCGGTTTGGTCGACTGCCTACGGCGGCAGGCGATGCAGCCATGGGGATTCCTCCCAAAAAGGTAGTTGCGCCTCTCCACGGCGGACGCGGTCAGCCCTTGGGCGCTCTAACGCAGTCATCGACTGCGTTAGGCGACTGTAGGGAGGCCCGGTGCGTAAACGCAAGTCACGGCTGCGTTAAAGTGGGGGCATGGACGAGCGACAGCGAGCCCGGCGACCCGGCGGGCGCGGCGCCCGCGTCGGCGCGGCGGTGCACCAGGCCGTCACCGATCTGATCAGCGAGCGCGGCTACGGCACGTTCACCGTCGGCGAGGTCGCGGCCCGCGCGGGCGTGGCCGACAGCAGCATCTACCGCCGGTGGGGGAGTTTGGAGACCCTGCTCACCGACGTGGCGCTCACCCGCCTCAACGCGCGGTCGCCGATGCCGGACACCGGGAGTCTGGCGGGCGACCTGCGCGCTTACGCGGCCAACGTGGCCCGTGAGATCACCGGACCCGACGGCCTGGCGTTGCTACGCCTGTCCGTCGCTCTGTCGAGCAATGGTCAGCAGGGCCTGCAGGCGCGTGACGACCTCCTGGGCGAACGCACCCGGCAACTGCAGTCCATGCTCGATCGTGCCCGCGAACGCGGCGAGGACGCACCCGACGCATTCGGCGTGCTGGACCACGTGCTGGCCCCGATGTACATCCGCGTGTTGTTCGGCATGGGCCCGCTCAGCCCCGACTACGTCGACGGGCTGGTCGACCGATTGCTGTGACCTCAGCCCGGTCCGCGGAAGCGGAGCGCGAAGGTGCCGCCCCGCGGACGCGGTGCCAGGGCTCCGTGAGGTGTTCGCCGACACGCGCCCGCCGGCTCGGGCATCCGGCCCTTGGCTGGCGAACGAGCTGGACGGCGGACGCGACGCCTGATGACCGGGCCCGGGTCGACACCGGGCTTGAAGCCGCCGGGCAGAGGCTTGCCGTCCCGGCAGGGCAGGAAGTCCAGCGGGCTGACGCCGCCGGCCGCATGGACGACGCCGTCGGAGGGATCGCGACCGGGTGCTGACCGGGGAACGCCGCCTGCTTGACGAGCTTTTGGTGCGGGTTGATCCGGGTGCGGGAGATGACCGCCGCGCGGATGTCGGGCCGCCAGGTGGGAAGGGACAGGGCGCGCCATGGTCATCGAGCCCAGCCTGCACAGCCCCTGGGAGCACGACTACGTCGTGTTACGTCCCTGTGACACCAAACGGACGGTTCCAAGATCGGGGCTTGACAGGCTGTTCCACGGACAGAGCGGCAGGCGCTCGCGGGGCCCTCGGCGGACCCGGGGGACGGCGCGGCTGCTCTGGCTCCGCCGCACGGCACGACATGACCATGTTCCTGGGGGATCGCCATGACCACACGCACCCGCACCACGGCCGCCGCCATCGCGGTGGCCGCGGCTGTCACCGGCACCGCGCTGCTGGGCGCCTCCGGCGCCGCCTCGGCGGCCGACGCCGTCGCCTCGCACGGCACCCTGACCGTCAGCAACGGCACCAAGTACGTGCAGATCAACGGACACCGGGTGAACTTCGGGGTGACCGTCCGCGACCTCGCCTGGTCCCCGGACGGCGCCAAGGCCGCCTTCGTCGACGGATCCGGCAACCTGGACATCGCCAACCCCGACGGCAGCCGGCGGGTCGTGGTGGCCAAGAACCCCGGCGGCCAGACCTGGTCACACCCGACCTGGCAGGTGACCAAGAAGGACACCCAGTACGGGATCCCCGCCAAGGACAACCTCATCTTCGCCGCCCGCGCCAAGGGCGTCTCCCGACTGAAGTACGTCTCCGCCAAGGCCGTCCACGGCACCCCGAAGACGCTGACCCTGAACGGCGCCCCGGACCCGGACGGCGCGGTCCCGCAGACCGGCAACGTCTGGCCCAACGCGGCCGGCCATCACGGCACCTCGGTCTACGCCAACGCCGACACGGGCGCCGTCTACATCCGTGACGACTATCTGCGCCAGCAGGGCGGCAAGCTCACCAAGGGATCCCAGCCGGCGCTGTCGCCGAACGAGGAGGAGGTCGTCTTCGTTCGCTCCGTCGCGGGCCACGACCACCTCTTCGTCGAGGACTTCACGCACGGCAACCACGTCAAGGACCTCACCCCGCACGCCACCACGGACTACACCGAGCCGGCCTGGTCCCCCGACGGCAAGACGCTCGCGGCCCGTACCCCCGCCGGCACGGTCACCCTGCCGGCCGACGGCACGGGCCGGCCGGCCAAGGTCACGTCGACGGCCGGCCTGGCCGCCTACCGTCCCTGAGTGTCCCCACACCGCACGGCATCGGGCCGAGCCCGTCCCAGGCGCGGAGTCACTCCGCCGTCCGGGCGAGCTCGGCCCTCAGTGCGTCCAGGTGCGCGTCGGCCGTGTCGTGCGGCAAGAACTCGACGACGTCGAGGAACCGGAACAGCACCTGGCTGCTCGTGACGGCGTACTCGTACTCCCCGAACCCCACCACCGCGCCCATCGCCCCCCGGACGGCGCCCCGCACCACGTGCGCGGTCATCTCGTCCGGTTCGGTCGCCGACATCCCCCGCCGGGCGTTGGGCCGGGCCAGGTACGGGCACACCATCGAGGCGTACAGCATGCACGCGCGGTGCCCGGGGCCTTCGAGGGTCGGCGCGACATTGCGGTACGGCCGTCCGGCGGCGAGCGCCTCACCGATCGCCGCGCTCTCCGCGGCCCCCACCACCCGCCACACCGGGCCCTGTGCCATGCCCCGGTCGCACACCGAGCACAGCCGTTTCCGGGCGCACGCCGCGCTGCGCTCGTAGTCGGTCAGCGCGAACTGCGGCTCGTCCCCCTCCCACGGAGTGATCGCCGGTACCGGATACCCCCGTACGTCCCGTGGCCGCGCCACTACCGCCGGCGGCATGGGAACACTTTCGAATCGCACCCCCCATGCCTACCAGACCGGCAGGCACGGGAGGAACCTTCCTCCGTGTCCCCGGCGCGGCACCGTACGCGGGGGCGGAGGATCGTCACCGGCCTCCCCTGGCGCCGCAGGGCGGCACCGTACGCGGGCCGGATTGGCCGGCGCCACCGGTGCGGCTGCGCCTGCTTCCCCTGCCGTAGGCCGTGCTGCTGACGGAGCCGGCCATCCCCGTGCGCTGGCGGGCGAGCCTCGTGCTGATCGCCCTGCCTCTGGCCACCGCCTCCGCGCACCGGCCCGTCGTCGTCGGCGCCGACACGGCGTTCGCCGGTGTCCTGGAGCGCGACGGGCCTTGTCGAACGATCGGTTCACGACAGGCGGGCTCGCCTCCGGGAGCTCCTCGAGCACCATTACTTGGCTAGCCACATAATGAGTGCTACTTTTATGTGGCTAGCCACGGAAGTTGCTCGGGGCGGCATCCCACTTCAAGGAGAGCAGTCATGAAGGCCATCGTTTTCGACACTTTCGGCGGCACCGAGGTCCTGCACGAGGCGGAGATCGACACCCCCCAGCCCGGCCCCGGCCAGGTCCGTGTGCGCGTCCAGGCTGTCGGCGTCAACCCGGTGGACGGCAAGATCCGCTCCGGCGGTATGGAGGCCATCTTCCCCACCACCCTCCCCGCCGTGCCCGGCGGCGAGATCGCTGGAGTGGTCGACGCCGTCGGCGAGGGCGTCGACCACCTCAAGGCCGGGGACGAGGTCCTTGGCTGGTCCGACACCGGCTCCTATGCCCAATACGCCCTGGCCTCCGCGGCCGTCCTCGCGCCCAAGCCCGCCGGTCTGGACTGGGCGCACGCCGCCGCCCTGCCCGTGGCGACCGACGCCGCCGAGCGCGTCCTGGACCTGCTCGGTGTCACCTCCGGTGAGACGCTGCTGATCCACGGTGCATCCGGGGCGCTGGGCACCATCGCCGTCCAACTGGCCGTCGCACGCGGCGCCCGCGTCATCGGCACCGCGGGGCCGGCCAACCAGGAGTACGTCACCTCCCTCGGCGCCACCGCACTGGTCTACGGCGACAAACTGGTCGACCGGGTCCGTGCGCTCGCCCCCGAAGGCGTGGACGCTGTCCTCGACGCCGCGGGCAGGGGTGCGCTGGAGGACTCCATCACTCTGCGCGGCGGCACGGACCGGATCGTCACCACCGCCGACTTCCGTGCCGCTGAGCTCGGCGTCGTCTTCGCCGAGGGTCCCCAGCGCCGCTCCGCCGCCCGCCTCGCCGAGCTGGCGCAGCAGGCCGCCGACGGCACCCTGGTCACCACGATCAGCGCCACCTACCCCCTCGCCGAAGCGGCCAAGGCCCAGCAGACCAGCGACGCCGGCCACAACCGCGGCAAGATCGTCCTCACCGTCGACTAGTACGCCGGCCCACTTGTTGTGTGATGAGGGAGAGCCATGTCAGACCCCACCTCAGCGGAGCTTCCGAACACGGCGGGAGCGGGGCCGTTGAGCTACGCCATCTTCCAGCTGGCCCGCACCCACCGTGCCCATGCCGCCGGCATGCTGCGCGCCATGAACCTGCACCCGGGGCAGGAGCTGCTGCTGATGCAGCTCTTCGACCACGATGGCCGGACCCAGGCGGAACTGCTGGAGCGGGCCGGTCTCGACCACTCCACCGTTTCCAAGTCCCTGCGCCGTATGCAGGAGGCCGGGCTGCTCACCCGGGAGCCCGCCTCCCACGACCGGCGAGTCATGGTGGTCCACCTCACCGATGCCGGGCGCGCCCTCCAGGAGCCCATCGCCGACATGTGGCGGACCCTGGAGCAGGTGTCCGTGCGCGACCTGACCCCTGACCAGATCCAGGCATTCACCACATGCGCGCGCATCATCGAGAAGTCGGTCAGGGACCACAGCCGACAGCCACCTGACGAGTAAGCGAGCGCGGAGAGCCGGCTGACTTGCCGGCACCATCCGTGTCCTGTGCGGAGCGAGGGGTTGCCCGAAGGCAGTCCTCATCGGGTGCCGTGCGGATCGCATCCCGTACTGCGTATGAATTGCGTACACAGTCCGCTCCTGTCGCGGACTTACGGGCCGCCCGGTCCACGGGCCAGGAGGGCCGCCAGTCCGGGGTCGATCGCGGTCAGCTGCCCCGGCGCGCCGCGACGCCCGCGCCCCCTTGCCGAGTCCGCCGCTTTGCGGCACTGGCCAGCCACTGTCCGGCCGGTTCGTCCGGCGCGGTCGCGGTGATGGGGCGGCCGGTGTGCCGGTCTCCGCGTGAGAGACGCGGGCCACGACGCTTTCCTCCCACGCCTCCTTCGCCGGGTTCCACATCGTCCCCGGCTCATCGAGGTCCACCGCCCGGCAGCCAGGCACTGCGGCCCGGCGCCGGAAGACTTCGCGATGAGTTATCGGCGGTTGTGCCGTCTACCCGTCGACGAAAGGAGCGCACCATGCGCGAGATCATCGTTTGCACGTTCCTGACGCTGGACGGCGTCATGCAGGCGCCGGGCGGTCCGGACGAGGACGCTGAGAGCGGCTTCGAGCACGGCGGCTGGCAGAAACCGGTGGCCGACGACGAGGTCGGCACGGCCATCTCCGGTTGGTACGAGTCCTCCGACGCGATGCTGCTCGGCCGCAAGACGTACGAGATCTTCGCCTCGTACTGGCCGGCCGCCGATCCCGGCAACCCGTTCACCCATCGGATGAACAGCATGCACAAATACGTGGCGTCTCGGACCCTGACGTCCGTCGGGTGGCAGAACTCCACACTGCTGGGGGGCGACATCGTCGATGCCGTGCGCGAGCTGAAGGCGTCCGACGGCGGCAACATCAACGTCGTCGGCAGCGGCGACCTCGCCCAGACCCTCATGCGGCACGGCCTCGTCGACGAGTACCGGCTGACCATCCATCCGGTGATCATCGGCACTGGCAAGCGGCTGTTCGCCGACGGAGCGATCCCCACTGCGCTGGAGCCGGTCAGTGTCTCGCCGACGAAGGGCGGCACCGTCGTCGGCGTCTACCGGCCGAGCGGTAGGCCCAGCTACGACAGCTACTAGTCGAGGACCCGCTGCGCTTTCGCACGCCAACCGCTCTTCGAAGCTGTTTCCCATCCCCGGTCGGCGCTTACACGCCCGAAGGCGGTCGCCACCATCATCGACTCCCGGTCCGTGATGGCGGCCTCCACGATCGGCAGGGACTCTCGCCCTACGACACGGGCAAGAAAATCAACGGGCGCAAGCGGCACCTCGTCGTCGACACCCGCGGCCCGCCGCTGAGGGCAGGCTGGTGACCTGCTGGTCTCACACCCGGCGGTGCGCGCGTGGGGCTGTCTGTTCGAGTACGCCGCCGGCCGGGCCCCCGTGGGCGGCGTACAGCTGCGGGTTCTGCACCGCCGCGCCCCCGCCTTCACCGCCGCCCCCGGTGCCAGCAGCCGGCGCGCCCGGATGCGGTTGTGCCCAGCCCGTTCGAAGCGGGGCCGGCGTGCATGCCGACGGCTCCCGTCCTGCGACCAGGAGGGGAGCCGTTCAGGTGCGTCGGAGGCGTGTGTCTTCAGTGGGTCATGCGTGGCGGTGCGAGTGCCGGTTACCGATGACGAGGCGGTAGAGGAGCAGCAGGATGAGCGAGCCGACGATTGCGGCGATCCAGGTGGAGAGGTTGAAGAACCCGTCAATGGAGTCGACGCCGAAGATCACCTTGCCGAGCCAGCCGCCGAGCAGGCCGCCGGCGATACCGATGAGCATGGTGACGATGATGCCGCCGGGGTCCTTGCCCGGCATCAGGGCTTTGGCGATGGCGCCGGCGAGCAGGCCGATGATGATCCACGCGATGATGCCCATGGTGTGTCTCCGCTTCGTCGTCGTATAAAGGCTGTGTTAGCTCATCGTCTGCACCGAGCGCGCCCGAGTAAACGTCTTCTCCGGTCGCAACCCGGCCGGCTCCTGATCCGTGAGGGGAGGGGCCGGGACGAGAACGTGCGGAAATCCGCCTCTTTCGGCCTGCGTCAATCCCCACCTGTGCTGGTGCCTCACCCGTTCACGCGCTGGACCACGGGGCGGACCTGCTGGACCGCACGTGGCGGCGGCTCCGGTGGGCGTGGCGTCCAGGTCGTGGCCCAGCTATCGGCAGGATCCGCTCCTGATCTCGCAGAGGGTCCAGGTCCGCGGGTAGCAACCGCCCACGGACTGAGTACCGGCCCCGCGCAGCGATCCTGTCCTGGCCGGCCAGGACAGGTCGTGGCCACGGTGGAGGCCGCCCGCCCGGCGCCCGGGGTGGCCTGCCGCGTGAGCAGATCATGCCGCGCACCCCCGCCCTGCTCGTCGCGCGACCCGCCGTCACGGCCGTGGAGTCAGCGAGCGTCTGGGCGTCCACCGTGACCGCGCGCACTGTGCCGTGAACGGTCCTCAGGACGGATGCCGTCGCAGCTCTGCTCGAGCGGGAGCCGGTCGCGCCTCCGCAGGCGGGATGTCCGCGGGTGCTGCTTCCCGGGCGGCGTTCTGATCCGCACGCTTGTCAGGTAGCGCGTCGCGCCGATCAGGTTGTGCCATCTTTGCTGTGCGTGGGGCAGTTCGGTGCTCGTTGGTGCGCGGCGGTGCCGGGGCGAGCGGTTGGTGTTCGGCATGGCCCAGGTTGGTCGGCGGCCTGAATCGGGACCTGCGCCAACGGCCACCGGCACACCCGCCCGCTGCGTTCGGTCGTCCGCCCCCCCCGCAACCGGGTGGGAGCACCACCCGAGTTCCTGGTGCTCCCTGCCGCCCTGCGACTTCCTGGGACGCCTCCACGACGGCCTGCTGACCTTCAGCGGCGATCGACTGCGGGACGACATGGCGCTCGCCGCCTGCGTGCCTTCGGTCCCCCCCGCCCACCGGCCGGATCAGTACCACCGCGCGGTGACCGCGCAGGGCGCCCGTACGGCGTTCCGGCAGGCCGTCCGGATCAAAAGGCCGTGTGGTCGAACCAGCGGTCGAGGACCGCGGCGTCCCCCGAGACGTCGAAGACCGTCTCCTGGTACGACCGTCGGCCGTAGAGCAGCAGCAGAAGATCCGCCGCCTGCCCCCGCAATGCCGCCGTGTCCGGCCCGGACTCGGCAACCCCGCCGGACAGCAGCCGGATACCGACAGGCTCCAGCCGCACCCGCCATTGCTCACCGGCCGCATCCGTGCACCTGAACGCGATCGTCTCGCCGTCGCCGCGCAGCTTTGTCACCCCGGGCGCGAAAAGCCCCGCGTATGGCAGGTTCACCAAAAACTCGTCCACTCCGTCCGCCGCCAACACCGGGTCGACGTCCGGCTCCCGGCCGACGGCACGCTCGGCGTCCACCCGGTGCACCAGCGTCTCGAACAGCATCCGGCGCGCCCAGAACCGCGCATGCCGGTCCTCGCCCCATGTCCACATCGGCGTGTCGGGGTCTGTGTCCCGCAGCACGGCCGCCACCTCGGGCACCCCCGCCGTCACCCAGTCGGGGTAGTCCCGCAGGTCATCGGGCAGCCCCAGTTCCACGTCCCGGCTGCGGGGAAACTCCTGCACGCGCCGGGACAGCAGGGCGCAGAACCAGCGCTGCAGCGAGCCGACGTGCCGGGTGAGCTCGGCCAGTGTCCAGTCGGGGCAGGAGGGCACGGCACCCGCGGGGTCGGCGCCGCGTACCGCGTCGGCGAACCGGTGGGTCTCCCGCTCGATCTCCTCACGGTAGGTGTCGTACGGCAGGGGATGCCCTGCGTTGCTCGTCGTCGCCATCTGCTGCCGCCGTTCTGTCACGGGTACGGATTCCGGTGACGATCAGTGTGGCGGCTGGAGTGCGCTCGAAGGCAAGTCGGCCTCGGGGGCATCGTCCATCCGGCTGCGGCGAGCCGAGCACGTCGAAGCGGTGGCCGCGGGTGAGGTCCTCGGCGAAGAAGGTCACCGGGTGACCGGCCGTCAGTTCGGCGTGGTGATCGGCGGCCGTCGCGATCCGGTTCATCAGCAGCAGGCCGGGGCCCGGCGCTCTAGACGAAGTCGGCGGGCAGCGGGAAGAGCCCGTCCGGGTTCGGGGTGCCGGTCGGCGGGTTGCCGGCCAGCCGGGTGCAGACATTGGCGGCGTCGCCGAACAACTTCACGGTGCGCGCGTTCTCCGAGGCGTCGTCGCTGAACGCGAACTCCTGGCAGCGCCGCAGCCAGAGTCCCAGTTGGCCGAACAGCGCGGCGGGGCCCTGCGCCCGGATGCCGGGGAGATATCCGTTGGCATCGAACAGCTCGGTGTCCTCGGCGTAGAAGCGCACCGCGTCCACCAAACGCTCGGGGGTCAGGAAGCCCGGCGCGGTCGGATTGCCGGCCGTCTCCTGCAGCATGATCCAGTGCACGTGGCGAGCGCAGACCTCCCCCACGAAGGTACGCAGCACCTCAGCGGTGGGCGAGACGGCGGCCGAGCTGTTCTGCGCCAGGACGGTGTCGACGTAGCTGTCGGTGTCGGTGTCCGGCGTCTGCAGCAGGTTCACCACCGCCGCACGGTTGCGGACATGGGTGAGCTCGTGGATCAGCACCCCCTGGGTGGTCACCGGCGCCCGGGTGCCGGTGGACCTCCGCAGGATCGTCTCGCGCCCGAGCAGCACCTGGTCGTTGAGCAGCAGATAGGCCTGCCGGGTGCCGTCGCTGGCGTCGTACTCGACGGTGCGGCCGGCGGTGGAGCGCATCGGAAGGACGCCGTCGAACACCGACGCAGCGCTCGAGCCGTCCGCCTGGGTGGGCGCGGCCACATCGAGGAAGCGGGCGCGCTGGTCCTGGGCGCAGCTCTCGGCGGTGATCGCCAGCAGCTGACCGGAGTTGAGATTGTTCAGGGTGAAGAAGCCGAACATGCGCCGCCACTGGTTCAGCGGGGTGTCGATCAGCGCGGCCAACTCGAGGCCGGCGAACGGCTCGACCCGACCGTCCGCCACTGAGGGAGCGAACTCCTTGTAGTCCGGGTCGAGTTGCGGCGGGTCGAAGAAGAGATCGTCGTCCAGCGCCTGGATGGTGCCGGGGCCCACCACCGGATCGTCCGGCGTCAGCCCCTTGGAGTCCTTGTAGGCCGTTACCGCCGCACCGGTGTCCGGCCCGAAGATCCCGTCGTCCCCGGCAAGCCCGACATCACGGCCCAGCGCGAGCAGCGCGAACTGCACCCGCCTGACCGCCAGGCCGTCCTCCGGCTCCAGCATCCGGTGGTTGCCCGCCTGCGTGTCGCGCAACTCCGGGTCCACCGAGAACCTCGGACACCTCAGCACCATGACGCCACGTCCCTTCGCATGCGTTGCGTGCCTGACTGTATCCGGAGCGTCACCGTTGCGGTGGGATGCGCGCCTGGGGACTGCCTGTAGTGCGGGCGGGGGGAGCGGTTGACTGCCGGCCTCGCCCGTGTGGCCGTCGGGTGGCCGGGTCGGCGTCGCCCCCGCACCCGCAACGGCGCCTTCGTCGCCGACCCCGTTCGCCTGCCGGCCGGTCAGGGCCGTCACGTGTCTCGGTCAGGCCGCGGGCAGGGCCACTTCGTGCCGCTCCCCACCCAGCGCGACCTTGAGCGCACCGGTCTCGGCGGCCTTGGAGAAGACGTCGTAGGCCTCCTCCATCTGCTCCAGGGGGAAGGCGTGGGTGACGAGTTGCCCGGTCGGCAGCCGGCCGGCGGCGGCCATGCGCAGCAGGGCGGGCGTGGAGTAGGTGTCCACCAGGCCGGTCGTGATCGTCACGTTCTTGATCCACAGGTCTTCCAGATGCAGCGTGGCCGGCTTGCCGTGGACGCCGACATTGGCAACGTGTCCACCCGGCCGCACCATGCGGGTGCACAGCTCGAAACTCTCCGGGACACCGACCGCCTCAATGACCACGTCGGCGCCGAGTCCGTCGGTCAGGTCGGCCACCAGCTGGCCCGGGGCCTCACGGGCGTCCGCGATCGCGTCGGCGCCGAGCCGGTGGGCGGCCTCCAGCCGGGCAGGTGCCAGATCGACGGCGATGATCCGCTCGGGCGCGAACAGGCGTGCCGTCGCGATGGCCGCCAGTCCGACGGGACCGGCGCCGACGATGGCCACGGTGTCACCGGGACGCACCCGTCCGTTGAGGACGCCGACCTCGTAAGAGGTGGGGAAGATGTCGGCGAGCAGGACGGCGTCCTCGCTGCGGACGGCAGCGGGCAACGGGTGAACGGACAGATCGGCGTGGGGCACGCGTACGTACTCGGCCTGGGTGCCGTCGATCAGGTGGCCGAGGATCCAGCCTCCGCCGCCCCGGCACTGACCGTACGCACGCTCCCGGCAGAAGCGGCACCGTCCGCAGGAGGTGATGCAGGACATCAGCACGCGGTCACCGGGCCGTACGGTGCGCACGTCGCTGCCGACCTCGACGATCTCCCCGACCGCCTCGTGGCCGAGCACCGTGCCGGGGCGCACCTCGGGCACGTCGCCCTTGAGGATGTGCAGGTCCGTCCCGCAGATGGTCACGACGCCGACCCGCACGATCGCGTCGGTCGGTTCCTTGATGCCCGGGTCCGGGACGTCCTGCCAGGAGGCATGCCCGGGACCGTGGAAGACGAAGCCCTTCATAGCGTTCCTCACCCTCTTCGGTAGGTGCACCGCCAGGTCGGCGGCTCCGGCTCCGCACCGGAACCGCCCCGCACCTCCACCCTCGCCGACGGGTGCACTGACCGCATGGGCCGTCCGGCCCTCACCCCGGGCCGCACGGCGCCCATCGAGGCCGGTGGCCGCGCGTGCACCCGCCGGATCGCGCGGGGGCCGGCCCAGGACCTTCCGGACGGTCCGCCGATCGGGGCCGAACGGCCCTTCCGCCCGGCCCGGCGCACCCGGTTCTCTCGTTGCATGGCCGAGAACCACGAGGTGTGCGTCACCCCCGGCTCCCGCGAACCGGCTCCGGTGCGCGCCCACCGCACCTCGGACGGAACGACAGTCGTATCCCTGTACGGCGAGCTCGACCTGCTGACCGCGACCGGGCTGCGGGAACGCCTCGATGCGCTCACCGCGCGCCCGCACCCCGACCTGGTACTGGATCTGCGCCCCACAACCTTCGTGGACTGCGCCGGACTGGGCGTCCTGTGCCGTGCGCGCAACCGGGTCCTCGCCCGGGCGGGACGCCTGCGGCTGGTCACGGACAGCGCCGAGTTCCTGCGCTTGCTGCGCCTCACGGGACTGCGAGACGTCTTCGCGCTGCTCCCACGGCTCCCGGTCCCGGGAACGGTCGTCGAACCCCCGGAGATCAGGCGCGCTTCCTGACATGCGGTCGGCCTCCCCGGGCAAGGGCGTCCGACACGGCCTGACGTACGGAGGCCGCGCGTGCGGTGAGGCGGGGGGCCGTCGAACTCACCGCCCGGGACCTCACCGTGTGGGTGCTGTTCTTCTCGGCCGCCGGTGTCCCCGGCCGCCCCGGGCGAGCCGCCCGCGCGGGGCGGCCCGTCAATGGGAGGGTTCGGGTACGACGGCGACCGGGCACGCCGCGTGGTGGAGGACTCCGTGGGCGACACGGCCGAGCTGGTGCCCGAACGGGCCGTGCCTGCGTCGAGCGCCGACGACCAGGAGGTCGGCCTCGTAGGAGGCGGCGACGAGGGCGTCGCGCGCGTGGCCCTCGACGACCTGGCGGTGTACCCGGAGGCCGGCCGGTACATCCCGTAGGGCCTCCTCCACTGCCTCGACGGCCCGCCGTTCGTCGGCGTGTACCGGTTCGCCGACGACAAGCGGGTGCGCGGTGGTGGCGTGCGCGGGGCGCCGCCACGCGCACAGGGCCTCCAGGTGCACTCCGCGCAGCACGGCCTCCTCGGTGGCGAACCGTACGCGCTCCGAGCCCGCCGGCTTCACGCCGACGCCGAGGAGGATACGGCCCCGGGTCCCGGAGCGGGCCTGGTTGTCATGGCTGCCCCGCAGGACGATCACCGGGCAGTGTCCGTGCCCGGCGACCGACAGGCTGACGGAACCGAGCAGCGCCTCGCTGATCGCGCTGCGTCCCCGGCACCCGAGGACCACGGCCAGGGCGGAGCGACTCTCGTGCACCAGCCCGTGTTCCGGCTCCTCCGCCAGCACGCCGGTGGTGACCTCCACTTCCGGTCGGCGGTGCCGGGCCCGGTGTCGCGCGACACCGACGACGTCCTGGGCCATCACCTCCTCGGCCGGTTCGCCGAGTTCCTGGGCGAGGAGGGCGCCTTCGTAGCGATCCCAGAGCGACGCGTACACCAGCCGCAGCGGTGCCCCGCGCAGGGCGGCCTCGTCGGCCGCCCAGTCGACGGCGCGCAGACTCGGTTCCGAGCCGTCGACACCGACGACGATGGGCAGGTCCATCGTGTTCACCGTCCCCTGCCGGGTTCGCGGCACCCCTTGACGGCCCCGAGCCCCTCGGTCGGCCCGGTCCCTGTCGCCTTCATGGTCTCCTCCTCGATCGAGTCAGTCGTGCGCGGCCGCGGCGTCGAGGACGAGGTCCGGCAGTTCCTCCTTCGGGCCGCCGGTGCCGAGGCCCCCGACGGGCGGAGAGGGGGGCGATTCCAGTGTGATGAGACCGCGGCCGCCCGGTCAGGGGCCGCAGGTCCCCGTCCGGGGCCGAACGGCCCCCTTTCCCGACCCACTCGAAGGCGGCGTCGCACCGGACGGGCCCGCTCCGGTCTCACGGAGTCATCGTCTCCCGCGCCCATGCGCGCGCACTCCCGCGTCGAGACGCTCTCCGACGAGGACGAGGCGTTCCGCGCCCTCGCCCGCCGCCACCCCGGCCTTGTCGCCTTCCTCGTGGACCCCTACGCCCCACACTGCGGCACTCCTGCGGCTGAGCAAGGCGGGTGTCGAGGTCATCGGGACCGCGATCACCGGGAGGTTGCGGGGCGCCGGACATCTCCTGGGCGGGATCGCCCCGCCGAACGGCACGGTCGTCGCCACCGTCGTCCGCGACGGCCGGCCCACGGTCCCGGATCCCGGGGTGCGGCTGCAGCCCGGTGACGAGCTCCTGCTGGTGTCGCCCGAGGCGCCCGAGCAGGAGATTCACCGGCCTTCCAGTGACCGGCCGGGGTCCGGCACCGATGCGGGGCCCCGGTGGGCTCACTTCTCCGCTGAGCGTACGATCACGACCGGGCAGCTCGCATGCTGTGACACGTGCTGGCTGACGGAGCCCAGCAGGGCGCGCGCGAAGCCGCCCCTGCCCCGGCTGCCCACGACCAGGACCTCGGCTCCTTCGGCGGCCCGCAGCAGCACGTCGGTGGGATTGCCGTGCACCACGTGGGCCCGCACCGAGCCGGCCGCGTCCGCGCCGAGCACCTCGGTCAGCTCCTTCCGCATCTGCTGCCGGGTCTCGTCCTCGTCGACGTCCAGGTCCACGGCCGGCGCCGACCAGCCGTACCGACCGGGCAGCTCCCACACCGCTACCGCGTCCACGGTGGCGCCGATCAGGCCGGCGTAACGCGCGGCCCACCGCAGCGCCTCGTGCGAGCACTGCGAGCCGTCGACGCCCACCACCACTTTCCGGGAGACTTCCTCGTCCATGCGTCCCACCTCTCCTTCCACGTGTGCGCACCTGGCCACCGCTGCGGCCCTCTCTGTTCTCCACGCTGCGGGACAGATCGCCACCCCGCCAGAGCGGGACGCGGCGGCGGGACGCAGGACGCTGCGTCGAGTCGACGGTTCCGCGTGTGTCTCCCACCCTCCCGCTCCGCGCACCCGCCGGGGTAGGGGCCGGACGGCCCTCATGGGTGCCGTTCGACCCGTCGAGCCGGCCTGCTGCGGAATGCCGAGGGCAGGCGGGAAGTCCCCGGTGCCCATGTCGGTGCAGCGTGCGCCCGGGAAGACCCGCTCCGGTCACGGCGGCCGGGCGCCGTCAGTCCGGCTCCATGTAGGGACGGCGGAAGACCGGGGCCCGGCCGGTGTCCCATGGGCGCACGGCTGACAGCGCACGGGCGACCGCGGCCTCCAACGCGCCACCGGTGTCGATGGGGACGGCTTCCGGCCACGGTGGCTCCCTGACGGCCATAGCGGCGGCGGTGTCGGGGCCGGCGTCGGACGTGCCGGGGCCGCGCGCGCTCAGCCGTGCCGCGGTCACGTCTGCCGGCACCTGGCAGTGCAGGGCCACCAGGTCGGCGCTGGTGCGTTCGGCCACGCGCGAAGCCGCCGCACGCCGTCCCGCGTCGGACCATGTGGCGTCCAGGACGACGGACTCGCCGCAGGACAGCAACGCGGCTGCGCGATCGAGCAGGGCCGCATAGGTCCTGGCCGTCCACTCGGGTGTGTACAGCCCCTCGCCGTAACCGGCCGCCGCGGACTGCTCGGCGGGGATGCCCGCCAACTCCTTGCGGACGCGGTCGCTGCTGAGCAGGGTGACGCCGAGCCGGTCGGCCAGCGCCCCGGAAAGGGTGGACTTGCCGCTGCCCGGCAGCCCAGCGACCACGGTCAGGCTCACGGCGGACGTCCGCAGATGGCGCAGTGCCGTCGACGTCAGCCGCCGCGACACCGTCTCCGCGCCGGACGCGCCCTGGCCTGCCCGGATCAGGGAGACCTTGGCTCGGACGAACGCGCGGTAGGCGACGTAGTGGTGCCACAGCGACGGGGGCGCGGGATCACCGGCGTACTCGCCGTACCGGGCGAGGAAGTAGGCCGCGGCCTCCGGGGCGCCGAGGTGTTCCAGGTCCATGGCGAGGAAGGCGGCGTCGTCCAGCCCGTCGACATACCGGAGGTGGTCGTCGAACTCCAGACAGTCCAGGACGCGGGGACCGTCGTCGAGGCAGAAGATGTCCTCGGCGAGCAGGTCTCCGTGACCGTCGACCACCCGGCCCCGCTCGATCCGGGCGTCGAACAGCGGCTCGCGGCCGGCGAGATAGCGGCGCACCAGCCGTTCCACCTCCGACACGCCGTCACACGCGAGGCCCTCGGCTGCCAGGGCGTGCATCTGCGCGAAGCTCGCCTCCCACCGGGCCGACAGCGCGTCACGTGTGGCCTGTTCGTCCACGTCCCGGCCGCGGGGCGCACGCGCGTGCCATGCGGCCAGGTGCCGGGCGACGGTACGGAGGACGCCGTCCACCGCGGCCCCTTCCCGTACGAGGCGCGAGAGGCGGCGTTCCGCCGGCATGCGGCGCATCACCACGAGCGGTTCGGGGGTTTCCGCACCAGGGCCGCGGAATTCCCCCACCCCCACGTAGACGTCGGGCGCGAACCTGCGGTTGAGGACGACTTCGCGCTCGCACGCGGTCCGGCGCGACGCCACCGCGGTGTAGTCCAGGAAGCCGAGGTCGACCGGTTTCTTCAGCTTGTAGGCGCGGTCGCCGACGAAGAACAGGGTCGCGGTGTGGGTCTCGTACACCTCCGCGCGCGGCGGGCCCTCCCCGCCGCGCCGGGCTCCGGATGTGTCGTCCCGCGGCGCCGGCCGCCCCTGCGTCGCGCGCAGGCCGGGCTCAGTCATGAGGGACGACGGCGACGGGGCAGCGCCCGTGATCGACGGTTGCCTGGGCCACCGGACCCAGGTGGGGCGAAGGCCCGGCGGGGTGGGCGGCGGCCAGGCTCTCGGGCGAGCCGTCGAGGCCCACGGTGACGGCTGGTTGCATGGCGGCGGCCTCCGTCTCGTTGGAAGGCTGGGATGACGGCGATGAGGCGGTGGTGACGGGGGACGAGTCCTCCCGGGCGGCTGGTCCGTGGCACATCGGCGTGGTGAGTCCTCGTTCAAGGATCGCCCCGGTTCCCGCCGCGGCGCATGTGGAGGGCCGGACGGGCCGGGACGTGGCCCGGCAGGACACGAGGCGGGACTTCGACTCGCGTGACGGACTTGTTGGCGTGCCGGGGCAGTGCCGCCGTTCGCCCCCTGCCCGCGTCCCGGCCCGGCCCGGGACGCGGGCCGCCGGTTGCGTGTCGTTCTGCCGTCTCCGGCTCCGTCTTGCCTGTGGTGTTCCGTGCCCGTTCAGGCCGCCGCCGCGCCCGGCCAGTTTCCGCTGCTCGGCCACGGTGCCGCCCCCGCCCGTGCCGGCTGCTGCCTGCCGCACGTCCGGTGACATGGGCGCGCCCGGCTCCGGTCGCGCGCCGCCGGGTGGTGTCCCTTGCCTGATCTGCGCCTTTTCTTCCTGCCCGGCAGTCCAGGATGTCGTGGTGGGGGAGCAGGGGCCGGTACGAGGCGGTCACGGCGGCGGCGCAGCGGCCGGAGATCGGCCCGCACCGGGAGCTGCTCGGTGGCCGCGGCTCGGGGCGCACGAGGCCGGCGTCGATCGCACCGAACCGCAGCGACCGGCTGGCCGATGCTGCGGCACACCGGCTCAGACGCCGGACGAGGAGACAAGGAGACGGGTGGCCACGGCCGGGACGCTGGCGGCACCGACGGCGGTCTCAGCGCCGCGCGTGCGTCATGGTGCCGTCCGCGGCCTCGCGGAAGCCGAGCGCAGCGCAGAAGGCGACCAGATCGAGCTCCCATGCCGCCATGAATGCTTCCGTGTGCGGGAAGGCGGCCAGTACATGGACCACCAGCGCCCGCGCCACCCCGCGGTTGCGGTGCTGAGGAACGACGATGATCCGGTCGACGGCGATGTAGTCCGACTCGTGCGGACGGTGGGCGCCGTACACGATGTACCGCCGGTGGGTGTTCTCGACCACCGTCCGCTCCAGGCCACCGTCGGCCGAGACGGCTCGCTCGGAAGACTTCCGGCACTCGGTCCCGAGCAGCGCGCCGGGCCCCTCACACCGCTGATCTTGGCTGGCGACCCAGTGGCCGTCCGCCCTCCACACGTAGGCGGGGCCGGCCATGCGGTCCGGCGGCCCTGTGAGGTGGTCACCCGCGGCGTCCGGGTGGTCGGTAGGCCAGGAGAGCAGGGCGTAGAGCCCCTCGTGCAGCCTTACGTCCAGGACCTGGGCCCAGTGGTCGGCCCGGGCAGCGGACGACGGGTTGCCTCTAGATCCTCCGGGAGTAGTCCGAAACCGGGCGGTGCAGCGCGGCAACTCGGTCTGCGGTTCATGGGGACGGCCGGGACTGTCTCGGCAACCGGACGTTCCGAGTTCGCGCCATCATCGGAAACCACTGGAGTGTCGGCGCCGACTCGTGCGAACGTCAGCCCCGTTGTTCACGGGGGTGGGAACTCCAGTTCCCATGCGATCCCCCTGCCCGACCAAGCAGGAGGAGAACCGCCTGATGAAGCGATCTTTACTCGCGGCTTGCGCCGCCGGTGCGACGCTGACCGTCCTGGCTGCGCCCGCCGCAGAGGCAGCCGTGTCCAAGTCCAAGCCGCGCACCTGGCGTTGTTCGTTCGACGACTGGTGCACGAAGCACACCCGCAGCGGTCCTGGGGGAGCGGCGGCCTACCGGTGGTTCACCGGCGACTTCGACGACACGCTCATACGCCAGGGCAGCTCCAAGTGGGGTCTCGCCCACATCAAGCAGGGCGGCAGTTATCGCAACAAGCACAATCACCCGTACGACTCGTACGCCATGAAGCTGTGGGACAAGGCGCTGAACAACTTCGCCAGCGGGGCCTACAGCCATCGCTACCCGGACAGCTCCACCTTCACCTGGCATTTCGGCCGTGGGAACAAGAAGAAGACGATGTGCGTCATCACCGACGACCGACACCTGCACTACAACCACGTCGACTACGGCCTGTGGGGGATCCGTACGGCGTACTGGGTGAAGGGACACGTAGGCTGGAAGGGCTGTGGAGGGTCGGACTGACCGAGGAGTCCCATGGGGCGGTGGCACGAGGGTGACATCGTCACCCCGCTCGACGACCCGGAGCAGGCTGACGACCCTGTCGGCGTCGTGGTGATGGTCACGGCCGAGGGGGAAGTGCTGGTGGACTTCCCCCTCGGCGGCGGAAGCTCGTACCGGCCGCAGGAGCTGACGGCGGCCGACCGGTCCTCACTCCTCAAGCAGTGCCCGTGGACCATCGGCGACACCGTCGCGCCGGACTCGGTGTACGGGCACCCCGGCGAGGTCACCGACCCCGATGACCCCGAGGGCTGGACACCTTGCCCGGCCGACCACACGGCCGGGCAGGTGACCAGCATCAGTGAGTGGGGATACGTCACGGTGCAGTTCTCCTGCGGCTACCAGGGGGTTTACTCCCCGGTGTCCCTGTCGTCCCCGAAAGGGCACCGGTAGCCGCCACGGCATCGACGCTCGCTCATTGCCTGAAGACTCCGCGCGGCCGCCCGGGCGGCGGCCGGAGTCCGGCGTCGGCGAGCGCGAGCGTCGCCTTGCGCAGCGCCACACCCAGCTTCATCATCATGTCCTCGGTGACGATGCGAGTGCCGGGCGGGACGACGGCGTTGCTCGGCATCCGTCAGATCTCCCCGCCCCATGTCCACATCGACGACTACGGCGCGCAGTAGTCACATGATCGGCCGGACAAGTCCTAGTAGTACGTGATGTCCCAGTGGTTGGCCCAGTACTCGTCGGCGTAGTCGATGACCGTCTTGCCGGCGGAGGTGACACGCCAGACCCAGGCGCCGTCCCCGCGCTTGTACTGCTTCCTGGAGTGCGCCTCGATGTAGTTGGTGACGCAGGCGGTGCGGGCCACGTCGACCTTGTAGCCGTTCCAGTGGCTGTACGTGCCTCCCGCGTGACCGACCTCCGTGCCGCCGGTGATGACGATACGGCAGCCGCTCTGCTTCTTCAGGGCGATGACACCGTCGACGGTGCGGGCCCGGATGTCCTGAAGACTGGTGCAGTTCTTGCGGTTGCGGTCGCTGCAGTTGCCCGAGGAGGACCGGGTGATGCCCGCTGCCTTCAGCCGGGCCATGGCCTGGGCGTCGGTGAGCTTGCCGCCGCCAGTGCCCCCGCCGCCCTCGACCAGGGCGGCCCAGGTCGTGACATCGACGGTGCCGTCCGCAGTGAGGTGCTTCGCCGCCTGAAACGCCTTTACCTTTGCGGCGGTGCCCCGGCCGAAGACTCCGTCCACGGTGACGGAGTAGCCGTTGTCGGTGAGCTGGTCCTGCACGGCCTTGACGCCCGCCCCCTTGGAGCCGGACTGGAGCGTCACGACCAGCTTGCCCCAGGTGTGGGGACCGACGATGCCGTCGGGGGTGAGGTGCTGGGTCTTCTGGAACGCCTTCACGTTCGCGGCGGTCGCCGGA
Organism: Streptomyces sp. Y20; assembly: GCF_043195475.1. NCBI lineage: Bacteria > Bacillati > Actinomycetota > Actinomycetes > Kitasatosporales > Streptomycetaceae > Streptomyces > Streptomyces sp. Y20. The sequence goes on from NZ_JBIDDP010000006.1 coordinate 444,029, forward strand.
CCGAAGGCTCCGTCGGCGGCGGTCGTGTAGCCGCGGGCGGTGAGCAGCAATTGGACGGTGGTGACGTCCACGCCGCGCTGGCCAGGCCCGACCGTCGGCCAGGACGCCTGCACGGTGGCGCCGGCAGGTGCGCCCGCCTGCACGGCCGCGGGGATGGCGGTTGCCGCGGCGGTGGTGGCGTCGGCCGCGATGATGCCGGACGTCAGAGCCGTGGCGAGAAGGGCCACGGACAGGTTTCGGCTCCGACGAAGCCTTCGAGCCAGGGTGCGCATGAGTACGGTGCTCCTCAATGGTGAGTGCGGCTGGGTGGTGAGGGTGGATGCCGGCGGCCGGCCGCCGGGCGGCCACCACCCCCGGGAGTGGTGGCCGCTCGTCGGGTGGTCGTGCCGGTGCTCGGACGGGGCGAATCGTCCTCCGCCCCGCGGGCGGAAGGTTCAGGTCAGCCGTGCGTGCTGGGCACGTAGTAGTAGCAGTCGTGCCGCCAGGTGCTGTCTCCCTGCAGGTTGGCGAGCACGCTGTTGCCGGTCTGCCTGCCCACGATGCCGTCGGCGCCGAGACGCGAGGCGGTCTGGAACTTCTTGACCCAGGTGCGGGTCCCCGACCCGAAGCTGCCGTCGACCTTCAGCGGCCAGCCGTGGCCGGTCCGCCAGGCCCAGTCGTTGACGCCCTCCTGCACGCACTTGACTCCCCAGCCGTGGCTCCCGTAGTGGAGGGTGGCCGCGGCCGGGGAGGCGTTCGCCGTCATGGACAGACCGCTGGTGACGACAGTCACGGCAGCGGCCAAGAGGCCGACCCTGGCAGCCGTTTTCCGAGTGGACATCTGCTCTTCCGTTCGTTCGTCCGATGGGAACGGTGGCCTCTGCCAGCGGAACCCCGCAGCTTCGCGGGCCGGGTTCCGCGCCGGCCACCGGACCCTTTCTAGGCTGATGCCGTTGTCCGGTGTCGGCGGACGAACACCGGACAACAGCGGCCGGACAACGGCGGCGGAATGACGCAGGTCAGACCGGTGCGGAGGGTGTCCGCCCTGGCCGGCCGCGTCAGGAGCAGGGTTGTTTCAGGGCCGGTTCGGGCGCGTAGTGGCGCCACTGCTGCGCGGTGACACCGCCGGTCGCGGCGCACAGCCGCCGGATCGCCTGCTCGGGGTCGAGGGTCCACAGGCGCACAGTGTGGTCGTCGCTCGCGCTCGCGAGGGTGAGGCCGTCGGGACTGAAGGCCACGTCGTCGATGGGTCCGGTGTGGGCGACCAGAGCGGTACCCGACTGGGAGGGGTGTCGCGGGTCGGCGACGTTCCACACGTTCACGGTGTGATCGTCGCTGCTGCTGACCAGGGTCCGGCCGTCGGGGCTGAAGGCGAGCCCGTAGACGAAGCTGGTGTGGCCGGTCAGGGGCTCGGCCGTGGGCCGCGGCCGTTCCGGATCGGTGACGTTCCACAGCCGTACGGTGTGGTCGACGTTGGCCGTGGCCAGGGTCCGACCGTCGGGGCTGAACGCGACTCCGTACACACCGCCGCTGTCGGCGGCGAGGGGGCTGCCCAGTGGCACCGGCCTCGCGGGACGGCTCACGTCCCAGAGTCGGGTGGTGTCGTCCGTGGAGGCCGTGGCCAGCACATGCCCACGCGGGCTGAACGCCAGGGCGGTGACCGGTCCGGTGTGCAGCGTGAGCGGTTCGCCCAGGCGGCTGGCGCTCGCCGGCCGCGAGACGTCCCACAGGCGCACCTGGTGGTCCTGATACCCCGCACTGGCGAGTGTCCGGCCGTCCGGGCTGAAGGCGACTGAGTAGACCGCACCGCTGTGGCCGGTGAGCGGCTGTCCCACCAGAGACGTCCGCGCCGGGTCGCGGACGTCCCACAGCCGGATGGTGCCGTCCCGGCTGGCGCTGGCCAGGAGCCTGCCGTCAGGGCTGAAGGCCACTTTCCGTACGGCGTTTCGGTGGCCGGTCAGGGGATGGCCGAGAGGGGAGGGCCGGGAGGGGTCGGCGACGTTCCACAATCGGACGGTGCCGTCGGTGCTGCCGCTGGCCAGGATGTGCCGTGCGGGACCGAAGGCCACGGTGTTCACGTAGCTCGGCTCCAGGAGAGTGGTGCTGGGGAGGTGCCAGAGCATCACGGAGTGGTCTGCGCCGGCCGAGGCCAGGTAGTGCCCGTCGGGGCTGAAGGCCAGCCAGTAGACGTATTCGGTGTGTCCGGTGAGGGGCTGTCCCATCGGTACGGGTGCGGAGGGGTCCGTGACGTTCCACAGGCGGACGGTGTGGTCCGCTCCGGCGGTGGCCATGACCTGGCCGCTGGGGCTGAAGGCGACCGCGTATACGGTGTCGTGATGAACGGTCAGGGGCGCCCCTTGCGGCACGGGGTCGGTCGGGTTCGCAACGTTCCACAGCCGCACGGTGCGGTCGTTGCCCACGCCTGCCAGGAGGTGGCTGTCGGGGCTGAACGCGACGGCGTACACGGTGTCCTTGAAGCCGGTGAGCTGTCCCAGGCGCTGCGGGTGGGCGGGGTCGGCGACGTTCCACAGCCGGATGGTGTGATCGTGCCCCGCGCTGGCGAGGGTGCGGCCGTCGGGGCTGAACGCGGCCGAGGCCACCGCACCGTGGTCGTGGCCCCTCAGCGGTTGTCCGAGCCGCTGGGGGTGGGCCGGATCGGCGACGTTCCACAGCCGGACTGTCCCATCGTCGCTCGCGCTGGCGAGTGTGCGTCCGTCCCGGCTGAAAGAGACGGAGAAGACGTAACTCACGTGCCCGGTCAGCGGCTGCCCCCAGGGCGCGGGGTGTGCGGGGCGGGTCACGTTCCATAGCCGCACAGTGTGGTCGCGTCCGGCGGAGGCCAGGGTGCGGCCGTCGGGGCTGAATGCGAGCCAGTAGACCCACTGGCTGTGGCTGGCCACCGGGTTGCCGAGCGGCACCGGGTCGGTCGCGTCGGCGACGTTCCAGAGCCGGATCATGCCGTCCGCTCCCGACGCCGCCAGAGTACGGCGATCGGGGCTGTAGGCCACCGCGTATACGATGCCGCTGCCGGCGGTCAGGCGCCTGGCGATCGGGGCGTCTGCGGCGCTGATCAGATCGGTGCGCAACTGCGGCCGGGGGCGGAGGCGATAGGCAGCGATCTCCAGTCGGGCGGCGAGTGAGGGGTCGGTGCCGCGCAATTGGCCGGCTTGCACCTGCACCTCTCCGGCGATGGCGTTGTTGCGCTGGATCTGGGCGGTCGCGCTCTTCTTGAACGCCACACCGGCGGCCACCGAGGCGACGAGGGCCAGGGCGCACACGGCGGCGATGCCGGCGCGGCGCAGTCGGGCCGCGCGGTCCGCGTGGCGGGCGGACGCGGCCAGGAATTCGTCGATGCGGGAACCGAGGACCGGCGTGTTGCCACGGGTGGCGGCCCACTGACGCGCCGCTGCCAGGACCCCGCCACGGTAGAGGGCGCCCGGGTCACGTCCTTGCCGGTGCCAGAAGGTGGCTGCTTCGGCGACCTGCTGGTGCATGAGCAGGCCCGCCCGGTCTTCGTCGATCCAGCGGCGCAGCCTGGGCCAGGCGTGCAGCAGCGCCTCATGGGTGAGTTCGGCGCTGTCCCGGTCCAGGGTGACCAGGCGGGCCCGGGCGAGGAGGTCCAGCACGGCGTCGGCGCCGGGGCCGAGGTCCTCGCGTGGTACGGGGCGTTTGGTGTCGTCGGTGCCGTCGCCGAGGGCCACCATCTGCAGCAGGACGGAACGGGTGAGTTGTTGCTGCTCGGCGGTCAGCTGTTGGTAGAGGGCTTCCGCGGTGTTGGCCAGGGCGTGGGTGATGCCGCCTGCCGTCTCGTAGCCGCTCAATGTGAGCGTGTTCCCACGGCGGCGGAGCCAGGTCTCGCGCATGGCGTGGGAGACGAGTGGCAGGACGCTGGCCTGTCCGGTGGCCTCCGCGACGACGCGGGCCAGGAGGGCTGTCTCCACCGCGCATTCGGACCGGACGGCCGGTTGGCTGACGGCACGGCGCAGTTCTTCCGTCGTCATGGGGCCGACGAGGACCTGGGCGTCCTGGAGGGCCTCGACGAGTTCGGGGTGTTGCGAGCAGTTCGCGTAGAAGTCGGCCCGGACACCGATGACGACGCGCGTGCGGCTGTTGGCGGCCCGGGCCGCCGTGAGTAACGCGCTGATGAAGCGGGCGCTTTCGGTTCTGTCCTGGCAGAGGGTGAAGACCTCTTCGAACTGGTCCACGACCAGTACCAGATCTGTGCCGTCGGGGAAGTCCGACGCCGCCAGCGCCTGCAGCACGATCTGGTGCAAGGACCGGGGGTCGCCGCTCAGCTCCCTGTGCAGCACGGTGGCCGTACCGGAGGTGAAGGCCGCGAGTCGGGCCGCGCACTCCTCCAGAGGGTGTGCTCCGGGAGTGAACAGCAGGGTGGGCCACCCCGGGCAGCCGTGCGGATCGCGCCCGTTCAGCCGGGGGACCATCCCGGCTCGCAGCAGCGAGGACTTGCCGGACCCGGAGGCGCCGAACACCGCCACGAACCGATCGGTCCGGACCCGGGTCACGAGGTCGGCCGTGAGCCGTTCGCGCCCGAAGAACCAGGAGGCGTGCTCCGGCTGGAACGCCGCGAGGCCCACATAGGGACACGGCCGGTCCTGGTTCGGCCCTGCGTCGTCCCGGTCGTCCGGCGACACCGGACCGACGCTTGCCGCGACCGCGTGCCAGCGCGCCTTCCATTCCTCCTCGTCGCCCTCGCAGGCCCGGACGAAGGCGAGGGTGACTTCCAGACTGGGCAGTCTCCGGCCGGCGGCCGCGTCGGCGAGTGTCGTCGACGAGTAGTGCGCCTTGACGGCCAGCTGGCGGTAGGTGGGCTTCCCCGCTTTGTCCCGCAGCAAGCGCAGTCGCGTGGCGAATTCGGTCAGCGGGCTGCCGTCGTCCTCTAACGGCTTTTCCTTCCGTGGCACTCGGTCCTCCCCCAAGGCTCGTGAAGTGACGCGGCGAGCTTATTGTCCGGAGCCGGTTGTCCGGAGCCTCTTCTCCGACACCGGACAACGCGAGGAGCCGTAGAACTGATTGCGGCGACGGCGGACACGGGGGAGCCGCCGTCCGGGCACCTGCCAGCGAGGGCACCAGCGGCATCGAACGCCGCGAGGACGCCCCTTCCGGTTCACCGTCTGTCCCCTGACGTGAGGAGTCTTCGAACATGTTGACGGACGAATATGCGGCCCATCATCCGGTGCGGCGTTCTCGGCGGGCTGCCATCGGCCTGCTGACGGCGGCTGCGGCGGCCGGCGCCCTGGCGGTCATGCCGGGTCAGGCCTTGGCGCACACCGCGGCGACGGCCAGGCCGGCGGCCGTCTCGGCGCAGATCAAGGTGGCCCAACGCGATCTGAACGGCCTGGCCTACGACGCCGGTCGTGTGGACGGTGTCGGCGGCCCCAGGACCAAGGCGGCCACGCAGGCCTTCCAGGGCGATCGGTGCCTGAACATCGACGGCGTCATCGGCCCGCAGACGCTCGCCGGACTCACTTCCGTGATCCAGCAGGTCCAGGACAAGGCCGGAGCCCCTGCCAACGGCGACTACGGGGCGGCCACGACGAGCGCGGTGAAGCACTACCAGTCCGCCCACCATCTGACGGCGGACGGCATCGCCGGCGAGCGGACCATGAAGGCCATGGGCATCGAGCGGCTCGTCAAGAGCTGCCACACCACGAACGCGCTCCGGGCCAAGATCGTGAAAACCGCAAAGAGTCAGATCGGGGTCACGGCCGACTCCCACAAGTGCGTTCCCGGCAAGCCGTACAGCGTGTGCGACGAGTGGTGCGCGGCCTTCGCCACCTGGGTCTGGCGGCAGTCCGGTGTCGACATCCCCTTCATCAAGTACGTGCCCGATGTCTACGACTGGGCCGTCGCACACCACAAGTGGGTCGGCACCAGCGGCCTCGCCACCGCCGAACCCGGAGACCTGATCATTTTCGGCAGTGCCCACAACCGCCACCACATCGGCGTCGTCGACCAGGTCAGCGGCAAGACCGTGCGCGTCGTCTCCGGCAACACCTCCGACCCCGCCGGCTCCGGCAAGCACGGCGTCTACGACAAGACCTACTCGCTGTCCGCATCCGTCTTCTACGGCCTGGTCCGCCCGTAACGGAGCCACGCCCGACCGTTCCACGGGCCCTTGCGCGGTGCCTGAGGTGCCGCCAAGGGCCCGTGCGCGCTCTCGCAGCCCCCGGAACGACGATGCCGCCCACCACTGACCGACCACGGAACCACAACGGAGAGACAGCGATGACCCATCCTCACCACCGCAGCGGCAGGCCGAGCAGAACCGGTTGGCGAGCCCGCAGCGCGGCGATGCTCGCCGCAGCACTCGCGGTCCTGTGCCTCGACGCCCACCAGGTGGCCCACGCCGACACGACCACGTACGCCCGGAAGGCTCGGTCCACGGCCCCGGTGCGGGGGCTCGACGTGAGCGGCCACAACCCCCACATCGACTGGAAGGCAACGGCCGCCAAGGGCGCCTCCTTCGCCTACGTGAAGGCGACCGAAGGGGTCACCTACACCAGCAGCTACTTCACACAGCAGTACAACGGGGCGGCCGGCGCGGGCCTGATCCGCGGCGCCTACCACTTCGCCCGCCCGGACGCCTCAGGCGGACGCGCTCAGGCCGACTACTTCCTGGCCCACGGCGGCAAGTGGATCCGTGACGGCAAGACCCTCCCCGGCGCCTTGGACATGGAGGCCAGCGCGCACGGCGACCCCTGCTGGGGGCTCGGCCCCGGTGCGATGACCAGCTGGATAGCCGCGTTCGTGAACGAGTACCACGCCCGGACGGGACGCCACCCGGTGATCTACACCCCTGCCAGCTGGTGGGCGACCTGCACCGGCAACTACCGGGGCTTCGGCGCGACGACCCCGCTGTGGATCGTCAACCAGTCCGGCACGCCGACCCCTCTGCCCGCTGGATGGAGCACGTACACCGTCTGGCAGACCGCGGACTCGGGGGTCTTCCCCGGAGACCAGGACGTGTTCAACGGCAGGCTGAAAGACCTCAAGACGTTCGCCCTGCGGGACTACACGCCTCCGCCACCGGCCCCCAATTGGCCCCTCGTGTCTGAGGGGCACGCAGGACGGCAGGTGACCACCGTGCAGTACCTGCTCAACGCTCACGGGGCGGCCCTCACGGTGGACAGCCAGTTCGGGACGGCCACCCGCGACGCCGTGGTCTCTTTCCAGAACAGCATGGGGCTGACCCCTGACGGCATGGTGGGACCGAACACCTGGAAGCGCTTGGTCGTCACCGTACGGCAGGGCGACACCGGCGCGGCCGTGCGGGCCGCGCAGGACGAGCTGAAGGCCCACGGCGCCGCTGTCACGGTCGACGGCCGGTTCGGGGCCGGTACCTGGAAGGCGGTGCTCGCCTTCCAGAAGTCCAGGAAGTTGACCCCCGACGGGGTGATCGGCGCGAGCACCTGGATGAACCTGGTGAGCTGACCGTCTGTCGCGTCGGTCCCGGCACTCTTCGGCGCGCCCGCGGCATCGGGGATGATCAGGGGACCAGACCTGTTGGTCCTGGTCACCGAGGGTGTCCGCGCGACCGCCGGGGCCCCCGCAGCCACGACCACCGGGAACCGGGGCCTACGAGGGCGCGGTGGAGTGCCATGGCCGGCGCGGTGACCGGCTGGTACCGGTCCAGCACGGCTGGTGGGATCGGGAGGGACAAGTTCCGGCGCTGGATCGGCGAGTACGGAAGCCGCGGCGGTACACCGGAAGCATGCCGAAGCGACGCCCGTATCCGAGTGATCTGTCCGATGCCCGCTCGGAGTTGATCGAGCCGGTCCATACGGCCTGGCGTTTCGAGCACCTCGGCAGAGCCCGGGACTTGGGCCGCCCACCGGAACACGACCTGCGCGACAGCATGGACGCGATCTTGTACGTGGACCGCCCCGGCGTTTCGTGGCGCTACCTCCCGCACGACTCTCCGCACTGGAACACGCTCTACTGCTACTTCGCCAAGTGGGCGAACGCGGGTGTGTTTCCCCAGCTCAACGGCCGCTTCCGGCAGCTCCTAGGAGAGAAGGAAGGACGGGACGCCGAGCCGTCGGCCTGTGTGATCGACGCGCAGAGCGTCAAGACCTCCACCAGCGACCAGCCTGTTGCCGTGTTCGGACCACGCGCAACCAACTGACCGCTCCCACCCTCTTCCTGGTCGGTTGATGGATGAGGCCGAACCGGCCCAGCCATCTTCGAATTAGGGGGAAATCGTTGTTCCGCGAAGCAGTTGGGGCCGCGGGTGTCGCCGGTCTTGCCGTGACGTGCCTGTTTGGAGCGGCGGCCGCCGCATCAGCCGAGGGTGGGTACCCGGCTTCCGGCGGCAGCCCGTCCGCGGCAGTGCGGCTCGAGTACCACGTGCCTCAGGGCAACACCCCCGAGGCAGGTGACGGGCTCTGGTTCAGCATCGAGGGCATGCCGTCAGGATGGGACAAGGTCAAGGTCACCTCCCCGGCTCTGGAGAAGCCGATCACCCTGGCACCTGTGATGAAGGGATCGACGCAGTCGGTCCAGGTGAACGAACCGGGCGCAGAGCCTCGCATCCGCTCCCATCTGCACGCGGGCACATATCCGGTCACCGCGACGAGCCACGGTCGTACCGTCGCCGTGGCACGACTCCGGGTCAAGGCCGAGGGAGCTGCTCAGATCGACCGATTCGTCATCGGCCCCAGGGACGCGCTCCCCGGCAGCGCCGAACCTGCCTCCCTGCGACCGGGCAGTGATGCCCGGGTGGTCCTCACCGACCTGCGCGCCGCACCGGGCGAAGACTCCCTGACCGTCAGGTCGCCGATATTCGCCGCCCCGTTGACCATCAGGACGGACAGCCCGGACGACCCCGGCTGCAAATGCGACGACGGCGGCACCGTCTACGCGGGCCACGGGCAGGTACGAGGTGACGTACCCGAGGGCCGGTACACCGTCACCGTGGTCAGCCATCATGGGCAGCAGACCACGAAGCAACACGTCTTGATCGCCGGTCGGCCCGTCAGGAATGGCGGCTCTTCCTGGGCGGTCACCGGTGGCGCCGTGGCCGCGGGACTCGCCCTGGCTTTCGGCGGCGGGCTCGTGATGCGGCGCCGCCGGACACGGAAGGCGTGACGCGCCACATAGCTGCAATCCGGGCCGCAGCCGCAGATCGAATCCAGGCAGCACCGGCAGACCCAACCGTGGCGGCAGACCCACCTGAGGCGGTCGAACTGCCGTGACCCGCCGCGGACACGGCGCCCCGACCGCCGGAGTCCACCCGGTCTTGGCGTCCCGGTCGCCGCAGCCGGCCCCGGGCAGTCTTCGCTCTTCCTCCGGCCGCTGCCGGTCCGGAGGCAGTTGTTCCATCACTCAGAAAGCATTCCGTGCATACCTCACACAGACGAATATCGCGCCTTGCGGTCCTCGCGGCCGGAGCCACTCTGTTCCTGACCGGCGGGGGAGGTCTCGCCCAGGCCCGGGTCCAGGCCGCGACACCGATGCCCCACCCGTCTGCCACGACTGCGTCGTCCGCGGCGCCGTCCGCCTCGGCGTCCTTGGAACCGGCGCCCACACCCTCCGGTAGCCCCTCGGCCGAGATCGGTACCGGTACCGGTACCGGTACCGGTACCGGTACCGAGGGGCCCTCGGCCTCGCCGACGGCGAGCGCGAGCGGGTCCACCGGGACGGACGGCGGGGATGGCGACTGGTCGGACGCGGACGCCGTCCGCTTCTGGACCCCCGCACGCATGGCCTCGGCCACTGACCCGGCACTGCCCGCCTCGCAGACGGACACGCGCGCCAAGGCCCGTTCGCGGCGAGCGCTGCCGGCCGGACCCTCCGCGGCAGCCGACATGCCGACGGCGGAGCACATTCTCGGCCTGAAGTCCGTCGGGACGATCTTCACCTACAGCGCGGACCCGACCACCGAACAGATGCACGCCCACAAGTGCTCCGCCAGCGTGGTGGAGAGCCCCGGGCACAACCTGGTCCTGACCGCGGGGCACTGCTCCGGAGGCAGGGCCGTCTTCGTTCCCATGTACGCCGCTGAACACACGCTGGACCAGCAGACGTTCGGTTTCTATCGGATCTCCGACTGGTTCGCCGACAACCGGTACGTGCACAACAGCAAGAAGCCCATTTCCGACCTCGACTTCGCCTTCGGCCGACTGGAGGCCTCCAAGAGCGGCAAGCAAGCGCAGGACGTCGTGGGCGCGAACACGCTGGTGCGCACGCCGGGTTACCTGAACAAGGTCACGATGGTGGGCTATCCCTCCAGCCACGACCCCGAGGACCATCCCGTGCGGTGCCCCACGCAGACGGAGGCGCTGCCCGGCTTCTACCAGATCCAGGCCAAGTGCCGAGGCATGTGGGGCGGGGTCTCCGGCGGCCCCTGGTTCTCCCGCGTGGACTGGTCCAAGGGCACCGGTGAGATCATCGGCAACGTCGGCGGGTACAACGGCGGCGGAAACGACGAGAACGTGGACTGGCTCACCTACAGCCCCATGCACGGTGACTGGTTCCTCCGCCTGTACGACGAGGCGAAGAAGAACCAGCACGTTTCGCACGGCGCTTCCTACGACCAGCCGCCACTGCCCTACTCGATGGGCGGCGGTGAGACCTGGGTCCACGCCAAGCTGCTGGCCTCCGGCGAGTACACCGGCGACGGCAAGAGTGATCTGATCGTGGTCTGGACCGACGGCGAGGTCACCCTGTACTCCGGCGACGGCAACGGCGGCTTCACCGGCGAGCGCCGGCTCGCCGCGCCCCACGGCATCTGGAAGGACGCCAAGTCCCTCACCGGTGGTGACTTCTCCGGCGGCAACGGTTCGGATCTGCTGGTGGTGTTCGACTCCGGCGAGGTCACTCTCTTTCCCGACGTCGGCGCCAAGGGCGTGGACGGCGGGAAGAAGATGGCCGACGCCGGATCCATCTGGAGCCACGCCGACCAGATCACCGCGGGAAGTTTCGGAACCGCGAAGTACGTCAGCGACCTGCTGGTGCGCTGGAGCGACGGCGAAGTCACCGACTACACCGCGGTCGGCGACAAGGGGTTCGGCACCGAACACCAGCTCATGAAGCCCAAGAGCGCCTGGAAGGACGCCACCCTGGTGACCGCGGGTGACTTCACCGGCGGCAACAACTGGGACACCCTGGTGCGCTGGTCCGACGGAAGGGTCTCCCAGTTCCAGGAGACAGGCCCCGGCGGCGTCGGCGCGGAGGTCCAGATGGCTCCGGCAGGCAGCATCTGGTCCCACGACTCGGTGATGACGGCAGGCAGCTACGACTCCAACGGCTGGCCGGATGACCTGGTCGTCCGCTGGTCCGACGGTGAGACGACGATGTACGTACACACCGGAGCGACCTTCGGCACCGAACGCATGCTGGTCGCCCCGAAGTAACCATCCCCGTACGCCCGTCCGTAGACGTCGAACCTCACATCGCCTCACATCGCCGGCCCGAACGAAGGCCCGGCGGAAGCGGTGGCATCGGTGTGCATCACCCTTGAGTTCGGGCACGGTTGTAGATGGTGCTGCGGGAGACGCCGAGGAGCTTGGCGATCGAGGTGACGGTGTTCTCCGGGCGGGCGATTAGGTCGCGGGCGTGACGTACCTGCTCCTCGGTCATCGCCGGCGGGCGGCCGAGTCGGGCGCGGCGGGCGCGGGCGGCGTCCGGGCCCTCATAGGTGCCCTGCACGATGGGTTCCCGGATGGACTCCGCCAGGGCCGCGAACACGTGGAAGACCAGGCGCCCGCCGGGCGTGGTCGTGTCGAGCGCCTCGTGGAGCGAGATGAGGCCGACGCCACGCTTGCGGAAGCCGGACACGATCGCGATGAGGTCCCGGATGGAGCGGCCGAGCCGGTGCAGCGACGGGACGACGGGGGTGTCGCCCTCGCGCAGGTAGTCGAGGGCCTTCCAGAGTTCCTCGCGTTCGGCGATCTTGCCGGACTCCTTGTCGGAGAAGATCCGGATGCACCTTGCTTCGGTGAGTGCACGGATCTGCCGGCCGAGCAACTGTCCCTTTGGTGCACACGGTGCGTATCCCACACGCCTGCCGCCTCACCACGCCCGGCTCGGGCATGTTCACGTGGCCGGGCCACCAGCGGCAGCCTTCAGATGACGGAGCGCCCGGCGACCGCGATGCGACCCGCGTGGCCGACGGCTGTCTGCCCGTCGTCTGCCACCTCCGCCAGCGGGTGCGGCACCGCGAGGCGGCCGAGGGCGCTTGCTCCGCCGTCCTTTTGCCGGGTCTTGAGGGTGGGCCTCTTCGCGCTCTCGGGGCCGGGGCGCTGTGGCCGCGGTTGTCCAGGGCGCGAGCGGAGTGATCGACAAGCGGCCGAATTTTGGTAAATTGTCCGGTAATGTCGACGTTGATCACAGAGGAGCTTTGGCATGGGAATCAGGCGTACCGACATGTTCGCGATCTACGACGGTCACGAGGCAGCGCGCTTTGAGGGTAAGTGGATCGCTTTCGACCCTTCCGCAGGGGCGAGCGGCGACGTGGCCAAGTCTGGGGCGGGTTCCACCACAGCTATGACACTCACGGGAGCCCCGGCTTTGTGGGTCAAGTGCATCGACGGCTGGGAGGAGAACGGGGACTGGGCCGGGTACCTGCAAGTTGCCTGCGAGCACGAGAAGGGCAAGTGGATCGACTCGGACGACGGCTGGGTCAAGACCGTGACCAGCAGGGACAAATGTGAACCCGTGTGGTTCGTCGACAAGGGTGACCACTACGAGCTGTGGCAAGGCAGGACCAGGCGCCGCCCCCTCACCAGGGAGAAGAACTACCTTCGTTTCAACCTGGGCGCGACCCCGGGTCGCTTCGTCCTCCGCGACCTGGTCGACCGCGGACATCGCTGACAGCAGCGAGGAGGTTGATCCTGCCTGACAGCAGTGCTTCCGGCCGAGGCGGGGACGCGGGACACTGACGGACCGCGCCAGTGCTGCCTGCAGCAGGTACACGGTGACGCCCCGAAGCCACCGAAGGCGCAAACCCGGCTGCCTGCAGCCTCGGTGGAAGCGGTTGACGTGGTTGGGACCATCCCTGCGGGCGCGGGCGCGGGCACGCCGGCCGTCCGCTCCACGACCAGCTGGACCATCCCCGAGTCAGTGGGGAGGACGACGGCGTCCACCTCCTCCACTGGCTGGACGACGGAACACCCCGCGTCGGCGAGGAACGCGACGTCGGTCGGGACGGCGAGCGTACTCGCCGAAACCCCGTGGACGCGGGGGTGTTCCGAGACGCCGCCACGTTGCCGCCCTCCCTGCCCGACGGAGCCGGCGACGACGGTGCCCTACTGGCCCCCTTCGTGGGCCACCAGTTCACGCAGCGCGGCGTAGTGCCGCTGCCACTCCGCAGGCCACTTCGGGTTCCGGTCCTCGTCCACGGCCTCCAGCGCCGTCTTCCACTCGGGGTGGTCTTCCAGCGCACCAGGGCGGCGCAGGTTGGACAGCCACCGCCCCACCGGCCGGTCCGGCATCCTCGCGGACCGACCGGCGCCCCGGGCGGGCTGGGGCCCGCCCGGGGCGCGCGGCGCGCGTCAGCAGTAGAGGTTGGCGCCCGCGGAGGTGCCCAGGATCTGCACGAACCGCTGATAGGCGTCCACGCGGCTCTGCACCTGCGCGGGGTTCTTGCCGTCGCACTCCAGGGAGCCGTTGATGCTGCGGATGGTCTGGCCGAATCCGGCACCGTTGACCATCGCGTTGTGCGGAGTCATCGAGCCCGGTCCGGTCTGGGTGTTCCAGTACCAGAGCCCCGTCTTCCAGGCGACCGAAGCGTCGGTCTGCACCAGGTTCGGGTTGTGGAGCAGGTCGATGCCGAGCGCGTCGCCCGCGGCCTTGTAGTTGAAGTTCCAGCTGAGCTGGATGGGCCCGCGGCCGTAGTATGCGGACTGGCCGGCCGGGCAGCCGTACGGCTGGCTCCAGTCGCAATAGTGCGGGTAGTTGGCGGTGTTCTGCTCCACCACGTAGACCAGGCCGCCGGTCTCGTGACTGACGTTGGCGAGGAAGGCCGCGGCCTCCTGCTTCTTGACGGTGTCGCTGCCGGTGTTCGCGAAGCCCGGGTAGGCGCTGAGCGCGGCCTTGAGACCGCTGTAGGTGTAGAAGGAGTTCCGGTTGGGGAACATCTGGTTGAACTGCGCCTCGCTCACGACGAAGCTGCCGGAGGGGTTGGTCGGGCCGCCGTCGCAGGCGTACGGGTCCCAGTACCAGGTGCTGATGGTGGGGTCGTAACCCGGGTTGTCGTGTTCGGCGATGTACGTCTTGCCGTCGGTGTAGCGGACGATGTCGCCGGTGACGTAGGCCTTGCCGGCCGTCCAGCTCGGGTAGCTGGAGCAGGATGCGGCAGAGGCGCCGGTGGCCGGCAGCAGTGCCGGAGCGGTGGCTCCGATCACGATCGCGGCCATGAGTGCGGACAGGCGGCGCTTGGACATTGAGCAGCTCCTTTGCCGGGCCAGGCTGCACCGGGGGCGAGGCAGTGCCTTGCGTATGCCGTCCCAGGGGGCGGCCATGCCTTCCGGGCGCCTGGGTGGGGGGTGTGGGAGCCATATTCAACGACTTGGTGTGTCCCGGTCAAGGTATAGACCAATACTGCTGACAACGTTGGCGGGGAAGGATTGATCACGCCGGTACGGGCGAGGCATCCCAACGCTGGGGCCTCCCTGACACGCTATTGGCCGCAATCAACGCAGGGACTCCGCAGGCCCGCTGACACCGGATCGGTACCGACGGGACCGGTCCGCAAGGGCCGAAGCGACCAGCACCCTCAGCCACACCCCGCGAGAAGCGCGGACCACCCGTCCCGGACACCACGCCCTGCCGGTCACCGCGGATCAAGCACACGGGCAACTCACCACCTCGCCCGGGCCCCCGGTCCGCAGTAGCCCACGACCAGCGGCAAGCAGGGCATGCACCTCCCCTTCGACCGGCCGGCGTTGTAAGTGCCACGCCGCTGGCCACGCTGAACCGTCTGTCGTGACGGCATGCGAGTCGCCAACAGGGCGAACGTTGGCAGATGCGGCGCCAGTCGGCAGTTGTGCTGGACATGGGGAGTGTTCGGTGGGCATAGATCGTTCCGGACGGCTTGTGGGAGATCGCGAAGCCGTTGCCGCCGGCGGCGCGGGCCCGGCCGCAAGGGGCGGTGTCGCGACCGCTACATCCACGGACCGAGCGGTGTGGACAACACTTGGTCCCGCTTGCCGAGGCCTGGGACTCCGGGGCCTTCGCCTGGTCGGCGGGGGAGCGGGAGCCCTGCGCCAACGACCTCGGAGGCGACCGCACGCTGATCGCGGTGTCGGCTGGCTCGACGGTCCAAGGCCGACCATCGCCGAGATCCTCGACATCACCGAATCCGCAAGCCAGCAGCACCTGCACCGGGCCCGGCACCGCATCACCGCCGCGCGCCCCAGCGGCGGCGAAGTCGACCCGGCATCCGCCCGCAGGATCGTCGAGGAATTCCTCGCCGCTGCCTCCTCAGGCCGCACCGAACGCCTGGTGGCGCTGCTCACCGACGACGCGACCGCGATCGCCGACTCCAACGGCGCCGGCGCGGCCAAGGCGCTGCTGCAGTACGACACTCCGCAGCGCATCGCCGCCATCGCGCGGGCCGGTTTCAAACCCACACGGCGACTTGCCGGCGGCACGCCCGCCATCCACTACGCGCTCGTCAACGGCGCCCCCGCCATCCTCTTCGTGATCGGCGACCAGGTCATCGGCGCCGTGACGTTCGACATCACAGGCGGCAAGATCGCAACCGTGCGCGGCATCGCCGCCCCCACCCGCCTCGTCCGCCTCAGCGAAGCCTGGCGGCAGTACGGACCGGACACGCCGCTCGTCACCCGATGGTGACCCGACACCGGCTCAACCCGCCACGGGGGCCGCCAGGTGGCGTCATTTCTCACCTACAAAATCGGCACCCCCACCCACCGGGTGGAGTCAGAACTGACCTACAAGTGGCGTCAACCGTCACCTACGAAGCCACTGATCCACGTCGGCGGGATCGACGCCCCCCCTGAACCCGACGGGCGCCGGTCGTAGGCCAAAGGGTGTCAGTGGTGGGCTGGGACCCGAGCCGCTATCGGACGAGGTGACTCTCGATGTGGTCGATCACCACGGACACGGCCTGCCGGTAGGCGGTGCTCGACCGGCGGACCTGGGACAGCAGCATGCCGCCTTGGATGGCGGCCAGCAGAGCGGTGGCGAGCGCGGCGGTATCGGCGCGCTCGCTCAGCTCGCCGCGTGCCTGCATACGTGCGAGTCCCGACCTGATGGGGCCTTCCCACCGGTCGAAGGCGGAAACGAGGCTGGCCCGCGCCGACTGATCGCTGTCGGCGAGTTCGCTGGCGAGCGAGCCGATCTCGCAGCCGCCTTCACACCCCCTGGCATCCTGCCGGCGCCCTGCTCTGTCGCACCACTCACGCAGGGCCTCGATGCTGTCCAGACTGTCCAGCAGCGGACGTTGCCGGGCGAGCTGGGAATCCGTCTGATGGTCGATGACCGCCAGGACCAGGCCCTGCTTGTCGCCGAAGTAATGGTAAATCTGCGACGCGCTGACCCCGGCGGCCGCCTGGATGTCCGGGATGCTCGTGCCTGCCGCGCCGCGGTGGAACATCAGCTCCGCAGCGGTCTCGATGATGCGTTCGCGGGTCTTGCGGCCGCCCTTGGTGAGCCGCTGCTTTGCCGGCTCTCCGGCCTTCACTGGTGTGCTCATACCCGCACGCTACCCAAGTTGGAATTGACATTCCAATCATGTGCCGCCGATCATCCTGGAAAGGTCATTCCATAGAGGGTGGCCGTCTCTTCAGATAGGTGAGCGCCATGCCCCTCGACCCCCAGATCGAAAGCCTGCTCGAGCAGGTGGCCGCAGGAGCTGGACCGGCCCCGGAGACCCTGACGGTGGCGGAGAACCGCGCTTTCGGGCGCGCCTTCGGCGCCCTGGCCGGCGCTCCCGTACCGATCGCCGAGGTCAGGGACACCACTGCCCCTGCCGCCGGCCGCGACATACCCGTCCGTATCTACCGGCCCGGCACCGAGCCGGACGCCGGGCCGCTGCCCGTGACGCTCTTCTTCCACGGCGGCGGATGGGTCTTCGGCGACCTGGACACCCAGGACAACATCGCCCGCACCGTGGCCAGCCGCTCCGGCACGATCGTGGTCTCCGTCGACTACCGGCTGGCACCCGAGCACCGCTTCCCGGCCGCGATTGACGACGCCTACGCCGCGCTGACCTGGGTCGCGGACAACGCCCCCGACTTCGGGGGCGACGGAGAGCGCATCGCCGTGTTCGGCGAGAGCGCCGGCGGCAACCTTGCCGCGGTTCTCGCACAGGAATCCCTGCGCCGCGGGGGACCTCGCATCACGCTCCAGGTGCTCGCCTACCCGGCGGTCGACCGGTTCGACGACAGTCCCTCGATGTACGAGAACATGACGGGACCGGTCCTCTCCCGTTCCTACCTCGAGTGGTTCTGGGGCGCCTACCTCAGCACTCCGGACCAAGGCGCCGACCCGCGGGTCTCACCGGCGCGCTTCGACAAACTGGCCGGACTTGCTCCCACCGTCATCGTCACTGCCGAGAACGACCCCCTGCGCGACCAGGGCGACCACTACGCCCGCAAGCTGGCCGACGCAGGCGTGCCGGTCCGGCACCTCCCGGTCGAGGGAGCCATTCACGGCTTCCTCTCGTTCACCGGCTCGGTGCAACTCTCGCGGGACATACTGGACCAGCTCTCGGACGCCGTGGCCACAGCCTTCGACTGACCCGGCCTGGGCGGCATCGCCAGTCGCCGAACCTCTGCCGCACGCAAGCGTCCACCACTGCGCCGACCCTCGCCAGGAGGCAGCAACGCGCGCAGCGGGTTCCAGGACCGCCGCTGAGCCGCGCCTGCCGGTCGGAGTCAGGATGCCGTCCGTGGTCAGCTGCGTCGTGTCGCGGTGCCGGGCCCCGCTGCCAGGCATGCGTGCCCTGTTGGGACAGGCGGCATGGACCGTCGCCGGTTCCGGGGTGGCGAGCGCGCACGCAGTCAGGTGGGAATGTCGGGGGTGAAGCGGTAGCCGATGCCGGGTTCGGTGATGAGGTAACGAGGCTGGGCCGGTTCCGGTTCGAGTTTGCGGCGGAGGTTGGCGAGGTGGACGCGCAGGTAGTTGGTCTCCTTCTCGTAGCGGGGCCCCCAGACCTCTTGGAGGAGTTGGCGTTGGGTTACCAGGCGTCCGGGGTTGCGGACGAGGATTTCCAGCAGGTGCCATTCGGTGGGGGTGAGGCGGGTTTCGCCGGCTGCGGTGGTGACGCGCTTGGCGGCCAGGTCGACGGTGAACGCCGTTGTGGTGATCAGGGGCTGTTCGTCGGCGGGGGCGGCGCGGCGTAGGGCGGCGCGGATGCGGGCGAGGAGTTCGCCCATGCCGAAGGGTTTGGTGACGTAGTCGTCGGCGCCGGCGTCCAGGGCGTTGATCTTGGCGGTCTCGTCGTGGCGTGCGGACAGGACGATGATCGGGGCGGTGGACCAGCCGCGGAGGCTTTCGACGATGTTGATGCCGTCGAGGTCGGGCAGTCCGAGGTCGATGACGGCCAGGTCGGGTGCGGCGGTGGCGGCTGCCTGCAGGGCGGTGGTGGCGTCGGGGGCGGCGTTGGTCTGGTAGCCGCGGGCGGTCAGGGCGATGGTCAGGGCGCGCAGCAGGTGGGGGTCGTCGTCGACGATGAGGACGCGGGTCATGGCGTGGTGGGGAGGGTGAGGGTCATGGTGAGGCCGCCGCCGGGAGTGCCGGTGGGGGTGAGGGTGCCGTTCATGGCTTCGGTGAAGCCGCGGGCGATGGCCAGGCCCAGGCCGAGACCCTGGTGGGTGGTGTGGTCGGTCATGCGCTGGAAGGGAGCGAAGATGCGTTCCCGCTCCTCGGCGGGGATGCCGGGGCCGTGGTCGGTGACCTGCAGGCGGATCACGTTTCCTTCCTGGCGGGCGTGTACGTGGACGGGCTGGTCCGGTGGTCCGGCGCTGAGCGCGTTGGCAACCAGGTTGGCGATGACGCGTTCCAGCAGGCCCGGATCTGCCCAGGCGGCCGAGAGGTCGTCCGGCACATCGATATCCAGGGTGCGGCCGGACGGTGGTGGGGTGTGCAGGAGGGCGGCGGCGGTGACCTCGTCCAGAGCAGTGGCGCGGGGATGGACGCTGAGGGCGCCGGCTTGCAGGCGGCTGAGTGCGAGGAGGTTTTCGACCAGGTCGTTCATCTTGTCGGTGGAGGCGTCCACGGTGGCCAGGAGTTCGGCCTGCTGGGCGTCTGTGAGTTCCAGGTCGGGTTCGCGCAGGCTGGACACGCACGCTTTGATGCCGGCGAGCGGGGTGCGCAGGTCGTGGCCGACGGCAGCCAGCAGGGCCGCCCGCAGTTTGTCGATCTCGGTCAACTCCAGCGCGCGGGCGGCCTGAGCAGCGAGGCGCTCGGCTTGCAGCGCGCGGGCGGCGGCGGTGGCCAGCAGGGTGAGGAAGCGCTGGTCGGGGGCGAAGACGGCCGGCCCGTCCGCCACCAGCCGCAGGTGTTCTCCGACCGGCGCGGACAGCGTCGGATCAGCTGATGGCGGTTCGCCGACGACGGCGACCAGGCGTTCGCCGTCGTCGGTGTGTTCCAGCAGCGCGGCGCCGGTCATGCCGAAGGTCTCCCTCACGTGCTCCAGCACCGCGCTCAGCGGCCGTTCCTCCAAGGGCGCCTCGGTGATCCGGGCCAGCAGGGCGGCCTCGACGCCGCTGCGGGCGGCGGCGGCGCGCTGGCGGGCGGCCAGGTCGACCGCGACGCTGACGGTGGTGGCGACTACCACGTAGACGGCCAGGGTGATCACCAGGTCCCGGTTCTCCACCGTCAGCGCGTGGAAGGGCGGGACGAAGAAGAAGTTGACCAGCGTATCGGAGGCCACCGCGGCCGCCAGCGCCAGGCGCAGGCCTCCGGTAGCGGCCACGATGACCACCGCCGTGAGGTAGATCAGCACGATGCTGGCCAGCGACAGCGAGTTCCTCACGGGCACCAGGGCCGCAGTGAGGGCTGCCAGGCCCGCCGCGGCGGCGCCGGCCGTGGCCAGCTGACGGCGCCTGCTCCTGCGGCGCCGGCCACCGCGGTACGGCAGATCCAAGCCCTTCACGATCGAAACGCTATCCGACCTTGGACCCGGCGCCGCGCGGCTCGTCGTGCGGCTGCACGCGGTCGCTGGAATCCAGCTGCCACGGCACG
The DNA here is from genome assembly GCF_043195475.1 of Streptomyces sp. Y20. NCBI lineage: Bacteria > Bacillati > Actinomycetota > Actinomycetes > Kitasatosporales > Streptomycetaceae > Streptomyces > Streptomyces sp. Y20. The sequence goes on from NZ_JBIDDP010000006.1 coordinate 464,183, forward strand.
CTGGTCACCATCACCCCGCGCTGGAACAGCAGCCGGGCCTTCAGCCGCAGCGCGGACTGGTTGTGCAGCAGCTGCTCCCACCAGTGGCCGACCACGTACTCGGGAATGTAGACGGCGATCAGATCCTGGGGATACTCGCGGTGCAGGTGGGCGACGTACTCCAGCACCGATCCGGTGATGTCCCGGTACGGAGAGGCCATCACCGTCAGCGGCACCGAGATCTGCCGCTCCTCCCACTCGGCGCGCAGAGCGCTCACCTCCTCGTCGGTGATCTTGGCTGTGAGTGCGGTGAGGGAGTCGGGGCGGGTGGCCTTGGCGTAGCCCAGCGCGCGCAGGGTGGGCCGGTGCAGTTGCGAGACGAGCACCACCGCGTGGATCCGGGTGGGCAGTACGATGCCGCCCGGCTGGGGGCGCAGCTCGACGGCCACCCGGTCGTAGTGGCGGCGAATGCCGCGCATTATTGCGTACAACACCGGCATGGCGATCACCACCAGGTACGCGCCGTGAGAGAACTTGGTGATCAGCACGACGACCAGCACCACTGCGGTCAGGCAGGCGCCCACCGTGTTGATCGCTCGGGAGCGGTGGACGCGCCGACGCTGCGCGGGGTCGCTCTGGCCGGCCAGTTCACGGTTCCAGTGCCGGACCATGCCGACCTGGGAGAGGGTGAAGGAGGTGAAAACGCCCAGGATGTAGAGCTGGATCAGACGGGTCACCGACCCCTGGAAGGCATAGATCAGGGTGCCGGCGATCACGGCCAGGATGACGATGCCGTTGGAGAAGGCGAGACGGTCACCGCGGGTGTGGAGCTGGCGGGGCAGATAGCGGTGCTCGGCCAGGATCGCCGCCAGCAGGGGGAAACCGTTGAAGGCGGTGTTGGCCGCCAGGATCAGGATCAATGCGGTCGCGGCCTGAATGTAGAAGAACATCACCGAGTGCGTACCGCCGAACACTGCTGCCGCGATCTGCGATCACCGTGCGCTGCGAGCCGGTTGCACAGTTTCCTGGGAAACCGACCAGCCGGCAGGGGTCTTCGACGTACCGCACATCCGCGATCAGAGCCAGCGCCGTGATCCCGGCGAACATGCCGATCGACAACCCGCCCATCGCCGCCATCGTGGTCGCCGCGTTGCGCGCCCTGGGCGGCCTGAACGCCGGCACCCCGTTGGAGATCGCCTCCGCACCGGTCAACGCCGTACAGCCGGAGGAGAACGCCCGCAGCGCCAGCATCACCAGCGCCATCCCGGTCAGTCCCATGCTTCCGGGCTCGGCGTGAACCTGCCAGGCGGCGCTCTCGGCAACCGGGGCGTGGCCGAATGCCGTCTGCAGCAACCCCGTCGCGACCATGGCCAGGACGCCGGCGATGAACAGATAGGTCGGCACCGCGAACAGCCGCCCCGACTCACGGACCCCACGCAGATTCATCGCGGTCAGCAGCGCCACGAACCCCAGATTCACCGCCACCCGGTACGGACCCAGTGCCGGTACCGCGGAGATGATGTTGTCCACGCCGGCCGCCACCGACACGGCCACCGTCATCACGTAGTCCACCATCAGCGCCGAGGCCACCACCAGCCCCGCCCACGGCCCCAGGTTGCGGGAGGCCACCTCGTACGAGCCCCCGCCGGAGGGGTAAGCCTGCACCACCTGCCGGTAGGACAGCACCACCACCGCCAGCAGCACCACCACCGCGGCCGCCACCCATGGCGCCAGGTGCAGATAGGCCAGCCCGCCCAGCGTCAGCACCAGCAGGATCTCCTGCGTCGCGTACGCCACCGACGACAACGGGTCACTGGCAAAAACCGGCAGGGCAATCCGCTTGGGCAGCATCTGCTCACCCAGACGGTCACTACTGAGGGGGCGGCCCACAATCAGCCGCTTGAACGATATAGACACAACCGGCAGCAAACCGGCCCGACGAAGCGGCGCCCGAATCTTCGCGCCGCCTTGACGCCGCCACCGGCGATCTTCACGCCGTCTTGGCGCGACGGTCCAACAACAGCGTGGCCGCGGTGGCCCGCGCCCGGTCCGGCGGTCGGCGCCGCGCGGCCTAGGGGTCCGGCTCCCGGCCTCGCGCCCGCGTGGCCCCGCGCGGTTTCCTCCTTGGCCTGCCGTCCGCGGCCGGTTCGGCGTCCCGGGCCCGCGGCCGGCTCCCGGCCCAGCGGCCCCGGCCCGGCTCCTCGGTACCGCCCCTGTAGATGATCACGTGCTTCCCGGGCTCCGGGGCGCGCGTCGTGAGATCGCCGCGTGTCAAAGGCTGTCGGCCCACGAGGGGACGGGGTAGGTGTGGACGCCGCCGAGTGCGAGACGGAGCGGGCCGAGGAGGCGCGTCTATGGCGCTGTGAAGAGCATCGGGAAGCGCAGGCCCAGCCACGGTTTGCGGCCCCAGACGACGACCTTGGCGCGAGCCATGGCGGTGGGGGCGGTCCAGCGGCCCAGGGCGAGGAGGAGGAACGCGACGGGGTCGATGGCTATCGTGCAATCGGGGCGCCGGGGCGGGGTGTCGGTGACCGTGGGCACGCCGTCCGCGAAGGTGACGGCGAAGCGGTCGCGGCCGATCCGCAACAGATAGCACGCATGGTGGCTGGCCGCGCCGGCGCTCACTACACGTGGCATGGCCAGTCGCATGAAGGGCAGCGTGAACGCGACCACTTCCCGGTTGACCATGTGCGGCCCGCGCAGCGCGACCGCGATGTCGTATCCGTGCCCGAGCAGGTGCGTGAGCAGGTACGAGCCCAGGGTGGCCATGTCCATCAGCCCCATCGGCGTCAGCACCGCCTCCCGCGGACTGTGGCCGGCCGCGGCCGCGACGAAGGCCCGGGCCCTGTCCGCGATCTCCGCACCGAGGACCGCCGGATCCCGCTGCGGGAAGACGGCCAGAGCCGCACGGTTGGCCGCCGCGAGACCGCTCGGTGTCCCATCGCCGTAGGGGCGGTCCTCGCCCGCCCCGAGGTCCGCCATCAGCTTCCCCGCCAGCGCGAGGTGCGCCGCCGCCTCCCCCACCGTCCACTCCGCGCCCGGCAGCGGCGTGTGTGGGTCGGCCCCCGCCTGCAGCAGCTCCGCGATCCGGTCGGCAGTGGTGACAATGGCATCCTCGGGTGTCATGAACGCGATCGTGTCCCCGCAAGAACTTGCTGTCCAGTGCCCTGTGTTCTTTTTCCGCACGGCCTTGGCGGAACCGGCTGTCGCGCACCCGGGGCCGCTCCAGCCCCGCGGGCCGACGAGGACGCGTTCGTGCGGCGGCGTGTCCAAGCAGGCCGCCGGCTGGCCGTGCCACAGGGCGTGGAGGACGTTGGTGGAGGATCTGGATCGGGTCGCCGACCGCTTCGGTGCCCTCGATCAGTGGCCGCGGCCGGCCAGCCGTTCCAGCCGACGTGCGCGCACGCCTCGGTTACGGTCTGGGCGGCTAACCAGGGCGCGCGCCGCCGGTGTCGGGGTGGGGCGAGCAGCGCGGACGGCGTGAGGGGGTCAGCGTGAGCGGCGGTGGGGGCGTCCAGATGGTCGGCACGCCGGAACCGCACCGGCCGTGGCGGGTGGGCGTGTCCGACCGCCCCCCGCGCCACGGCGGGCTGGCGGCGGTGGTCTCGGCGGCCGGGGTGGACGGACTGTCGGTGGCCGTGTCCGGTACGGCGGAGCGGGGCGCGCACCTCGTGGATCCGCGTACGGGCAGGTCGGCGGTGGCCGGCCTGGTCTCGGTGATGGTGGTGGGTCCCCAGCTGACCAGGGTGGTCTGCTGGGCGGCCGCGGCGTTCGCGAGGGGATCGCTGGTCTGGCCGCGTGGCCGGAGTCACTGCCCGGCGTGGAGGCGCTGCTGATCACGGCGAGCGGCGAGGTGCGTTGCACCGGGGGCTGGCGGCGCGCCTCGGCGGGGATGACAGCCGTCACTTCGCAGATTTTTTTCACTTTTGTCCCGGAAAGCCATCCAACTTCTGTTCTGAGACGTATCCCAAGTGCTGCAAGTTTCAGGAGGAAAGCCATGGCAATCTTCAGCAATCTCATGCCCGCCAGGCACCGCAACCACGGCAACGACACGTCCAACAACGACGACCGCAGCGGCCACGGCGGGCGTCACGGACACGGTGACCGTGAGGGCCACGGCGACCACGGCGGCCGTCACGGTCACGGTGACCACGACGACAACAACCGGTACTGACCCCACACGAAGGCTGAGCGGACCGGAGAACCAAGAACCCGGCCCGCTCGGCCGTCGGTCCATGTCGATCCACGAGGAACACATGCCATGGCGTACGGCCTTCGGCGTCTGCTGACGGTGGGTGAGGCGTCGGACGCCGTGGTCGCGGCCCCGCCGCCGGTGGCGCCGCGCGAGGTGTTCCGTCGGTTCTGGCCGTACACCCGCGGGGGCCGCCGCTGGTTCGTTCCCGTGGTCCTCTTCAGCCTGATCGGCCCCGCCATCGACGCCGGGGAGATATGGCTTTTCAAGATCGTGGTGGACGACGTGCTCGTCCCCCGTGACCTCGGGCCACTGCTGTGGCTCGCTCCGACCTACCTGGGCCTCGTCGTCGGCTCCGGCGTTCTCGGCTTCGCCGACGACGTGACGTCCACCTGGGTCAGCGAACGCTTCCTGCTCACCCTCCGCTCCGCCGTCTTCGGACACGTCCAGGGGCTGTCGCTCGGATTCTTCGAACGCCGGCGGCTGGGGGACGTGCTCTCCCGGGTGACGGGCGACGTCGACTCGGTCGAGACGTTCCTGCTCTCGGGCGTGGCGGACGCCTTCTACTACGTGATCCAGCTGGGCGTCTTCCTCGGCCTGCTCTTCTACCTGCAGTGGGACCTGACCCTCCTGGCCCTCGCCATCGTGCCGATGTTCTGGGGTGCGGCCCGGCACTTCTCGCGGCTGATCAAGAAGGCGTCCCGGGAACGCCGGCGGCGCAGCGGTTCGATCAGCGCGATCGCCGAGGAGACGCTGGGCAACGTGGCCCTGGTGCAGGCGTACAACCGGCAGGAATGGGAGCAGCGTCGCTTCGGTGCGGAGAACCTCGGCCGGTTCCACGCGGTGATGGCCTCGGCGCGGATCCACGCCGTCTACCGACCCGTCGTGGAGATGATCGAGGTGTCGGGCGGCCTGGCGGTCATGGGCCTGGGCACCTGGAAGCTCGCCCAGGGGCAGCTCACACTGGGCGGGCTGCTGGTCTTCCTCGCGCTGATCGGCAAGCTCTACAGCCCGGTCCGGGGCCTCTCGCGCCTCGGCACCACCTTCTACGCCGCCTCCGCCTCCGCCGAACGGATCATCGAACTGCTGGATGAGCGGCCGCAGGTCGTCCAGGCCGCGGGCGCCCGGCCGATCGGCCGCGCGCGGGGCGATGTGGAGTTCGACGGCGTCGGTTTCCGCTATCCCGGTACCTCGTCCTGGGCCCTGTCCGACGTGTCCTTCCAGGTCGCGGCCGGGCAGACGCTGGCGCTGGTCGGGGCGAGCGGCGCGGGCAAGTCGACGGTGGCCAAGCTGCAGTTGCGCTTCTACGACCCCGACCGGGGAGCGGTCCGCCTCGACGGGACCGACCTGCGCGACCTGCGTCTGTCCGACGTGCGGGAGAACGTCGCGGTGGTCCTGCAGGAGACGCTCGTCTTCCAAGGCACCGTACGGGACAACATCGCCTACGGCCGGCCGGAGGCGACGCAGGCGCAGATCGTCGCGGCGGCGCGCGCGGCGGACGCGCACGACTTCATCGAACTTCTGCCCGAGGGCTACGACACGATGGTCGGCCAGCGGGGCCGGACGCTCTCCGGCGGACAGTGCCAGCGCCTGGCGATCGCCCGCGCGATGATCAGGGACGCGCCGGTGCTCCTCCTGGACGAACCGACCAGCGGGCTGGACGTCCGGTCGGGACGGCGGATCATGGACCCGCTGCGGCGGCTCATGGCCGGGCGGACGACCATCGTGATCTCCCACAACCTGCTGACCGTCCGCGACGCCACGCACATCGCGGTGCTCGACCGCGGCCGGGTCGTCGAGTACGGCACCCACGAGGACCTGCTGCGGCGGGGCGGGGCCTACGCCCGGCTCCACCGGCTGAACGCCGCGAGCGGGTCCGCGGCCATGCGGCCGGTGCCGTCGTGAGCGCCTTTACCCCGCGGCGGCCCGCCGCCCTCGCACCGGGCGCGAAACCGGCCCCGGGCTACGAGGTGCTGGCGCATCTGACGCGCACGGGCTGGCTGGACGTCTACGACGCCTGGAGCGAGGAACGGGCCTGCCGGTGTGTGATCAAGACCGTGCGGCCCGACCGCCGGGACGACAAGCGGCTGCGCGAGCGGCTGCTGCGGGAGGGCGGGTGGCTGCGGGAGTTCACCCATCCGCATCTGACCCGGGCCTACGAGACCTTCGAGTCGCCCGAACCGCTCGTCGTGCTGGAGACGCTGACCGGTGAGACCCTGTCCCACCTCGTGCACCGGTTGCGGCGCCGACCGGGCGCCGCCGACGTGGCGCTGCTCGGGGTGCAGCTGTGCTCCGCGATCCACTACCTGCACGGCCGGGGCCTGCTGCACCTGGACGTCAAACCGTCCAACGTGGTGGTGGACTGCGGTCACGCGAAGGTGCTGGACCTGAGTGTCGCGCGGCCCCCCGGGCCCGCGCCCCCCGGGGTGGGCACGCGGGGCTACCTCGCTCCGGAGCAGGCCCGGGGAGGGCCGCTGACGGCCGCGGCCGACGTGTGGGGCATCGGCATCACCTTGTTCGAGGTCGCGTGCGGTGACGCGCCGTTCGCCCGCGACGACGACCACGCGAGGGCCGCGAGCGCCCAGAACGGCGAGAACGGCGAGAACGGCGGCGGGCCGGGTACCGGGCACGAGCGGCGTGAGCGGCGTGACGGGGCCGGCGAGAGCACCGGCAGCACCGGCGAGCGGTATCCGCAGCTGGACCGCAGCGCCCCGCCGATCGGCTCCCGGCGGCGCCTGCCGTCCGCTGTCGCCGGCGCCGTCGACGCCTGCCTGCGGGCCGATCCCTCCGCCCGGCCCGCCGTCGACGAACTGGCCGCCGCTCTGCGGTCGGCACTGCCCGCACCGCCCCGCTGAGGCCGTGGCGGACGGGGCCGGGCCTTTAGTCCACCGGCGTCTGGACGTGGCCGACCTGCAGCCGGGACGTGGCGATGACGGTGCCGTCGGAGGAGGTCAGGCGGGCACCGGAGACCGCCGCGGTGTCGACGGCGGCCGGCGCACCCCAGTCGCCGCGACCGTCCCGCACGGCGAAGTCACCGACCCGGACGGTCGTGCCGTCCGCGTGCTCCAGGAGACAGGTGACCCTGCCGCTGTACCGGGTGCCCCGGCCGTCGAGATCGACGGACACGAAGAGCCACCCGGAGGTACCGGGATGGGCGTACACCTCGCCGACGGGCTGCCCGCGGTCCGCGGCCGAGGTCAGGTCTCCGACCAGCATCGGCTCGCTCACGGAGGCGGCGGGGGGCGAGGCGGTGACCTCCTGCACGGCCGTGCTGATCCCCCAGCCGGCGAGCCCGCAGGCGACCGCCGCGGCGGCCCCGATCGACGCGAGCCGCAGCCGGGCCCGGTGGCCGCGGCCGCGCCAGCCGGTGGGCAGGCGGCCGGACGCGCGCGCGGGCGGGCGCGGCTCCTGTGCCGCGGCGTCCCGGATCAGCGCACGTCCCACCCGGGTCTCGAAGCCCAGGGGCGGCTCGCGGTCCGGCAGCAGCCCGATCAGCCCGTCGCCGACCAATGTCAGGTGCTCGATGTACTCCCGGCAGTCCGCGCACCGGTCCAGATGGGCGAACGCCTCGGCCCGCTCGCGGCCGGAGAGCACGCCCAGGGCCAGCTCTGCGCCGTATTCCCGCAGCTTCTTGCAATTCGCGTCACTGGACATGGTCGCCTCGGTTCGGAGACCCGAGTGTGGTCCGCAGCTTTGCCATCGCCGCCCGGATCCGTGTCTTGGCGGTGCCCAGCGGAATCTGCTCCAGGTCGGCGATCTGCTGGGCCGTCATTCCGTAGATGCCCGCCATCACCAGGGCACGGGCCTGCCCCCGTGGCAGCCGTGCCACGGCGGCCCGCAGCTGGGAGGAGGCCTCGTCGGCCAGCGCCCACCGCTCGGGGGTCTCGGTGACGGCGCCCACCAGCGCGTCGAGATCTTCGGGTGCCACCGGCTCCGTCCGCCGCGCGCGGACGGCGTCGATGGCGAGGTTGTGCGCGATGGTCGTCAGCCAGGTCGTGACCGAGCCGCGGCGCGAGTCGTAGACCTGCGCATGACGCCATGCGCGTTCGAATGTCTGCTGTGCGATGTCCTCGGCGATCTGCCGGTCGCCGATGACCGTCATGGCGACGCCGAAAACCCTGTGCTGGAACCTCCGTACGAAGGCGACGGCGAGTTCCGGGTCGCCGGTGGCCAGCCCGGACAGCAGAGCCTCGTCCGGGAGGCGGCCCACGGGGAACCGGAAACCCGACACACCTCTGTATACGGCCGGCCGCCGCCCGGAGATTGCTCGCCGACGGCGAAAGATCACACTCCCATTGTCCGCCGCATGCTCCGGGCCCGCACGCACGCGGGTCAGTGCCCGTCGTCACCCGCGATGGTGCTCAGGATGTCGTGCAGCTCGGCCTGTGTTGCCTGACCGAAGTCATGCAACAACACCCACGCGAAGACTCCCTCGACGAGCTCAACGACGCCTTCGCCGCGTTCGGACAGGCCGAGGAGAACCGGCGGATCGGGATGCGGATCCGTACCATCGGCCAGGACTTCACCAACGAGGCACCGCTCCTCCTGCCAGTCCCGGAGGACTCGTTCGAAACGGGGGTGGCCTCCGAGCCGCGGGTCGACCGCTACGGCATGGTCGCCGTCCGCGTCTGCCGGTACTCGGTTCCGGTCCGCTACATCGCCCGCCAGGTGCACGTCCTGCACGCCCTGCTCCGCTCGAGCGAGGTCGTCGTCTTCCACGGCCGAACCGAGATCGCCCGCCACCCGCGCCTGACCACCAAGGGCGCCGAGCGGGTGGTGCTCGACCACCACGTCCTGGAGGTCCTGCTGGCCAAGCCGGGAGCCCTGGCCGGTTCCGAGGCCCTGGACCAGGCCCGCCGCGCGGGCACCTTCACTCCCGCCTACGAGGCCTTCTGGTCCGCGGCCGAACACACGCTCGGCGAGGCAGACGGGACGAAGGCCCTGGTCCATGTCCTGCTGCTGCACCGGCACCTGCAGCACCGCGGTGTCGTCGCCGGCATCACCGCCGCACTGGAGGCCGGGGCCTGCACCGCGGACGTCGTCGCGCTCGAGGCGCACAAGGCCGCTGAGAGCGAGGGCCGGTCCCCGACCACTCGGCCAACCCCCACGTCACACCTGCCCTGGTCAATAGCCTCGCCACCTGCGAGTGGGTGAAGAAGGGCGAGCCGCTCTGCCTGATCGGAGACTCCGGTACCGGCAAGACACACCGGTGGGGCCAGCTCAGACCGTTGACGCCAGCCCTCGCTGCTCCAGCAACCGCAACCACCGAGCGGTGCCCGCTGGCCGTCGGGGCGAACGAATCCGCTTCCGCCGGCGTCTGTTCACTGTGAAGACTCAGATGATTGATCAGTGCGTTGTGCCGGTGACCCTGGCGATCCTGGGCCTGGTCGGCCTGACGGGATGCGCGGGTTCGCCGGCAGCGGGATCGACAACCGTTACGAGGAATGAGGAGATCGCTCACCCGGTCACGGTGAGCGTCGACCGTCGCACCCTCACCGTCATGGCTGAGTCGGGCGGGTGCGACAGCGTTCCTCGGCTCCATGTGACCGAGACACCCGAGACCCTCTCCCTCACCGTGCGCGTCACCACCCGCACGGGGCCGGACGTCGTCTGCCCGGCGGACGCCCGGATGGGTCCGGCCCGCGTGACTCTGCGCAAGCCCCTGGGTTCGAGGACCGTGACCGACGCAACGACCGGCCACCGGTTGCCGATTCGGGAGAGCCGGAGCGTAGTCACCCGGCAGAAGCAGGAGGAAACGGGGAAGTTCTCTGCCTTCCCCCAGAAGTGAACCTGTGAGCGATCCACAGGCGTCCCGTTCGCACCCGGAGCAGGCCCGTCACCGTGGCGAGAATGTCCAGATGGGCCAAGCTGCCACCGGCGAGAAGGCCGCCGACGGCCTGACGCCCGCGGGTCTCCCGACGCAGGCCGGCTCGGTGCAATTGCAGAAGCCGCCCACCTGCGACACGCAGCCCGCCGCCGCGCACGGCGACTCGCCCGGCCGACGCCTGGAGCACCACGCCGACCGCGGCCGCGCCCGACCCGGCCCCGGATCCGGCCGCCGAGCGCGACGTCGTCGCCGACGCCTGGGGCCTCAAGCCCCCGGCGGCCGACCCGGGCGCCACCACCCCAGTGTCGGCGTCGCCGGCGGCCCGGGTCGACAACGATCAGGCGGTGGGACTCCGCCAAGCCCATGAACGCCACCTGCTGGCGGGTGCGAGGCGGGGCAGTTGGAGGCGGCTGGCGAGGTGGTGGAGGAAGGCGGTCGGGTGGGTGCGGCTCAGGGGATGCGGGGGCAGGCGGGCCAGAGCTGCGGCGAGGGTGAGGGTCTCGGGGTAGGTGATCAGGCCGCGGCAGGTAAGGGTGGGGGAGGCCGGTCCTCGGGCGAGGTGGGGGTTCGCGGCGGTGAGCTGGTGAAGGCGCTCTTGCCAGTGGATGTGCAAGTGCTGGTGGTGGTCGTACCAGCGCGTGCTGATCGCGTCGCCCAGCTCAGGGAGGCCGCCGTCCATCGGCGGCGGGCGGCGAGGCGGGTTCGGGTGAATTCGGGCAGGAGCGGATGCCGAGCGGGCACGGTGTCGGGGGTCGCTGGAGGCCTGCTGGTGGTGGGTGCAGATCATGGTCCGGGGCAGGCCCGGCGCTGGATGGATCCGCGCGAGGACGGCGTTGCGCGGGCTGCGACGGGTGGTGCAGGCGGTGCATCACGGCAGCGGCTGCATGGCGGGCGGGCGGGCGGGTACGGGCTCGAGGGCGGCATGACCACCGCAACCTCGCCACCGCGCCGCTGCTGCTGCGCTGACATGCCGGCCCGCCACCTGGGCGCTAAGAATGCTGGCTGGGACACGGCTCCGTACGTACCGGTCCGGTCCATGGCAGCGCAGCGTGCACGGCGAGGGTCCGTTTGCGGACGTGGTTCGTGCGTGAAATGTCGCCCCTGCGCCGGGGGCGCCCAGTCGCAGCCGTCAGAATGGACGGATCTCACCTTCGCCGCTTCGTACGATGACGGGGCGACCGGCATAGCGCTCAGCGATCGTCTGCGCCGTCGGCCGGTCGTGGTCCAGAGTGACGATCACGACGCCACGACCATTCTCCTCACCGACACCGACGGCGACCACTCCGCCACGACCGAGCCACTCGTGGTTGATCTCCGTCTTGAGAGCGTCCAGATCCTCCGACACGGCCTTCTCTCCCATTCAGGACAGCAGATAGGTGCCCACTGGGTGCTGGTGGCTGGGATGGCGTACTGAGGTCGCTTGTTGTCGACGGGTTACCGCCGTGCCCCGGTACCCCCACCATCATGTCCCGGACCGCCACCATGCCCGGGGCCGCGCCCACCGGGGTGCGGGCCGGGACCGGTCACCGGGCCCGACGTGAGGATCGACACGCCGAGCGTGGCGATCACGTCGTCGATCGGGTTGGCGAAGGTGGTCGTGGTACCGCCTGCGAAGAGCAGTCCCACTGCTTTCCCCGTCACGCGGTCAATGATGAGAGAGCCGGAGTCGCCAGCAGCGCTGAAGGGATGCCCGCCATGGCCTGTGATGGCGATCTGACCGGTGAAGCTCAACGTCCCGGTCTCGTAGGAAACGATGGCGTCCGTGTTGACGCTTGTAACGGTACCAGTGGTAAAGCCCGTGGTACGCCCGGACTTCTCGACCGCCTCGTGCAGCACGGCTGTGGTAGTTCCGGTGGGCGGACCCGCCACCAGATCCGCGACGGCCGCGACGATTTCAGGATCGAGTTGAGCGATGGCACAGTCGACCGTGTTGTTCTTCGGCTCGAGCGGGATGAAGTGAGTCAATTTCGCCACTTCGTCGGTCGCCGGGTTGCCGCCGTCCAACAGTCCGGGCTGATAGATCGGAGCGCCTACGGGCAGGCGGCCTTCGTCTGCGAGGACATGGTTGTTGCTCAGGATGTAATAGTTATCGGAGTTGCCCACGATGGCGCCGAGCGTACCTGCCATCACGACTTGGCCCGCTGGATCCTGGTAGCCGACACTGCTTCCCGGGCGCAGCGGCCGGTAGCGAAGTTTGGGATCCGGCGCGAACGCGACGATGGTTCCCACCTGTTCGACGTCGACGTCCAGCCCGTTGAGATTCGTGGGTAGTTGGTGGTGCTCCGGCAGGTGGTCGAGCGGGAACTTGTGCCGTACAAACACCTTGACGGCCAGCAGTCCCGTGTTTCGCCCGGCCACGATCTTCTCGCCGATACCTACGCCGACCACGTTTTGGTCCGGCTGCGTAGTGGCGGGTCGTCGGAGCGCCTGCGCACGCGTCTCGGGGGATGGTGTCAGGAGACTCGCCGAGAGTTGAGACTTGGCCAGATTGGCATCATTGGCCACGGCGGATTCAGCGTACGAACTCAAAGGGACGGGCATGACGCGCTCCGGAGTGATGGTGACTGGGAAGGGGAGGACATTAGGCAATGTAGCCAGATTGCCCCTGTCTTATGCCAACATCGCGCCATGTGAGTGAATGGGTGACATGGATTGCTGCAAACTTCCTCAGGTGTAGATCCTAACGAGGTACGAATTTCACCCGACCAGGCGAAACCCCCAAGCAAGGCAAGCTCCCGCACGTGAGTCGGCGCGGCAGTAAAAACGGCCACGGGCAACACCGGTTCGGGGGTTGAGGAACATCCGGGTGCGCTAACAACGGCTGACACACAAAGGCGGATCGCCCCTCAGTGCCGTGTCCGGCAGGCGAGTTGAACGTTGTCTGACCGATCGAGCCGCCGCCCGCGGCGCCGACTGCCGGCCGACGCCCCGCACCGCCGGTCACCGCCCCGGCCGGGGCGCCACCCGCCCCGGCCGCCGTGCCCGCAGCCGCCGCGGCGCGGCCCCGTGCCGGGCTCACCACCCGGGACCGGATCACCGATTGGGTGGGCGAGATCTGGTCGCGGATGCTCGGGGTGGACCGGATCGGGCCGCAGGGCAACTTCTTCGACCTCGGGGGTCACTTCCTGCTGGCGACCCGGCTGGCCGCCCGGCTCTCCGACGAGCTGCAGGTGCCCCTCTCTCGGCGGCCGTTGAGGACCCGGGCGAAGTGGCTGCGCCTGGACGGCCGGGGTCCGGCGGGAGTGCAAGACATTCGAGTGCCCTGTGACCTCACTGGTCCAGGGCCAGGGGCGGGCGAGGCGGAGGATGCGGCGCCGGCTGGTGGTGACGAGTCGGGTGGCGGCGGAGAACAGGCGGAACCGCAGACGACGGGGCTCCCGAAGACGGGCCTGGCCGGTCAGGGCGAGCATCGACTGGTGGAGCGGCTGCTGGAGGCCGGCGCGGTCGGCTGCAACCTGGGGTACCGGTAAGAACACTGTCACCAGCCGCAAACGAGGGGCGTTACGTGCGGCGACGTGCGGCGGGGTCGCGTTCGGCGACGTGTCGGGCGACTGAGTCGACGCCGGGCCGGGCGTACCGCTCCAGGGAGCGGACAGAGGCGTGGCGGGAGCGGGCCAGCAGCATCGGGGTGGAGGTGCCGCCCTCGGCGTCGTGTGTCAGGGCACTGTGACGTAGCCGGTGAAGAGTCCACCCGTCCAGGTCCTCGATGTCCTCGGGTGAGGCGAGCGGGTTGGCCAGCAGCCGCGTGTTCTCCTCGAAGATCTCCTCAGCCCGGCGGTACGAGAGTCGGGCCCGCCCGGTCTCCCGGCACACGTCCAGCGTCGGCGTCCCGGCCGGGGCCTTGCGGCCGGTGAGAAACAGTGGGCCGCGGGTGCGGCCCGCGATCAGGCGGGGCAACAGCTGTGCGGTGCCGGACTGCCAGTGAATCCACTCGGTCGCCCCGCCCTTGGCGGCCCCGGACTCCCAGCTCTGTCCCCAGGGGCAAAGTAGCTAAGAGTGATGCTCGGGCCGTAGGTCAACGAGGGCGCTGACGCGGTTCTCGTACTCGCGGCGGGCCTTGCGCTGTGCCGGGATCGCCCCGGTGCCGTCGAGGGACTGGCAGCGGGCGAGGAGCTGACGGTGAACCGAGGGCAGGGCGCTGATGCGCAGGGTGTAGCCCTGTCCGCGCCGTACGGCCTGGCCGTGGTCAAGCGCGGCGCGCTCGGCGGGGTCCAGGTCGGCCGCGCGGAGGAAGTCCGCGATCTTTCCCGGCATGTCGAGGACGACCGGCAGCTCCGGAGCTGGGACGGACGTCCGGGGCGACGACGGTGTGCTCGGGCGGGAGGTCGGCAACGGCGGTACGGATGGCGCCGCGGCTGACGTGGTGGTCGCGGGCGAGACTGGCGATGGACCGGCCGCCCAGGTACGCGGCGCGTACGGCGGCGGCCTTCGCTGCCGTGACGACCGGGCGGCGCCCGCCCTTGTTGCCTTTGGCCTCGGCCGCGCGCAGCCCGTCGTAGGTCAGTTCCCGCTGGAGGTCGCGCTGGAGTTCGCCGGCGGCGGCGAGGGTCTGCACCATGAACTTCACGGTGGACAGCAGTTCTCCGGTGCGTGGGTGGCGGGCGGTGAGGTCCATCGCGGAGAACGCGCCGTCGTGGATGCGCAGGGCGAGGCGGTCGCGGTGGAGGACGTCGAGTACGTCGAGGATGTGCTGGGTTCCGCGTACGAGGCGGAACATCTCGGAGATGTGCACGGTGTCGCCCGGCCGCGCGTAGGTGAGCAGCTCGCGGACCTTCGGCCGTTCCAGCGGGTGGAGGCGGCTGGAGGTGTCGGCGTCCTCCTCGAAGACGACTGGGTCCTCGATCCCGGCCTCGGCGAGGACGAGGTTCTGGCGGTCGGTCGACTGCTGGTCGGTCGACACCCGCTTGTAGACCAGGTTGGCCATGCCGCTCCCCGTTGTGGTGGTCGCATTCGACCTTGGCTGTCAGCAAACCCTGTCATCATCCGCCATCGGATCTCATTGAATTCGCATCGCCGCGAGACCCCGAAAAGTCCGGGTTCATTGGACGCCCGCCGCGCCTGTCACCAAACGATGGCGAGCTCAAGCGGTCAGCGCATCACTGCTGTTCAGGAGGTCAGCGTAGACCTCTGCCGGAGTGCGGTAGCCGTGGGTCTTGCGCGGACGGTGGTTGAGTTCGTGAGCGATGGCGTCCAGGTCGGC
>NZ_JBIDDP010000046.1:0-429 GCF_043195475.1 Streptomyces sp. Y20
GTGGTGTGGGTCGCCACCAATGGTGCGGAAGCGGTGAAGTACTGTGCCGAACTGACCCCGGACCTGATTCTCATGGACCTGATCATGCCGGTGATGGATGGCGTCGAGGCCACGCGGCGGATCATGGCCGAGTCGCCGTGCGCCATCGTGATCGTCACCGTCGATCGCCAGCAGAATGTGCACCGGGTGTTCGAAGCCATGGGCCACGGCGCGCTGGATGTGGTGGACACTCCGGCCCTGGGCGCGGGCAATGCCCAGGAAGCGGCGGCGCCACTGTTGCGCAAGATCCTCAATATCGGTTGGCTGATCGGCCAGCGCGGCAGCCGGGTGCGTTCCGCGCCCCAGCCACTGCGCAGCGGTGCGCCACGCCAGAGCCTGGTGGCCATTGGCTCCTCCGCGGGTGGGCCGGCGGCTCTGGAAGTGTTGCTC
>NZ_JBIDDP010000047.1:0-420 GCF_043195475.1 Streptomyces sp. Y20
TCTACACCCGGACCGGCGACCAGGGCACGACGGCCCTCGGCGACATGAGCCGCACCGCCAAGACCGATCTGCGGATCTCGGCCTACGCGGACGCCAACGAGGCCAACGCGGTGATCGGGACGGCCATCGCGCTCGGGCAGCTGCCCGAGGACGTGGTGAAGGTCCTCGTACGGGTCCAGAACGACCTGTTCGACGTGGGCGCCGACCTCTCCACCCCGGTGGTCGAGGACCCGAAGTACCCGCCGCTGCGGGTGGAGCAGAGTTACGTGGACAAGCTGGAGGCGGACTGCGACCGCTTCCTGGAGGAGCTGGAGAAGCTCCGCAGCTTCATCCTGCCGGGCGGTACGCCGGGGGCGGCGCTGCTGCACCAGGCGTGCACGGTGGTCCGGCGGGCCGAGCGGTCCACCTGGGCGGCCCTGG
>NZ_JBIDDP010000048.1:0-417 GCF_043195475.1 Streptomyces sp. Y20
GCCGGGGACAATCCCGATGTCCGGTCCGGCGACCTGTCGCCAATGTTCCAGACCATCGTCGATCATGTGCCCGCTCCCAGCGCCGATCCCGATGGTCCGTTCAAATTCCTTGTGACCCTGCTCGACCGCGACAATTTCCTTGGCCGCATCCTGACCGGCCTGATCTTCTCCGGCTCGATCAAGCTCAACGCCCCGATCCACGCGCTCGACCCGGACGGCAAGATTGTCGAACAGGGTCGCGCCTCCAAAATCCTTGCCTTCCGGGGTCTAGAGCGTGTTCCCGTGGAGGAAGCCGGCGCCGGTGACATCATCTCGATTGCCGGTCTGACCAACGCCACGGTCGCCAACACCATCTGCGACCCCGGCGTCACCGAACCACTGCATGCCCAGCCGATTGACCCGCCGACGCTCAGCATG
>NZ_JBIDDP010000049.1:0-410 GCF_043195475.1 Streptomyces sp. Y20
GCTTGAACTGCGCGGGCTGTTTGACGTTGGCAGTTGGCAACACGAGCTGCTGATCGGCACCGAATACGAGGACTACCGCAAGAAAGAACGCGTGACCGCCATCACCGGCAGCCCCTACGCCATCGACCTCTACAACCCGGTCTACGGCCAGGCCAAACCCAACGGCCTGCGCTCGGGCACCGATTTCTTCGAGCAGACCAAAAGCCACGCGCTGAACCTGCAGGACCAAATCATCTTCACCGACCGCCTGCGCGGCATGCTCGGGGCGCGCTTCGAGCACTTCGACCAACACATCGAAGACTTCACCGGCGCGCCCAAAAGCCACCAGACCCACGACGCCGTCACCCAGCGCGCGGGCCTGCTGTATCAACTCACGCCGCACGTCGGCGTATTCGCCAACGCCTCCACCT